>CABTYO010000003.1 GCA_902489075.1 uncultured Faecalicatena sp. | reverse complement strand
TTCAGACGTGTGCTCTTCCGATCTCCGACACGATGGAATCCGGGAACATATTATAATATTCCTCCAGTGCCTTCCCCAGATTCTTGTTGATATTCCGGTAAAAAATGCATTCGAAAGCCTCTACCTTCTTAAGCGCCTCATTGCCGTATGCGCGCCATATTCCAAAATGAACATCCCAGATATTGTCCCACTTCTTTTCCTGTCTGGAAAGTTCCTGTATGTATTCATTCAGAGAATCCAGATGCGCATAGTACAGAAGTTCATCCAGATTTTCAAAGTAACGGTACAGACTTGCAGAAGAACAACCAAGTTCTTTCGCGATCCGCCGTATACTGATAGCTTCTCCCCCCTCTTCTTTAATAATACTGCTGGTCCTGACGATGTAGTCTTTTCTGCTCAGCCCTTTAAAGTAAGAGGTTCCTTTGTATTCTTTCATTTCCGTCCTCATCTAGTCAAATTCTTAACATTCTTTATAACTTTGGTATTACATTTTCAATCATTGACAGATCAATGGTCTTATAATCGTAGGCAATCTTTTCACTGTATTTCGGTGTCTTCTTGATCTCATTCCATTTCTCAAACACCTCGATGGCCTGCTCAATCATTAAGATATCCTCTGTCGTGCTCTTCTCCCCATCATACAGAAGAACCGTGCGGTAAGGGGTCTGATTGGGCTTTAAGCTGGATGCCTGCGGATGTGTCAGAAGCTTGTGATTCGTGTGGATCAGATCACGGGCCTTCTTTAAGACCTCCTCATATGAATCCAGGAAAATCACCTGCTTCACATCATCCTTCCATTTTTCGGCTGCCCTGTCATTGTTTGTGACTAAAATACACTGCTTTAACTCGTACATTGAAATGTCCTCCCTGGTCCTATACATTTAGTAATATTATCTGACATTTCCATGTGTCTGTCAATCTTTTCACGGATTAATCGCTGTCACTGTTCTCCTGCCTGTCCTCTTCCCTGTCCAGCTTTGCAAGCATTCCTTTCTCCGCATCCGTGAGTTCGCACTTCTCTAACAGATCCGGGCGGCGCTCCCTGGTTCTCAGAACAGACTGCTGGCGGCGCCACTTCTCGATGTTCGCGTGATGCCCGGACAGAAGCACCTCCGGCACCCGCTTCTCATGCCACACTTCGGGACGCGAGTACTGCGGATATTCCAGCAGATTATCCTGAAAGGACTCAAATTCTGCAGACACATCGTTGTGGAGCACCCCCGGCACAAGCCGTGAGATCGCATCCACCATGACCATGGCTGGGAGCTCCCCGCCGGTCAGCACATAGTCCCCGATGGACACGTAGTCCGTCACGATCTCCTCCAGGACTCTCTCATCAATTCCTTCATAATGGCCGCAGAGCAGGATCAGCTCCTCCTCCCTGGCCAGTTCCTGGGCCATCTGCTGCGTAAATGTCTGTCCCTGCGGGGAAAGGTATACCAGCCTCGGCTTCTTCTCAAGCTTCCCTGCAACCGCCTCATAGGCCTGGTAGACAGGTTCCGCCTGCATCAGCATCCCGGCGCCCCCTCCATAAGGGTAATCGTCCACACTCTGATGTTTGTTAAATGCGTAATCCCGGATATTGACCGCCTCAATCGACAAAAGCCCGTTATTCACCGCACGTCCGATAATACTCGTATTCAGACCGTCCATGACCATATCCGGAAATAAGGTTAAAATATGAAAATTCATGTTACTCCTGCCTTTACTTTTTTTACAGATTCCCCTGCAGCTACACCAGCCCGTCCAGCAGATGCACCTTCATGGTCTGTTCCTCCACGTTGACATCCAGGATACAGTCATGGATCGCCGGAATCAGGACTTCCCCGTGTTCCTTCGAATCCACCACATACACCTCGTTCGCCCCCGTCTCAATCACGTCCTTAAGGACACCGAACTCACCGTCTTCCGTGAATACCTTCATCCCGATCAGATCGGCAATATAGTATTCATCCTCTCCAAGAGGTGCCGCATCCTCGCGTGATACGAGAAGACTCTTGCCTTTATACATTTCAATATCATTTATATTATCGATTCCTTTGAACTTTAAGATCACGAACTGCTTGAAAAACTTCACGCCCTGAATCTCAAGAGGAATCTGCTCTTTTCCAGTATCCAGTATAACTTTCTTTAAAACCTTGAATCTCGCCGGGTCATCTGTGGTCGGAAATACCTTGACCTCGCCCCTGATCCCGTGAGTCGATGAAATAACTCCTACCTGTAAGTACTGTTCCATATGCTTCTCCTATATCTCCCTGTCTGAATATGTTCCTGACAACTGTTCATCAAAAGGAAAGGGGCAGTCCCTTCCTGCCCGTAAGGCCAAAAAGGCTGTCCCTTATGTTCTCTGCTATTGCACGATGTCAACAACAACTCTCTTATCTTCCTTGGCAGCAGCTGCCTTAACTACAGAACGGATTGCCTTTGCAATACGTCCCTGCTTTCCGATAACCTTGCCCATGTCGCCGTCAGCAACACGTACCTCGATCACCGTAGTCCTGCCGTCCTGTCTCTCAGAAACAACAACGCTGTCCGGATCGTCTACCAGTGCTTTCGCAATGACTTCAACTAATTCTTTCATTTAAGCTACCTCCGCGGAACAGCTTATTTCTCAATACCTGCTGCTTTCAAGATTTTACCTACTACTTCTGTAGGCTGAGCTCCGTTGTTTAACCACTTCTTAGCTGCTTCCTCGTCAACTTTGATTCCGCTTGGCTCCAGGTTCGGATCATATGTTCCGATTTCCTCGATAAACTTACCATCTCTAGGAGATCTTGAATCTGCAACTACGATTCTATAGAAAGGAGCCTTCTTCTGTCCCATTCTTTTTAATCTGATTTTAACTGCCATTTTCTTTCACCTCTTCTTAATATTTTTTCTTTTTTGTTGTTAAATTTATGTGTTAAAAAGGAAGTTTGAACTTACCTTTCTTACCACCTCTGCCGCCCATCATGCCAGGAAGCTTCTTCATCATCTTCTTGGCTTCATTGAACTGCTTGACCATGCGGTTTACCTCCGCAATGTCCACCCCGGCGCCCCTGGCGATCCGGTGCTTTCTGGATGGATTCAGAAGATCAGGATTGCGTCTCTCATCCGGTGTCATGGAATAGATGATTGCCTCCATCCTTGCCATTCGCTTCTCATTCTCCTCGTTATCAAGGTCGGGCATCTTGCCGCCCATGCCGCCGAGTCCCGGCATCATACTCATGACACCTGAAAGTCCGCCCATCTTCTTCATCTGGTTCATACTCTCCAGATAATCATCGAAGTCGAACTGGGCCTTCTTCATCTTCTGTGTCATCTGTCTGGCTTTCTCTTCGTCAATCTCAGCCCCTGCTTTCTCAATCAG
This sequence comes from uncultured Faecalicatena sp., assembly GCA_902489075.1. Classification (GTDB taxonomy): domain Bacteria; phylum Bacillota; class Clostridia; order Lachnospirales; family Lachnospiraceae; genus Faecalicatena_A. The sequence goes on along the minus strand of CABTYO010000003.1, from coordinate 136,346 downwards.
GGTCAGGACATCTCCCATACCTAAAATACGGGAAGCCATTCTATCAGGATAAAACTGTTCCAGATCGGAAAGCTTCTCTCCCATACCTACATAGAGGATCGGCCTGCCGGTCACTGCCTTGATGGAAAGTGCCGCACCGCCTCTTGTATCGCCGTCCAGCTTCGTCACGATTACACCGTCAATCCCGATCTTATCGTTGAAGCTTCCGGCAACATTGACCGCATCCTGTCCGGTCATGGCATCCACGACCAGGATCGTCTGATGCACCTCGACCGCCTCTTTGATCTCCTGTAACTCTCCCATCATGTCCTCATCAATGTGAAGACGTCCGGCTGTATCCAGGATCACAATGTTATTGCCATTCTTCTTCGCGTGCTCCAAGGCCGCCTTTGCAATATCCGCAGGCTTGTTCTTGTCTCCCATGGAAAACACTTCCACGCCCTGCTTCTCTCCATTTATCTGTAACTGCTTGATTGCCGCGGGTCTGTAAACATCACACGCTACAAGCAGCGGTTTCTTACCTTTTAACTTGAACTTTCCGGCCAGCTTTGCCGTCGTGGTCGTCTTACCTGCTCCCTGGAGACCTGCCATCATAATGACCGTGATCGCACTCCCTGGCTGCAGCTGGATCTCAGTTGTCTCTGAGCCCATCAGGCTGACCAGCTCTTCATTTACAATCTTAATGACCATCTGTCCCGGATTCAGACCGTTCATGACATCCTGTCCGACCGCACGTTCCTGTACGCTCTTTATGAATCCCTTCACGACCTTAAAGTTGACATCCGCTTCTAACAGAGCCATCTTGACTTCCTTTAAAGCTGTCTTTACATCCTCTTCCGTGAGCCGCCCTTTACTGCGGAGGTTCTTAAATACGTTCTGAAGCTTCTCGGTTAAACTGTCAAATGCCATTCTATAACTCCTCTATTATCGTATCCGAAATCTTCCGGATTCTCTCAGCCATCTCTTCCGGTTCCATGCCCTGCTTCTCATAGGAATCCAGAGCATCGTCAATCTCATGAACCTTTTCCTTAATCGAAAGGAACTTCTCTACCAGGTGCAGCTTGTCCTCATAGCCCTCCAGAATCTTCTGGCAGCGCCTGACCAGGTCATGTACGCCCTGTCTTGAAATCCCTGCATCCTGTGCAATCTCGCTTAAGGAAAGATCCTCAAGTACGAACTGCTCGTAGATGTCTTTCTGGTGATCTGTGAGTAGTTCACCATAAAAATCATATAATAATGCCTGTTCTAAAATCTCATTCACACTAATCACCTCTGCTATCATACACAATAATGAAGCAGGTGTCAAGTATTTTTTCTTGACACCTGCCTTTTTTTGAAACTCACCCTTCAAACAGCCTCCCCACATGCAGCATTCCCCAGCCCTGCTGTGCCTCTTCCCCCAGAACACAGGTGTCCCGAAGCCTGAGTTTTACTTCCACATTCGTCATGTCCGGATACTTGGAAAGGAGACATGCGATCGCCCCGGAAACCACAGGGGTCGCCATCGAGGTTCCGCTTTTGGTCACATACGGTTTCTGCCATCTTGTCGTATATTCTCCATTACAGCTTAAAATATTCGTCCCCGGAGCGGACAGATCAGGCTTTACAATACATTCCCGGGTAGGTCCGTTTCCCGAATAGTTCCATTTCGTCTTTCCGCCCCTTCCCATCACAACCGATCTCTTATCTCCAATTGCTCCGACCGTGATTACCTTTCTGCTGGTTCCCGGAACTGCAACGGTCCCTTCTCCCGGTCCGTAATTGCCTGCCGAGACAACCACAATCAGCCCTTCATCCCAGAGCGCCTCTACCGCATCCAGCAGGTGCCTTTCCTGCTCTTCCTCCAGTCCCGGCTGCGTCCCGACCGAAATATTGACAATCTTAAGCCCGATCTTCTTATGAATATCCAGAATCCACTCAATCCCGGCCACAACATGATCCACAGAGCCATTTCCCGTATGATCGAGCACCTTTCCCATCAGAATCTCCGCCTGCGGCGCCATCCCTGCATACACACCCGCGGACAGTTTCCCGCTCCCTGCCAGGATCCCGCTGACATGAGTCCCGTGCGTCCCGTCGTCATATATTTTCTCTCTATGATTAACAAAATCACGAAAACCGATGATTCTGCTGTCGAAATCCGGATGCAGCGTGATTCCGGTATCCAAAACTCCAATGCGGATGTTCTGACCGAGATACTGCCCTGTCAGAATATCCGGGCACCAGTACTCTACCGTCTGTTTTACTGATTTCATAGTAATACCCTTTTTTATAGGATATTCATACTGCCTGTCTGCATCCACCCATTCCAGAAAAACTATGTTTTTTAAATTTTTTCCGGAAATCTTCTCACACATTTGGAACCACCCACATATTATGAACTGTAATCAAACATATATGGAGGATTTAACATGAGTGATTTAAGTGCTACAAACTGCGGATGTGGATGCGAAAATAATGGTGGAGGTATCTCTTCTTGTCTGTGGATTATCATCCTGCTCTGCTGCTGTGGAAACGGCTTTGGCGGCGGAAACAACGGCTGCGGATGTGGCTGCAATGACAGCTGTCTGTGGATCATCTTACTGCTTGTATTCTGCGGCGGATGTGGCAATGGCTTCGGCGGTGGAAACTGCGGATGTGGATGCTAATAACCAGACACTCATCTGATTTAATCTGAGAAAGAACAGCCCCGGCACAGTAAAAAGTGCCGGGGCTGCTTTTTTTTATAATACGAAAAATTATTCTGACTCTGCCTGATTACTGTGGCTCTGGTTGTCCTTCGTTTCCTGCTGTTTGTCTTCTTTCTCCTGAGTCAGATGTTTTTTCAGCATACAGGCTTCATCTATCTCATATACTGCATTCCCGTCGATAATTAATTTCCGTTTCATTGAAACATCATCTCCTTTCTTCTTATTATAGTATGTAAGAAAGATGATTTTAGTTTTCCCAAATCCTCATATTTTTATACTTTCGCACATATATATTTACAACGTTATCATAAGGAGTGCCTATGGAAAAACAACCGCCCAGACCAATGACACCATTCGATGAACTTGTAACCCCTCCGCAGCTGCATATGATGAAGCTCTTCCTCCCCTACACTCCTTCTTCCAACCAGAGATTTCTCGGGGTCTTCGTCAAATTTCTTGAACTGAAAGAAGCCATCTCTTTCTTTCAGACTGCCGGAAATGATCTGCATACCCAGGCATTTTCCAGCAGCTCTCCGCCGTCCTTTCTGGAGATCATGCAGGAAATAAAGCCCTATATGCCCCCAAAGGAATCGGAGATGATAGACACCTTATTAAATATGATGAATATAATGGAAATGGCCCAGATGTTCCAGGGGAACCCCGACATTACTCCCGGCAGCGGATCCGGGGAAAATGATGGGAACCAGAATATGGGCGGTCTGTCGGGTCTATTCTCCGGCGGATTTAATCCTATGGATATGATGATGGGGATGCTGACCCCGGAACAGCAGAACATGTTCCAGATGTACAATAATATGTTTGCAAATGATATGGAGGCAGATCATACGGATGAAAATAATATGAGCGCAGATCATGCGGATGAAAATGGTATGAACTCAAATAATATGCACTCAAATGGTGTGTACACAAATGATACAAATGCAGATCATGCGCATACCGGTCATATAAATTCTTATGCAGGTAATATGACTGCCCATGATATTCATACAGAGGATATGAAGTCCTACAAGAGAAATACAGAAAATGTGGAGTCTTATGACATAAACACAGAGAAAACAGAATCTTATGGTATAAATACAGAGAATATGGAGTCTTATGATATAAATACAGGAGATGTGGGTCCCTGTGACATAGATACTGAGGATATGAAATCCCGTGATATAGACACGGAGAGTATGGAATCCTGTGATATAGATACGAAGAATATGAGCCGCCGTGATATTCATACAGTTGATATGAGCCACAGCGATGTTCATACTGATGTTGCCTATTCTAATGGATTGAACCCAAATCGCACTAAAAGGCTGTTTTCTGAAACCGACAAAAATTTTACCCGGAAAGGAAATCATAATTATGAATGAATGGATGAACCATCCCGCAATGAAGAATATCGATCCGATGAAACTGGAGCTGATCCATATGGCCGCCTCCCAGACCTCCGGCAAAAGCGGCAAAGACCTGGCCCCGATCATGCTCGCCCTGATCACCAACGCCAACAAAAAAGGGATCCGTTTCACCGGTGAGGAGATTTCACTGATCCTGGAAATCCTGAAAGACGGAAAATCAAAAGAAGAGCAGGCCCAGATCGATCAGACGATCAACATGGTCAGCTCTCTTTTAAAGAAGAAGGGTTAAAAGCCTTCTTCTTTTCTCTTAATCCGCATCTCTCTTCTCTTCTGGGCAGCCAGCCATTCCCCACGTTCTTCCTCCGTCTCCAGAATCAGACGCGGAGCTTTCGTCGGCTTGTCATTCTCATCCAGCGCAACCATTGTAAAGTACGCCCTGTTGATCGGACGGCGCATCCCGTCCTCATTCTCCACATAAGTGTCGACCCGCACCTCCATCGAAGTATTCCCCACATAGGTCACCCTTCCGATAATAACAATCACATCCTTCTGATAAGCACCCTTGATAAACCGCAGGTTATCAACAGAAGCCGTAATCACATTCCTGTGCGTATGTCTCTTCGCTACCAGCCCTGCCACCTCATCCAGCCACTGCATCAGAATCCCCCCAAACAGACGCCCTGCTGCATTCAGATGGTTCGGCCGCACCATGTGCACCGTCTCCACTCTGGAATCCGAAACTTTTCTCTCTTCAATCATACCAACAACTCCAATCCGCATTCTGCTGCTATCATTTTATAAATCCCCGAAGTTACTGCATCCTTCCAAAACAAGGGATACTCCAAATCATAATCTCCCGGACCACTGCCGGGTATCTTGTAAAATATAAAACATGACTATATGAACACTTTCTTATTATAGTATCCCTTACTGATGAAAATCAACCATATCCGGCAAATTACCAAATTAGAACTTAGTGACGAGCTTTAGCCTCGGCACGGATGGGGACGCGGAGTATGATGGAAGCCGGGGGACTGCCTGCCGTGCTTGTTGTTTCAAAATCCGCCCGCTTGCCGAAGATGTAGTAATGGTCCAGGAGGCGCCCAGAAGGGCAGACCTGGGATGCGGCGGAAAAATCGATATTTTTCCGCCTTAGCCCGGGGTGAAAATTGATTTTGGAGAATCAATTTTCATCCCTTCTGGGCGCCTCCTGGACCATAACTACATCTAATCGACCGCTTTAAGGACTTTTGAAACAACAAGCACGGCAGGCAGTCCCCCGGCTTCCATCATACTCCGCTGGTTCATCAGGACGGGAGGAAAAGCCAGTTACTAAGGAGGGGCCTCAAACCAGGGCAGCGTATTGAATCGATTGGTGGTACTGTACTGGGAGAAGAAGTTACGATATGGTACCATGCTTTTTCTACCGACTGGATAAACCAGCTGAGAAAGATGTGGAGCACGTTTCGTGCTGCCTGTGTACCTGTCGTTTCAAACACCCATAAAGTTCGTGCTAGAAGGCGTTGCAGAGAAAAGTGGAAAAAGGGAGGTCGGAATTCGGCGTTCAACGCCTAATTCCGTGCCATACTTGCTGAGAAATCATCAGGATTTCTCAGCATATATGGCAGTGCCTCCCTTTTTCCGCTTTTCTCTGTTATGCCTTCTTCACGAACGGTAAGGGTTTTGAAACGACAGGTACACAGGCGGCGCGAAATGTGCTTCACATTTTTCTCAGCGTCCCCCGTCCGTTCCGAGGCTAAAGCTCGTCACTACTCTCAAATTGATCTTGCATTCTTTTTTTCTTTCCTGTAAGATTGATACAGCAGGATCTTAAGATTTCCTGCACCATAGAAGGAGAGTTTACTCATGACGCATAATATAAAATTAGTACTGGAATACGATGGTTCACGTTATCAGGGCTGGCAGCGTGCCAAGGGGGAATCTACGAATACGGTTTCCAATAAGCTTTTGGAAGTCATCCATAAGATGACTGCGGAGGATGTGGAATTATTCTGCGGTGCCCGGACGGAAGTGGGTGTGCACGCTTATGCACAGACAGTCAGTTTCAAGACTACCTCTGACAGAAAGCCGGCTGAGATCATGCAGTACCTGAACCGTTATCTGCCGATGGATATTGCAGTTCTGTCCGCTGAGGAGATGCCGGAGCGTTTCCACGCCTCACTGAATGCAAAGTCCAGAACCTATCTGTACCGCATAGCAATCGGCAGTGTTCCCAGTGTGTTCGACCGGAAGTATACATACTATGCTTTTAAGACACCGGATATTGCAGTAATGCAGCAGGCTGCCCTCCTGCTGGTCAGCAGACATGATTTCAAGAATTTTTCTACTGTTAAGAAAAGTAAATCTACAGAAAAAGAGATGTATGATATTGCTATTTACGGAGATGCAGATGAGATCCAGATTACGCTGAAAGCGCGGGATTTCCTGCACAATATGCCGAGAATGATCGTCAGCACCCTGCTGGATATCGGACTTGGAAAGAGAAAAAAGGAATGTATCGAGGCTATTTTTGCTGGAGAAGAGACTGCAAGTGCTCCCTGTGATCCGAAGGGATTATTCCTGCAGGAAATTGAATATTAATTCAGACAGGACAGCCTCCCGGACCGCTTAAGAGTGAAACTCTCAAGTGAACCGGGAGGCTGTCCTGTCTGAAGGGGCAGAATTAATCTCTCACCTCTGTGATTCTCATCTCTTTCTTACAGGAACAGACCTGTAATGTGGAATGCCGCGAAGCTGACGATCCATGCCACAGCCAGCTGGAACAGAACAAATGCCAGTGTCAGTTTCCTGCTGCCCACTTCCCGTCTGATCGTCGCGATGGTAGCCGTGCATGGAATATAGAGCAGGCAGAACACCATCAGTGCATAAGCATTGGCCGCGCCAAAACCCATGCCCCCCAGTGTTCCGACAAAACTGGCCATACCATGTGCCGTCGTGATATTCTGGATTCCAAACAGGACGCTGCAGCTTGAGACAACAACTTCTTTTGCCGCGATGCCTGCAATCAGTGCCACGACGATCTGCCAGTACCCCAGACCGATCGGTGTGAACAGTGGAACGATGGCGCGCCCGATCATGGAACCGAAGCTCTGGGAAATATCGGTCACATATCCGGTCATTCCGAAGTTCAGGATAAACCACATAATAATAGATGCTATGAAAATAACCGTTCCTGCCTTTGACAGATAGTCCTTCACCTTTTCCCACACATAGATGGCGATGGTCCTTGCATTCGGCGTCTTATATTCCGGCAGTTCGATCAGCAGTGCATGCTCTGCCTTGCTCCCATCAATCTTAGACAGGACAAATGCAACCGTGATTGCCACCAGAATTCCTAATATGTACATGGAATAACATGCCAGCATGGCATTTTTCCCAAAAAACATAGAAGAAAACAGAACGTAGATCGGCAGCCTTGCACTGCAGGACATAAAAGGAGTCACCAGGATGGTCTTGAGTCTGTCTTTTCTGTGTTCCAGTGCACGTGACGCCATGATCGCCGGAACGGAGCAGCCGAATCCCAGAAGCATGGGAAGAAATGCTCTCCCTGATAATCCCAGGTGGCTCATGATATCATCCATGACAAATGCAACTCTCGACATATATCCGCTGTCTTCCAGGAATGCCAGTGCCAGAAACAGAATAAAGATATTCGGCAAAAAGGTCAGGATCCCGCCCACACCGGAAATAATTCCGTCCACAATCAGCGACTGAAGCATCGGGCTTACTTGCCACGCACCAAGCAGGCCAAGAGCGCTCCCGGAAAACCATTCCAGTGCCACTTCAAAGTATCCTTTCAGCCAGTCTCCCACAGTAAATGTCAGGAAGAAGACCAATGCCATAATCCCAAGGAAAATAGGAAGCCCCAGCCATCTGCTCGTCAGATAGCGGTCGATCTTGTCCGTCCGCTCTTCCTTCTGGCTTTTATTTACCAGGGTCTCCTGAATGATCTCTTCTATAAAATCATACTTCTGGTTGATGATATCCTGCTCATAACTCCGGTCCAGAACTTCTGGCATGTCAAGCGGGAACTCTTCCATAATCGCCGCATCCTGCTCCAGCATCTTGATGGCATGCCATCTCTTATTCTGCATCGCAGGATATTTCGCATTCAGCTGGGCAATAATCAGGTCGATCTTATCCTCTATGTCATCATGGTATACCATGGCGAATTCACTGTGATGATTATGTACATGTCTGGTATGCTCGGGATGATGATGAATGAACGGGCTCTGCCTTGCAAAATCCTTGTGATGTGCCACCGCATGCATCAGGATCTCTAATCCCGACCTTTTTCTTGCGGATACCGGGATCGCAGGGATGCCAAGCATCTCCGGAAGTCTGTGGAGGTCGATCTCCATCCCCCGCTCTTCTATAATATCCATCATGTTCAGTGCCAGCACAACGGGTTTTCCAAGCTCGATGAGCTGCAGCGTCAGATAGAGATTCCGTTCCAGGCAGGATGCGTCCACCACATCCACGATGACATCCACTTCATCACTCATGATGCACTCCCTGGATACCTTCTCCTCCATCGTATAGGAAGTCAGACTGTAGATCCCCGGCAGGTCGATCAGCTTGAATTCCTGCTCCTTATAGAAAGCCTTCCCTTCCTTTTTCTCAACCGTAACCCCCGGCCAGTTGGCCACTTTCAGATTTGCTCCTGTATAAGCATTGAATAACGTCGTTTTTCCGCAATTTGGATTCCCTATAAATCCCACATTGATGATTTCTCTGCTCATCCTTCGATCTCCTCCACCGCAATATGATCCGCAATCCTGCGTCCCATGGCAAAACGTGTACCACGGAATCTCACTGTGACTGCACCTTTTTTATCATTGTTTAAAATGGTGATCTTTGAGCCTGTCGTAAGTCCCAGAGCCTCAAGTCTCCGCTCCAGATTCAGTTCGATATTAATTTCCTGAACCCGATAAGTATGTTGATTTTTACCCTCTTTTAACCTCATGGCATCTCCTGTGAATAACATCTTGTATTTTGATTCTGCAATTGATAATTATTATCTATTAGCAATTATAGAACTTTTTGAACAATAAGTCAAACACATTGACATTTTTCGGCATAACATTTACTCTATAAAGTATAATAGAAAGAGGGGCAATCATTATGGATATTTACTACATATTACTTTACTTTTTTGTATACGGATTTCTGGGATGGTGTACAGAAGTCGGCTTCGCGGCGGTAAAAGAACACAAATTTGTCAACCGCGGATTTTTGAACGGCCCGATCTGTCCGATCTACGGTGTGGGAGTCACCGTTGTCATCGCGCTGCTGACACCTTATAAGAAAAATCTGATTATGCTGTACGTTTCCTCGGTCATCCTTGTGACTCTCCTTGAAGGAATCACCGGATGGGCCATGGATAAGATTTTCCATAATAAATGGTGGGACTATTCGAATCAGCCGTTTAATATCGGCGGATACGTCTGCCTTGTTTTTTCTCTTGTGTGGGGCGTGGCCTGTGTGGCAATCATGGATTTTATCCATCCACCGATTGCAAAGGTGCTCTCTCTTATCCCACATACCGCAGGGATCATACTCATGGTCATCCTGGGAATCGCGATGGCCGCCGATCTCTATGTTACTGCATCCGCGATCTTCAAGTTCAATAAGCGACTTGCAAGCATGGAAAAGATAGCCGGAGAACTGCACGAGATTTCGGACCAGATCGGAGAAGATATCTACGAAAAAGTGATCGCTGCCATGGAAAAACAGGAAGTATCCAGACAGAAGCTGGATGAAGCAGCCACCGGAATCAAAGAAAAGACCCAGGAAGCTGCTGCTGAATTCAAAGAGAAGACTCAGGAAGCCGCTGCCGGAATCAGAGAAAAAACGCAGGAGGCCGCCGCTGGATTACGGGAGAAGACACAGGAAACTGCTGCCGGATTACGCGAAAGAACTCAGGAAACTGCCGCTGGGTTACGCGAAAAAACGCAGGAGACTGCCGCTGGGTTACGTGAAAGAACGCAGGAGACTGCTGCTGGGTTACGCGAAAAAACGCAGGAGACTGCATCCGGATTATTTGAAAAGAAGCAGGATGTCTCTGAGGAAATGCGCAGCCGCATAGAAAGCTTAAAGGCACGTTATCAGGACCTGGGCAGCAAGACTCCAAGAGTTTCCCGCCGTCTTGTTAAAGCATTCCCGAAAATGGAATCCCGCAACCACAAGCTACAGTTGGAAGAACTTCGTAAAAAGATCAATGAAAAGAGAAAAAAATAATGCAGTAGATTACGGTTTTTACAAACGCCGCTCTCCCGAAAGGAGGAATCTGTATGTGGGCACATGTTTTTACCCAGTTAGAATATCTTCTGCGGATCCTTGGCGCCGCTTTGTGCGGCCTGGCCGTAGGATACGAAAGAGAGAACCACTTAAAGACTGCCGGGATCCGGACCCATACAATCGTTGCGCTGGCTTCTGCCGCCATGATGATCATCTCCAAATATGGGTTTCAGGATATCCTTGCACTGGACCATATCGGCCTTGACCCGTCCCGTGTTGCCGCCGGGGTCGTCACAGCAATCGGTTTTCTCGGGGCAGGCGTCATATTCACCAGGAACTTCAGTGTAAGCGGCCTGACTACCGCCGCCGGGATCTGGGCAACCGTGGGGATCGGGATGGCTTTTGGCGCCGGAATGTATGCCCTCGGCGTCATGACCACCGTGCTCATCATCATCTTTCAGGTCATCCTGCACAGAAGGTTCCGCTGGCTCAAGACGCCCACGATCCAGCAGATCACCGTGGTCATAGACGATACCTCGGATATTGAATCCTTCCTTGCGGACTCCTTTTCCATCAAGGATTTAAAGATTCTGACAATGAAGGTCACCCGCATGGATAACACATCTTTAAAGATTAAACTAAATGTTGCATTTCCGGAAAACTTTACCTATCAGGATGTCATCAATCTGATAAAAGCGAATCCCCAGATCAGGTCTGTAGATATCTGAGAATGAGATCTGCATATCTGATGGGGTTAAAAAACTGCCATATCCACTGGTCTTTTCTTCCAGTAGATATGGCAGTTCTTATATTCGTCTATTCATCAGGACAGCTTCCGCTCCCCTGTATAATACATCTCGATCGGGTCAATCGGGTCGATCGGATTCTCCACTTCCATCTTCTCATTACGTCCATGGCGCCTTAACAGTTCACCGCCCTTATTATAAAACCAGAAAGAATATACCAGCAGCTTGTTAACCTTGCCAATCCTCTCCTTTGTAGTCTTCTCATAGGCAGTGCCGCCTGTCTCGAACTTCGTCTTCTTGTGGATCATGGAAATCAGTTCCGTCTCACAGGTCACCGGCTCCGGCAGAATCGTATATGCCCGTCCTACACAGCCCGGCTTGTGTGAATCGCTTCCTCCCACAGTAACCTTGCCATACTTCTGTGCAAGCTTCATGGCGCCGGCATTGGATGTGGCTGATTCACAGCAGTTGTAAGCCTCCACAAAATCAAACCGCTTCATGATCTCCGGATTCGTATAGTACCTCTTCGTATTCGTAAGACTTAAATACTTCTCGCCACATGGATGAGCCGGTCCTAAGACACCGCCGTTACGGTGTACCAGATCAATCAGCACAGACACCGGCATCCCGCGCATCTCAAGCAGGCGCATCTTCACACCTTCAGGCATAATCACAAGAATATGTCCGGCATCTCTGGTATCATACTCAATCCCCTTGAGTACCACAAAATCCGTATGCTCTTTCCCCTTCATATGGTACTTCCAGTGACGGTATCCCTTATACGTGTTATGGTCAGTGATCACCATCCCCTGGAACCCTTTGCTCTTTAGAATCCTGATGTATTCGTCCACGCTTACCTTGCTGTCTATAGATCCTTCTTTTACGTGGCAGTGCATATCTATCTTCATAAGCGAGCCCCCTTTACTTCCACTAAATGATACATATATTATACAACTTTGTGAAGGGACTGGCAATCATCTTCTGCTTGTTCTACCCTGTCAAAAATAACCATATGCTTACCTTTCACACCCTTTGGGCGTATACAGCATCTGGCCGATTCTTTCTATTCATCATCGTCGTCGAGATTCAAAATCTGAATGTCATCATCCTCTTCTAAATCTTCGACATCCTCTTCCATATATTCCTCATCCAGATCTTCGGATTCTCTGTTTCCGTCATCGCCTTCATCCAGATCTTCGAATTCCATTACACCGTCTTTCCCCTTATCCAGATCTTCCATTATGGCTCTTGCCCGGTCCACCTCGTTTGCAACAGAAGTGTTTCTTCGTATCTCGTCCGCCTTTTCCAGATGCAGCCTTTTACGCTTCTTAGATTCCAGCAGAAGCTGAACGATCAGACCAAGAATCACCAGCACCACGATCATCGCGATCTGTATAATCTGATTCTTCACAGGAAGGAAAATATATCCTGCCTGCCCTGCTGCGGCTCCGCCCAACAACGCCGTAACCAGCGCAATAACCGGCTCCGCCAGCTTCAGTGTAAGAAGTGCAATCACCAGACCGATTCCCACACAGACCAATGCAAACATCCAGTCCGCCGGCCTGATAAAATAAGCACTGCCCGCGATTCCCAGAAGCCATCCCACCAGAAAAGCCCCTGCATGATAGAATACAGCTCCCAGCACTGCAAGAATCACACCTGCCACGCCCCCAATAATCAGCGGTACATACCCGGTCAGTCCAAAATAGGAGGACAGGTACGCGCCTCCCGCAAAACCAACCATAAGCCCAAATACTGCCGCCCAGAATCTCACAATCTTCAATCCCAGAAAGCAGAACAAAAGTCCCACCGCCGCAATTACTGCAAGCGTAATCATATCCACTGATGCAAGCTCTTTGCCCTTGTCTGTCAGTACCGTCATCCCCGACTGGATCTGAAGCTGAATCTGCTCCAGAATATAATCCAAATTCATAACCATCCTGTTCACCTTTGTCCCTTAATCATTATTTACAGTTACTCCCCGCCGTCATACACCCCGGTTCTCCATCCCGGTTCGCTCCAATGACAGCGTCCGTATATTTATCATGAAATCTGATACATAAGGCCCTTTCCTCCCCTGCCAGACATACCAGATGACTTTTCACATACCTTGTTTCCATTATCACTCCAGCCTTTTACATTTTATCAATTTTTGTCAAAATGTACAACTAGAAAATGTGAAAGATATTGCTACCGGTAACTTATCGCCTCCCAATTGGAGATGCCCAGCCTGCGGACGGTCACGGGGCAGGCGTCCTCCCTTCTTATTTCCTAGCCGATAAGTCTACACACAAATGTAAAGATGGATGCCAATCTAATTATGATTAACACCCATCTTCACTGTGATATTTCTATCATTCTTTTTTTACCTCTTTCTCTACCTTTTTAGATAGCGGTTTTGGTTTTTAATTTAAGTGTGCTGGTGGTCCGTACCTCCTATTCTTAAATTTTCTTATCGAATCTTTTCTTTGATCTTCTTTTCTGATGGATTTTACTTCTCTCATAACTTTCTCGTCATTATGATAATTCTCCATCTCTTCCGTTCCGATCATTTAATCCGATAAGTCAAAACTTTTTGAACTTTCATTTACGAAGAATTTTCATCTCTTTTATGAGTTTACTTTTTCTTTTTAAGTGATTGTTCATTCAGTTTTATTTGTTGACTTTATAATAGCACTCTCTTTTTAATTTGTCAACACTATTTTTAGTTTTTTTATATTTTTATTTTAAATTGTCTATTTATTACCCTGCTGTTCTGTATGTTTTTTAATATCTGAATAATCAGCACAATGATTGCAGCTACGATTCTTTTTAGCACAAAAAAATCGCCACCTTTCATAAGTGACGATTTCTTTATATTGTTTTATTGTTATCGAATAAGCCAGCTGTAATCCTGTCTGCAATCCGCCACATAATCGGCATAGACGATATCATCTGCTATCTGGAAGATGATCATATAACATTTTCTAAATAGAAGTCAAAGCGGATATTCAAAATCCGCTTCGCTGCTTCCTTGATGGGATTAATCCAGGTGATAGACCTCTTCCATCTCAGCCCACCACTCGCCTTCTTTTCTTCCGTCGAGTGGCTGCTGGAACGGCATGACAAGATCCCACCATTCCTGGGTCTTCGGATCTGCTGCCATTTTGTCCATATCTGCCTGATAAGATTGAATTCGATTTTGTAAGCTACAGGGAACTGATCGAGACGATCGTGGAGGACAGCAGACGGGAGAAGGGACATTATGATATCTATATTGCTGTATCCCTATGAAAACCACGAGATCCTAAGGCTCTATCCGTGGATGAACCTGAACACCAAATGCTTTGAGCGGGCAAGGAACAGGGTCTACCCCTATCAGGCAAAGGACCGCCTTGTGCCCCCTTATGAGGTGGAAACCATCCTGCTCGATGTGTGTATGATGGCCTACCGCAAGGAGCTCACCGCGCAGGAGGCGCTCCGGGAGGGTGAGCGCAGGATCAGGGAGCTGTTTTCATAAAGATGGGCCGTATAGGGAAGAAGCCTGTTTGAATCGGCTTATGTCAGAACCGCTTTACTCAGACGGGCAATTGTCTCCTGAATCGCCTCCAGACGGATGCCTGAGTAATTGATGATCAGGATATGTTCCCGGCTTTTTACCGGATTACGGCAGTATTCCGAGAAGCAGGCCACGTCAATCCCGTTCTGCCTTGTCCTTTGGACAAGCTCTTCATCGGAAAGCTCTGTATCTAATTTTAACAGGAAGTATGTCCCGGCTTCCGCCTCCCGGATCTCTGAGACCGCACTCAGAGGGGAAGCCTGGATTTCCTGGATGAGCAGTGCTTTCAGTTTTTTGTAAAAGTTCCTCGTCCGGTTCAGGTGCCGCTCAAAATACCCTTCCGAGATAAACCGCGCCAGCGCATGCTGTTCAAAGCAGGATACCGTGCAGGAGGAGTAGCCCATTTTCTCCACATACTTCTCCATCAGCTTTTCCGGCAGTACCATATAGCTGATGCGCATGGAGGGTACAATACTTTTGGAAAAGGTATTCATATAAATGACACAGCCGGACTTATCCATGGCAAATAAAGCCGGGCTGAGCTTGTTCACATACCTGAATTCGCTGTCAAAGTTATCTTCTATGAGATACCCTCCCGTCTTCCCGGCCCAGTGCAGGAGTTCCTGCCGCTTCCCGATCGGTGTGATAATGCCCGTCGGAAAATGATGTTCCGGAGTGACATGCATAACATTGCATCCGCTTTCCTCCAGTGACCGGATCGAAATTCCGCTCTCCTCCATCTCAATCTGCTTCCACCTCACCTTGCTGCGCTCCATCAGCTCACAGGTGTAGGAGTAGCCTGTCTCCTCCAGTCCATAGCATGCATCTTCCCCCAGAAGCTGAAACAGCTGCTGATACAGAAATTCAGTTCCTGCCCCGATCACGATCTGGGACGGTGAGATATTCATGCACCTGTAGTGACGCAGATTGACGGCTATGGCCTCTCTCAGCTCGAATACACCTCTGCACGGCACGGCTTTTAAGAGTCTCTCATCTCTCGCCGTAATTACCTCCCGGATCAGCTTCGACCAGATGGAAAAAGGGAAATGCTGCATCCCGATCCGGTTGCATCTCAGATCCGCATAGTAAGTGCCTGTCTCCTCTTCCTGATACAGCCTTGGTAAATCATCTTCCTCCCGGAAAATATTCTGCGGCTTTAGTCTGCTGACATAATATCCGCTGCACTCTCTGGAATAGATATATCCCTCCAGAAGAAGCTGTGAATACGCGTTCTCCACCGTCACCACACTGATATCCAGGTGGGCGGCAAAGGCGCGCTTGGAAGGCAGCTTCTCGCCCGCCTTCAAGCCGCCGTTTAAAATATCCCGGCGGATACACTGATACAGATATTCATAGATCGGCGTCTTTCCTCTCTTGCTAATCTCATAAGTCAACATACTGTGCCCTCCAACTAACCTTATTTTTTATTATTAAATTGAGCATTTTAATCATATCAATTTCTATTATAATGAGAACTATCAGAATTGTAAAGGAGGACTATATTATGGGAACATATGCAATTACCGGCGGCTCAGGAGGAATCGGAGGGCAGACGGTGACGCTTTTAAAAGAGGCGGGAAATGAGGTCATCAATATCGATTTAAAGGGCGGCAATATTTCCGCAAACCTGGCATCTGTGGAAGGACGGCGTGAGGCCATCGAAGAACTTCATCAGAAGTGTCCTGACGGGCTGGACGGACTGATCTGCAATGCCGGAGTATCCGGGGCAGTCAAGAATCCCCAACTGATTATTTCCCTCAATTATTTCGGCACGATCGAGATCGCAAAGGGAGCTTTCGATCTTCTGAAAAAGAAGAAAGGCTGCTGCGTTGTTACGTCCTCTAACACAATCTCACAGGGCGCCGGGAGGATGGACCTGGTCGACCTTCTGAATAACTCCGGGAATGAGCAGATGATCCTGAATCTGATCAGCAAATGGGATTCCAATGATCTTTCTGTGGGCAACAGTATCTATGTGGCAACCAAGTACGCCCTTGCCCGCTGGGTCAGAAGGATGGCTTCCTCCTGGGCGGCAAGAGGAGTCCGCGTCAACGCGGTTGCACCGGGCAACGTCCAGACTCCGATGACAGCAGCTCTCCAGGGAAGCGCACGCGACGCACTCAACGCACTGCCGATCCCTGCACGTTTCGGACAGGAGGCACTCATGGAGCCGGATGAAATCGCCGGTGCGATCGTATTTCTTACTTCCAGATATGCAGCCGGGATCAATGGAAATATCCTGTTTGTCGATGGCGGTACAGATGCACTGCTGAATTCTGAGAAAGTATATTAGGAGGGACCTTACATGAACATCATTCAGAAATATATCGAAACTATGGAAAATAGAGATTATGAAGGGCTGGCTGAACTTTTCGACTGTGACGGTACTCTGGTGGACCACTGCCCGAAGGGGACGCAGCAACCGGAATACCATGTATATGGAAAAGAAGCGATTAATATGTTCTTCCGGAATAAATTTACTTTCGGGAAATTCAGCATTTCCGAGGCAGAAATCATTGATGAACGGCACGCAAAGTTCGTTGCCAATTACTCCGGGTATATGGTTATGGCCATCGCTACCATCCGATATACGAATCAGGATGGGCTGATCCAGAAGCTTTCTGTCAGACCGAAGTAAATTTTATCCCCATGCCGGGGCCGGGTCCGCAAATTCGCATTGACTTCTTTCCTTTCAGACTGTAGAATAGGAATATCTGAATTTTACAGATACTATGTGTACAGCATAAATATGAAGGCAAAGGAGTATGTATTATGGAACAATTGACAATCCCCCAGGGATACCGCTCTCCTCTTACGATCCGTGAGACTGAGGTGGCTATTAAAGAGATCAAAGACCACTTTGAGCGTTCGCTGGCAAAGTCACTGCATTTAACCCGTGTATCAGCACCATTTTTCGTCCGCCCGGAGTCCGGAATGAATGATAATCTGAACGGAACAGAGCGCCCGGTTTCTTTCGGGATCAAAGAACAGGACGATGCACCGGCTGAGATCGTTCATTCCCTTGCCAAGTGGAAACGCTACGCTTTGAAGCATTATGATTTCCATTCAGGAGAGGGTCTTTATACAGATATGAGTGCGATCCGCCGCGATGAAGATACCGACAATATCCACTCTATCTATGTGGATCAGTGGGACTGGGAAAAGATTATTTCCAGGGAAGAACGCAACATGGAGACTCTTGAGTATACAGTCCGCAAGGTTTTCAGTGCACTGAAAGAGACGGAGGAATACATATCCAGACGTTATAATTATATCGAGCCTCTGCTTCCTGACGATATCTTCTTTATCACGTCCCAGGAGCTGGAGGATATGTTCCCTGACAATACTCCAAAAGAGAGAGAATACCGCATCGCGAAAGCCAAAGGTGCTGTTTTTATCTCCCAGATCGGCAAGGTCCTGGCTTCCGGCGAGAAGCATGACGGACGTGCGCCGGACTATGATGACTGGGAGTTGAACGGAGATATCATCGTATATTATCCGGTCCTGGATATTGCTCTGGAGCTGACTTCCATGGGCATCCGCGTGGATGAAGATTCCCTGCGAAGCCAGTTAAAGCAGGCAGGCTGCGAAGAACGCGCCGAGCTGATGTTCCAGAAGGCGCTTTTAAACGGTGAACTTCCTTATACAGTGGGCGGCGGAATCGGGCAGTCCCGTATCTGCATGTACTATTTAAGGAAGGCACACATCGGAGAGGTACAGTCTTCGATCTGGCCGGAGGATATCTATAACCGTGCTCTCGAGAACGGAATACAGCTTCTGTAGAGTATGAAAACGCTGCAGGCGCTTCCTTTACTGGTGCGCCTGCAGCGTTTTTTGTTTTATTATTTTGTTTTACTTTCTTTTTACTCCCACAGCCTGTGAATGCTGTGCGGCATGCCTGTCTTCCACTACATCTTTCGGATAACGGATGACTCCGTTATTGTCGTAGGGATCATTGAAATAATACCCTTCTTCATCATATCCTACCAGCAGCATGCAGTGTTCATTGGATATCCAGGTGAATGTCTCCCCGCAGTCATGCAGCTTCCAGCACGGTCCTGTAATAGGTTCCCGCATATTGATGCAGGCCCAGAAGATCACCGGCATCCCCTGATCGATATATGCTGCCAGCAGTTCTTCTATCGGTGTGCCGGTCTCATCTATGATGTCGTAATCTTCCCCAATCTCTTTTTCCAGCGCTCTTAAGATCACTGGAGCATAGCAGCCGAAGGAATCTTCATCATAAGGGCTGCCGCAGAAGCATTCATATGGATTCGGTCCATGAAGCTCCCCATCCTTCTCCTCAAAACTCTGAAGCTTCAGATCCTTTTCGATAAACTCGTCCACCGTAATGTCAACTCCCAGATACTGAAGCAGCATAACCGCCGAAACACTCTCGCATCCGGTCGGATACTTCACACTCTGGTCTATGTAAGGTACATCAATCTTAATCATTTAACTTCACCGTATCGTTCTTTTCTGTATATTTTTTCATAAAGGTCAGCACGATCAGCAGGATTGCAAGGCTTATGCCAAGTGTGATCCACCATACTTTGACAAATCCGGCAATGAGATATCCGATGATACATACTACCGCAACAACCACTGCGTACTGCATCTGGGTGGATACATGGTTGATATGGTTGCTCTGCGCGCCCGCCGAGGACATAACAGTCGTGTCTGAGATCGGTGATACATGGTCTCCGCAGACAGCGCCTGCCAGGACAGCTGATACAGCGATGATCATCATCTCCAGATTATCGGTAGCTGAGAACATTCCCACAACGATCGGCACAAGGATTGCAAAGGTTCCCCAGGAAGTTCCTGTTGAAAATGCAAGGAAAATCGCAATTACAAACATAATTGCCGGAATCACAATACTTGCGGATGCGTTGCTGCCTACAATACCACGTACAAACTCTGCGATTCCAAGGGCATCTCCCATTCCTTTCAGTGACCATGCAAAGATCAGGATTGCCACGGCCGGGATCATCAGCTTAAAGCCCTCCACAAAGCTTTCCATAAAACCTTTAAATGTGATGACTTTTCTTGGCAGATATAACACAAACATAAACAGCACGGTAATCATGGTCGCAAAGATCAGACTGGTCTCTGCATCACATCCTGCAAAAGCGGACACAATATCTGAAGCTCCGCCCTGGAATCCGGTGTAGATCATTGCTCCGACTGCGGATACGATCAATACTGCCACTGGAAGTACCAGGTCAATGACTCTTCCCTTCGAAGAAATGGTCTCTTCCCTGATCTGCTCGAACTCCTCGGCACCTGTTGTAAACAGGTCTCCCTTTGCTGCATTCTGCTCGTGCTTCTTCATCAGACCGAAATCAAATCCCGTGATAATGATATACAGCACCATCGCGATCGTAAGCAGTGCATACAGGTTATAAGGAATTGTCCGAAGGAACAGCTGGAATCCTGTGATCCCCGCATCCTCCGGCACATAAGAATTCACGGCTGCCGCCCAGCTTGAAATCGGGGCGATAATGCACACCGGAGCAGCTGTCGCATCAATAATATATGCCAGCTTCGCTCTGGATACCTTATATCTGTCTGTGACAGGTCTCATAACAGAACCAACGGTCAGACAGTTAAAGTAATCATCCACAAAAATCAAAATTCCCAGTCCGGTTGTCGCAAGCAGGGCGCTCCTCTTCGTCTTGATCTTCCGCCCTGCCCAGTTTCCATAGGCGGAAGATCCGCCCGACTTGGACATCAGTACGATAATCATACCCAGAAGGACATCAAAAATCAAAATATTCAGATTCATACTGTTCTTCATGATATCAAAAAATGCCACAAAAGAATCCCATGGGTGGAATCCCGTGTACAGAAGCGCTCCCACAGCAACACCAATAAACAGGGAACTGTACACCTCCTTCGTTACAAAGGCCAGGATAATGGCCAAAAGCGGCGGTACCAGCGACCACCAAGTTCCAATAAACATTGAACCATCCATAAAGTAACCTCTCTCTCTTCTCTTAATACTTAGCTCGAAACATGTCGACACTATATACATTTTAGCGAATTAACGCGTAATATACAATCCTTTTTTGTAGAAATTTGCAAAGGGGTCAGACCCTTTTGCTCTCCATATTCAGAATTTTCTCAAGTTATACGAAACTAACGTTTGAAAACCCGTTTTTTTGGAAACTATGTTTTGAATTGTCTGAATTGCGCAGGGGTCTGACCCCTTTGAAAACCTCTCTGAACATATATTTTTTCATTCTTTTTTCAACAGGACTTGACACTCCATACTGTAATATCTATAATTACAGTATGGAACTGTAATTATTATTTTTACAAATTTTGTAATTTCTTATATTTAAGAAAGGAGACTTTCATGAAATTGAATCTATCTGATCCTAATATACTGACTGGTTTTCTGGGGACTTATGCCTCTTCCAGAAGTACTGGCATCTATCGGTTTACTCTGGATACTGACACAGGGCAGCTTTCTGTGCCGGAGCTGTATTATGAGGCGCCTGACTGCAAATACCTCTCTCTTTATAAGGGGCTTCTGGCATCTCCGGTCCAGAAAAAGGGAAGCGCCGGAATCTGCCTTTTAGATGTAACGCAGCCACAGCCGCAGCTTCTGGATGAACTGTACGAGGAGGAAGGAACGTCCTGTTTCATCACACAGGATGAAAACTTTATCTGCACAGCTAATTACCACGAGGGACTCGTTCTCGTTTACCAGAAGACCGGCCAGAAACTTTCCCTCTGCAAAAAAATCATCATCGCTCCGAAAGCCGGCTGCCATCAGGTGCTTTTCCATGACGGTTATCTGCTGGTTCCCTGTCTTTTGCTGGATGAAATACGCATATTTGATTCCAGAAATGATTTCCAGCCCGCGGGAACGATTTCCTTCCCCTACGGCACCGGGCCGCGCCATGGAATCTTCACCAGAGACCACAGGCATCTCTTTGTCGTCAGTGAACTGAGCAATGAGCTTTTCGTGTTTGCCGCTGAGAAAAGAGCTGCAGACCGGGAAACGGACGCAGCCCCTTTATTCCGTCTGCTCAGCACGCATCCGCTGCTGAAAGGCCATGCAGATACTGACACCGCTCCAACTTCTGCCGCGGTGCGCCTCTCGCCGGATGAGCGTCACCTGTACATTTCTACCCGCTATGCCGACGTCATATCCGTCTTTGCCATAGAAAATGGTCATGTAACCATGATCCAGCAGACCTCCTGCGGCGGTACTCATCCACGGGACATTGTCCTCTCGCCTGACGGGCGGTATCTGCTCGTGGCAAACCGTACCACAGGCGGACTTGTCTGCTTTCCTGTGAATCAGGACGACGGAAAGCTTGAACCTATCTGCGCCAGAGTACCTGTCTTTGAGGCAGTCAGTATTGTACTGGACCAGACAAACCCATTATAAATGAAGAAAAGGAGAATCCTGAACATGAAAAATTTATTTGATATTGGTCTCATCGGCCTGTCCGTCATGGGACGCAGCCTCGCACTGAATATGGCAGACCACGGTTTCAAAACAGCGGTCTATAACCGCAGCCCTGAGGTAACCGACCAGGTCATGAAAGAACACCCGCACGAAAATATCGCCGCCTTCTACAATCTGGCAGAACTGGTCTACTCCCTGAAACGCCCGCGGAAGATTTTTCTCATGATCCAGGCCGGGAAACCGGTGGACACGGTCACTGACCAGCTGCTTCCGCTTCTGGAAGAAGGAGACATCATTATGGACGGCGGCAATTCCAATTTTGAGGATACCAACCGCCGCTTTGCCAGACTGGAGGACCTTGGAATCCGCTATCTGGGAGTCGGTGTCTCCGGCGGGGAAGAAGGGGCCAGACGCGGACCTTCCATCATGCCGGGTGGCAGCCGGGACGCTTATGCTGAGGTCAGCCCGATCCTGGAAGCAATCGCTGCGAAGGCGATGGGCGAGCCATGCTGCACTTATATCGGTCCCGCGGGTGCCGGACACTATGTAAAAATGGTCCACAACGGCATCGAATATGCCGACATGCAGCTCATCGCAGAGGCCTATCTGTTGTTAAAATATGCCGGAGAGTTCACCAATGAGGAACTGGCGCAGACATTTGAGGAATGGAATAAAGGAGAGCTTCAAAGCTATCTGATCGAGATCACCGCAGACATTTTCCGGGAAAAAGATGACCTCGCACAAGGAGATCTCATCGACCATATCCTGGACAGTGCCAGACAGAAAGGCACCGGGCGCTGGGCCAGCATCGAATCTCTGCACCAGGGCGTCGACATCTCGATGATCACCGCCGCCTGCAATGCCCGCGTAATGTCGAATCAGTTAAAACAGCGCGAAACCGCGGCCTCTAAAATCCATGAACCTGCCCATGAAAATACAGTCACAGATAAAAAAGAGTTCGCAGAAACTGTGAGAAACGCACTCTATGCCGGGAAAATCATCGCCTATGCGCAGGGTTTTTCATTGATGAGAGACGCTTCCGTCCAGTTTAACTGGAATCTGGATCTCGGAAAGATTGCTTCTATCTTCCGCGCAGGATGCATCATCCAGGCAGCCTTTTTAAATGACATCACAGAAGCCTGCACAAGAAATCCAGAACTGGATAACCTGATCCTGGATGAATTTTTCCTTGACAATATCAATGAGAACCAGGACAGCCTGCGTCAGGTCGTTTCCACGGCTGTATTGAGCGGACTTCCGGTCCCTGCCTTTGCAAATGCAGTCTCCTATCTGGATGAATTCAGTTCCGCGGCAAGCGGAGCCAATCTGATCCAGGCACAGCGCGACTGCTTCGGCGCCCATACTTTCGAAAGAACCGACCGGGAGGGCACCTTTCACCACGAATGGAGGAAATAGTAAATGAAAATACACACCAATATCACCATTTTCGGCGGCACCGGAGACCTTACCTTCCGCAAACTCCTGCCCGCCCTTTATACCATGTTCCTCACAAAAAAACTGCCGGATAACAGCCGGATCGTCATCATCGGACGCCGGGATTATGACAGTAACTCCTACCGTGCGCTGGCAGAAGAATGGGTAAAAAAATTCACACGTCTGCCTTATACAAAAGAGGACTTTTCCACATTTGCCGGACAGATTTCCTATTTCCGCATGGATCTGTCCAATCCACAGGATTATCAGAGGCTGAACGAATATTTCGCACAGGATGACATCGAGGCCCACCTCTTCTACCTCGCCGTGGCTCCCAGATTTTTTACCGTCATCGCAGACGGTCTGGAAACCGTATGCGGTGCCTGTCATGGAAAAGTGATCATCGAAAAGCCTTTCGGTGAAAATCTGGAGGCCGCCGAAAAGCTGAATCTGCAGCTGGAACGACATTTTGGACCAGAACAGATCTACCGGATCGACCATTATCTTGGAAAGGAAATGGTCCGTAATATTCAGGCCATCCGTTTTACAAACCCGATCTTTACGGATGTGTGGAATTCCAGATACATCGAGTCAGTACAGATCTCTGCCTTAGAGGATGTGGGGGTGGAGACAAGAGGCGGCTACTATGATGCCAGCGGTGCCTTAAAAGACATGGTGCAGAACCACCTGTTCCAGATTCTTTCCATCGTTGCAATGGAGCGGCCTGAAACCTTTAACAGCACACAGATGCACCAGGAGCAGTTAAAGGTGCTGCGTTCTCTCCGTCCGGTATCCGAAGCCTCGATCGAGGAGACCCTCGTGCTCGGACAATATGCCGGCTACCGCGAAGAGCCGCTTGTGGCTCCTGACTCTGCCACAGAGACCTTTGCCGCCCTCCGGCTGTTCATCGACAATGAACGATGGAAGGGGACTCCATTCTACATCCGCACAGGGAAAAAGACCGGGACACGGCAGATGGAAGTGTCCATCGTGTTCCGCCGCTCCATGCCGGAGGTAGAACCGGATATCCTGACCATCAAGATCCAGCCGACAGAAGGGGTGTATCTGCAGTTCAACATCAAACGTCCGGGAGATACAGAAGACATCATCCCAACGAAAATGGATTTCTGCCAGAACTGCAATGTAGTCCACCAGCTGAACACACCGGAGGCCTATGAACGGCTGCTGACCGCGTGTATCAATGGGGAACGCTCCTGGTTTTCACAATGGGATCAGATCGAGATCAGCTGGAATTATATCGAGCAGATGAAAAGGCTGTATCAGGAAAAAAGGCTGACGGTATATCCTTATGCGCAGGGGATGCGGGGGCCGGCAGAAGCCGGAGAATTTCTTGAGAATGCAGGGCATCAGTGGATTGAGTAAGGATATATATGAGTAATGACATAGATTTTACACTTTTTTTATACTTTCCCTACTGTTCTTTTCTCCTGAAATGTGTATAATATAAGTAAGAAATCTTGTTGATTTCTACCTTTCACAATGTAGGGAAACAAACATTGTTTCAGTTACAAAAATGCTTCGCAATGTGCAGCACAGGAACATTGCCAGAGACAAATACCTTTCACAATGTAGGGAAACAAACATTGTAAAGCCCCGTTATCTTATATAATGGGGCTTTTGTATACAGGAGGAACATGGAAGAACATGGAATATACTTTGGTAAAAAGAATTTTTATGATTTAATCAGAAAAATTGGCGGAACCTGGAATGATTCAAAAGAACGTCCTATTGTCTGCCTAATGAAATTATCCTCAGATGATCCTATATTCTGGGCGATACCTATAGGTAATTGGGAACATAGAAATGAGGCGGCACAAAAGCGAATCTTATCATGGGAAAACTCAAATCCCAATTACTTCAGACAACATATTACCGATGTCAAAAATTATTTAATAGCCGAATCTAAGCAATCATAGTAAATATTTTGATCATAATCCATCACATTTTTACCGATAAAACGAATCGTAAATCGAAGAAGACGCAGTGTATGATTCCAAATACTCTGCGCCTTCTTTTTAAATATTTGATTTTCCTACAGCTTCTCAATAATCCTCTTCTTATACTCCAAAAACTCCTCCGACAGATTGAAGTCTTTTCTCCGGGGCTTTGGCTCTTTTATCACGATTTCTTCCGTGATCCGCCCGGGGACTCCAGTCAGCAGATAGATCCGGTCCGACAAAAGGATCGCCTCGTCGATATCATGGGTGATGAACAAAGTCGACATTTTGATCTTGTCCATGACATCAAGATACCACCTGTGCATATCGCTTTTGGTCAAGGTGTCCAGTGCGCTGAACGGTTCATCCAGCAGTGCCACATCTCTGGAAAACATGTAGGTCCGAAGAAGTGCGGCCCTCTGTCTCATGCCGCCGGACAACTGGTGGGGGTACTTTTTCTGCGTCCCTTCCAGACCGAACTCTTCGAAATAAGCGCTGACTTTCTCTCTTGCCGCCTTTTTCTTCTCGCCCTTGATCAGAAGCGGGAGTGACACATTATCTTCAATCGTGCGGTAAGGCAGGAGCAGGTCCTTCTGGAGCATATAGCTGATATGCCCCGGCTGGCCGGTAATCTCTTCTCCATTGAGCAAGACATGCCCCTTGTCCGGCACATAAAGTCCCGATATCACATTAAACAGAGTGGTCTTCCCGCCGCCGCTTGCGCCCAGCAGACAGACCAGCTCATTTTCATGCAGTTCTATGGAAATATCTTCGATGATGTGCTCGCCTTCATAGGACATGGTCACATCTGTTACAATCAGTTCTGCCATTTTATTTACTCCAGATAATCGTTGTTAAAGCCTGTGTTCTCAGGAATCTCATTCTCTGACAGACCGTTCTCATTGACCCAGTTATAGAATGCATTCCATCTCGCCGGATCGATGTATCCCCACTGCTCCACTTCTGCTTTGTACTGGTCTTTCATGTATTCCTGGCTTGCCAGTACCAGATCCGGATCCAGCTCCGGTGCCGCTTTGCACATAATATCGGCTGCCCCCTTCGGATCGTTGATTGCAAATTCATAACCTTTTTTTACCGCAGACAGAAACGCTTTCGTTGTATCTGTATTGTCCTTCATCCACTGGCTGTTCCCAATGATGACCGGGGTATAAAAATCAAACACGCTGTTGATATCTCTGAATTCAAAGTAATCGGTCTCAAGTCCTGCAACCTCCGTAGCAATTCCGCCCCAGCCATAAAAGACCCAGATCGCATCCACAGACTTGCTCCTAAGTGCAGAAACTTCATCCGTCACGGTACTTGGGGTCAGTTCCACCTTACTGAAATCTCCTCCGTCTGCCTCGACTACATTTTTCAGTGTCGCCTTCTCCAGATCCAGATTCCAGGTAGCATACTTCTTGCCTTCCATCCCCTTCGGACGGTCCATGCCCTCCCCCTTTCGGGAAATAATTCCGGACGTATTGTGCTGCAGGACAGCCGCCACTGCCTCGATGGGAAGTGCATCCTCTCCGGTGATGCCAGGCATCATGCTGTCCTGGAAGGAAATTCCGAACTGTGCTTTTCCTGATGCGACAAGTACCTCTGCCCCATCCTCCGGCGGCTGCACAATCTCCACATCCAGGCCTGCCTCTTCAAAATATCCCTTCTCCTGAGCCACATACAGCCCTGTATGATTGGTATTCGGGGTCCAGTCCAGTACAAAAGTAAGCCTGGTCAATTCTTTCTTATCCCCATTGTCTGAATCTTTTTTATCTGAATTTGAGCCGCACCCTGCTAAGCTGCCGACCATTGCCGCAGCTAAGAAGAATGCCAGTATTCTCTTTTTCACGTTTTTTCTCCTCCCGTTCTTTTATTTCTGTGTTTCCCACGGCATGCACTTTTTCTGCAGCAGATTCACCGCCTTCATGAGAAGCAGGCTGATGGCAGAGATCAGAAAGATCACCGCAAACATTTTATCAAAGGAAAATCCCTTCTTCACCCGGATCATATACACGCCCAGACCGTTGAAACCGCCCAGCCACTCTGAGATCACAGCGCCCACTACGGCATAGGATGCGGAGATTCGAAGGCTTGCAAAGAACTGTCCGAGAGAACCGGGAAATTTGACAAACCAGAAAATCTGCATCTTAGAGGCTCCCATGGATCGCATCAGGCTGATCGTATCCCGGTCCGCCGCGCGAAATCCATCCAGCAGGCTGACTGTGATCGGGAAAAATGTCACAATCACAATCAGGATCACCTTCGGCAGCATCTCATAACCGAACCATAAGACCAGAAGCGGTGCAATAGCCACGGTCGGCACAGTCTGGGTCAGTACGATCAGTGGGTAAAACGCCTGATATACCTTCTCAAACCGGTCCATGACCACTGCCATAAGAAAACCGATCAGCACCCCCATTGCCAGTCCCACAAAGGCTTCCAAAAGTGTCACCTTCGCATTGATCATCAGAAGCGGGAAGTCCGCAATAAATGCCTTCACCACATCGACCGGGGATGGCAGCATGAACTTCGAGATCAGCCCCGTACCGCTTGCCGTCTGCCAGAGTGCCAGAAGCACAAGGATCGCCAGTGCCGGCCAGAAACCTGCTGCCTGACCTGATTTCTTTTTACTGATGGTGTTTTGTGACTTTCTTTTCAATCGTAAGCACGTCTCCTTCCGGCTTGTATGTCACCTTGATATATGCCGCAACTGATGGTGCGCCTGCACGGATGGCGATATGCTGGCATTCCTTTACGATATCCATCAGTTCATCATAGTCTCCCTCGATGGCTGTCTCAAAAGGTCCGACATAACAGTTCAGCCCTGTACTCTTAATATACGCGATTACCTCGTCTACGATACGGATCAGTTCCTCATCATTTGCCGCCTCCGGCAGTGTCTGAATTGCTACACTTGCATTCATTCTTTTTTCCTCCTGTTATCATTTTTCGTTTACAGTTTTTCTTTTTACTTTCGGGTAAGATGTATCATCTGCCCTGGAATTAATATACCCTGACTTTTCTGATCAATAACAGGAAGTTCCTGATTGCTCTTAAAAAAGCCTCCGATACAAAAAAGCCCCGCCAGATCTGTCTGACGGGGTCCGCATTCTTCCTGTTCTTACCGAAGGTTCTCTTAAAGATTCCTTCTTCTCATCCTGTTCGGTAAGTATTCTCTATCTGCTTTCCTACGCTGGCATTATCCAGATCAGGTATACGGGTTAAAGACCATGACAGTCTTACTCTCAGCCGGCTTGCGCCAGCACCCCTGCTTTTATTTAATTCCTTTCCTTAGTTTAGCTTTCCTTCTTCCAAATGTCAAGAGTAATCTGAGACAGCACCACCCCTGTCGCCACAACTGCTGCCAGGCTTCCCAGCATGATGGAATCCGCAATCTGGAATGGATTCTCAAGCAGTGCAGCCAGCAGTTCACTCTTCTTACGGAATAGTTCCGTCCAGAACGAAAAGTCGGACCAGGCTGTCGGAATATAATCATCCGAAAACCTGAGACTTACAAGCAGAATCACGCAGACTCCACAAAATACTGCCACGGGGACTCCCATTTCCATTGCGGCTCTTAACACCCTGTTCGAGATCAGACGCACCTGTTTTCGGCATTTCGCGTATCCGATGACTAAAAGGCCCCACGCCGGAAGGAGCAGAAAGAACCGCCCTGCTGCATAGTAGAAATTGCCTTCCGAGATCCACTCACAGTCTGATGGAAGCAGGCCCGTTAACATCTGCTGTACGACAGACAGGGGGTATCCGGGGGCTTCGGCCCTGATACAGGAGTATTGTTTCTCTGCCCCTCCCTGTACCATACATAAGCTTTTACCCAGATCCACGATTCCTCTGATCCTGTACATGTTCTTTCCAATCCGGACTTCTTCCCCTATGATGTCTTCGCCGCCGTACAGAAGCTCCGCCGCCTTGCTGCTGAGTACACATCCCCTTAAGTCACTGTCCGTCACAAAGCTTCCCCTGATCAGAGTTCCCGGCACGACCAGATACATATTTCCGGCGGTTTCAATCAGCTCCCCTTTTTCACTTCGTCCCAGACTTTCATTTGTAATCTCAACTTCTTTCTCTGTTCTGAAGAACACCAGCCCCTTTATTTCCCTTTTGGCATCCTCTGTGGCATTTTCCCAGAACTTTCCAAGCTGCTCCCCTGTAACAACATCCGTTTGGTAATAAAAGCCTGCCTGTCCGTCAAACTGTTTCAGAGTTCCATAACTTCTCACCCCGATTCCGCAAAGAACCCCTGCGAATATCAGGACGGCTAATTTTCCTGCATATCGTTTCAATTGCTTAACCGTACTCTGTCACCTTCCTTCACATATTTACCGGACTGTGTGATAATCCGTGCCTCCCTGGAAAGAGTCGTCTGGATAGCGGCATTCTCGCCGTCCTTTTCCAGGACAGTGACAGGAATCTTCACCGCCACATAACTCTCCCCCAATATTCCTGGGCGTACCTCAGCCGTCAGTACATACGCCATCCCCCGCTCTTCATGAAGTGCACCAAGCGGAATCAGGCTCTCGTAATAATGTGGGGAGCTTTCACTGTACTCATATGAAAATGCTGTGCCAGCCCGGTAACCGCCTTCTATCTTCCCATACCACACATTATTTCCGTCCTGATCTTTTCCGAACCGCCCGATGCTGACCGGAAGGCTCTGTGTGTCTCCCTGAATCCGTATCTGAACCTCATCGCCCACCTCTGCCACCGCTGTCTGCCCCGGGGGAAGGACTCCGCAGGCCTCGACCGATCCTGTCTGCAGTATGATCTGCTCGGTTCCTGTGGTAAGTGCCCCTTCCTGTGTCTGGACTAATTCCAGGATGCCATCCGACTGCGCTGTCACAATGCCCTTCGCCTTTTGGAGCTGTTCCAGTCTGCCAGACTCTTCTAACAGTGCCTCCATGTCTAACTGTGCTGCTGCCCCCGATAGCCTGGCACGCTCCCTCTGTGTGGCTTCATTTGCCTGCTGCGCAGTTTCCTCCTGTTGCGCAAGGTTATACGCCTGCTGTGCCTGTTCGTATGCCCTTTTTGCTGTCTCCACTTCCGCGGCGGCCGCATCCAGCCTCTCCTTTTGCTGTATAAACTCCTGTGCTGTGTACCCCTCTAACACCATCTGCCCGCTTACGTTTTCTTCCGCGGCTGTCTGTACCCCAGCAGCTTCCCCTGTCAAAGTCTGCACTGCTGCCTCTTCCGCCGCACCTTCCTCCTCTGCGCCATCTTCCGCCTGCACCGTATTCTCCTTCTGCTGTGCATATGCCTCATAGTCCGCTTCCGCCTGTGCGCAATTTTGTTCCGCAGCCTCCAGGTTACTTTGTGCCTCCGTAAGTGCCAGCTCTGCCTGCGCTGTTGCCGGTACCCTTGCACTTCCGTTTTCCTCAATCTCCTGCTGTAAAAGTGTAAGCTTCATTTTCTCAATCTCCCGGTTTTTCTTCGCCATCTGCTGCTCAAGATAGCTGAGGTCAAGCTGGACGACCGGCTGCCCTTTTTTGATCTCACTTCCCGCACTCACCAGGATGCGCGCCACCTTCTGCCCCTCCGGCAGGGACTGGAAGTTCTTATCTCCTGCCACAATTTCTCCGCTTCCCGAAAAACTTTTGGTAAGCTTTCCCCTCTTCATCTCTTCTGTCATGACCTTTGCAACCGTCACAGACGCGGCCCCGCGTGCGGTCAGTGTACAGCAGAACATAATCACAAAAAATGAGAGGATGCCTTTTAATATTTTTTCTTTCACCTTTTGTGCCTCCTTTTTTCCTATTCCTTTAACCCGGATGCCGCGATTCCCATCCTGAGATAATCCTTACCCCACAAAAATCCAAACACGGCCGGAATCATCATCACAACAGAGGCAGTAAAAGCCACACTGATCTGATCCACAGTAAGCTCCGGCAGATATAAGGACAGCGGAAACTTCGCTTTTGTTTTTAAAAAAGTCATGGGAGCCTCGATTGCATTCCAGTATTCCAGGAAATTTAAAAGCAGAGCCGCCATGATTCCCGGCGCGCCAAGGGGCAGACCGAGCTTCAAAAAGATGTGTAAAGGCCCGGCTCCGTCTACTTTTGCCGCTTCGATCATCGACTCGGGGATTGCCCGGAAGAATTTTTCCATAATAAATACTGGGAAGG
This sequence comes from uncultured Faecalicatena sp., assembly GCA_902489075.1. Taxonomy (GTDB): domain Bacteria; phylum Bacillota; class Clostridia; order Lachnospirales; family Lachnospiraceae; genus Faecalicatena_A. The sequence continues at coordinate 104,786 of CABTYO010000003.1, read as the reverse complement.
TAGAGAAGATTCCCGGGAGAATCAGCGTAAAATGTGTGTCCATGAGCGATAACTTTGAAAGTACCAGATAATTGGAGACCATGGTCACCTGAAACGGCATGATCATCAGAACCATATAGACCAAGAACAATCCCTTACGTCCCCTGAAACGGTATCTTGCAAATGCCCAGGCGGCCGGAATTCCGATGACTGCCTGCCCTGCCAGAATCGTAAAAACCTGTCTGACGGAGTTCCAGAACATTACGAAAAAGCCCGGTGAATCCAACAGAAGTTCTACATAGGGGCGAAGTGTCGGGTACTGTGGCATAAGCCTCATGGAAACCATGCCGCCGCCTGTACCACCCAGCACCGCGCCGTATGCCTCCTGTAATTCCTGCATTCCCATAAAGGAATTCCCGATCATGAACAGCAGTGGGAAGACCATGAGCCCACCGATGGCTCCCCATACAAAACGTTTCATCACTCTCTTTCCTCCTTTGCATTCCACCACTCCAAAAGCCAAAAAATCACACTGATCCCTGCCGCAATCATGACTGCCGCCGCGCTCAGCTTCTGGATATCCAGTTTGGTGAACCAGTTATTAAACAGATGCTGCAGCATATAAATACTGCTGTGCGGATAGTCCCCCGCGATCAGGTATGCCTCCCGAAATACCTTAAACGCATTGACAAAAGACAGCACCCCCGTCATGACTGCACATGTTTTCATCTGTGGAAGGGTGATATACACAAAGATCTGAAAACGGTTCGCCCCACTGACTTCTGCCGCTTCGTACTGCTCTCTGGATATCTCAGACAGACCCACAATCCAGAGGATCATGTCATAGCCGAGATTTTTCCAGATATACGTGCCCACAAGCACTGCAAAGGCGGCTTCTGTATTCATCCAGTCACATCCCTTAAGCCCGAACCAGGCTAACAGCTGATTCAGCGCTCCGCTATCATGGAATAAGAGCTTCCAGAACACAACAATGGACGCAGCCGGGAGCGCCATAGGCAGAAGGAACAGACTTTCCAGCCATTTTCCCACGGCCGGTAACCGTAAGATACATACCGCCATTCCAAATGATACTGCCAGTAACAGAGGAAGACAGATGCCAAAAAATTTCACCGTGTGGGAGAGCGCCTGCAAAAACGCAGCATTGTTAAGCACCTCCTGGTAATTTTCAAATCCCACGAAGGTCGTGCCCACTGCCTGAAAAAAAGAGCGGCGTATCACATCCAGAAAGGGAAGGAGTACGAAGACCGCCGTGCCCAAAAGGCTCGGAAGCAAAAAGAAATATGCCGTTTTTTCTTCTCTTTTCCTCATGCTTTCTGCCTCCTTTTTGATCGCCATATTTCCTGACTGCTGCTTTTCCTGACCGACATATTTTCTATCCGACACATTTTCTAACTCTGGAAGTTTACTTATTCCGCCAGATAAGTGTCGACTTTCTGGCAGATGGTTTTCGCGGTCTCTTCTGGAGACTTCTTTTTCGCATAGCATTTCTCCATCTCCTGCTGCACCGTATCCGAAATCATCCGGTTCTGGATAAAGGGTGTCGTCAACCCTTTCAGCATCGTGATCAAAGCCTCCATCTCTTCCCTCGTCGGATAGGTCATCGTCTCTTCATAGCGTTCCCCTGTCACATAGTTGACCGCACCGAATTTCATGGTCTGCTTTTGCCCATCTTCACTTTCTACATAGTCAGGATAGGTTTCCAAAACAGAGTCCAATACAGGAAATCCTTCCCAGACCTCTGTCTGCTGTACTGTTTCGGTAAAAAGACTTTCCACAAACGCCTGGGAAAGCTCTGGCTGTTTCGTAGAAGCATTCACTCCTGCAATCACTTTCGGTACATAATATCCTTTCAGGTCCTGAGGCTGGCTTCCTGTCTTTCTGGCCCCTGGGTAGAACATCTGCGTAGCACTCAGGCCTTCGATTTCAATCACCTCTGCATAGTTCTCCTCCTCCGGCACTATCTCTGACGTGCAGAAACTCTTGTCAAGATACGGCCATACAGACTCCTCAGATTCGAAATACTTCTCTTCATATTCCCGGAACTTCCCGTTCTCGCCGATCTGCATCCATGCAGACAGAAGACTGCTCAGTTTTTCTTCACTTATTCCACCATTTTCCGTCTTCATTTCCTCATAAAACATATGAAAAAGCGTCATGCCGATCAGGTCATGGTAGGTGACTCCGAACAATCTTTTATCCGGATTTGCCTGCACATATGTACGCAGGGAATCGATGCTCTCACATGCTTTGATCTCATCCTTTGTTCCAAAGAGGACCGGAATGTTCACGCGTGCTGGGACTGCATAGATCTTCCCGTCCTTTTGCGCCATACCTTCTGTTACATTTTTAAGTACCCCAGACTCCTCAAGCTTTCCGGCAAGAGCCGACAGATCTGCAAGCACTCCTTTTTCCATATAAGACTCCATGGGAAGGCCGTCCAGAATCAGTACATCCGCCCCGCTTCCACCGAGCAGTTCCGCATTCAGGGTGCGGATATGGTCTGCCGTGGGCATCTCGTCCCCGGTTACGGCCGTGATATATTCTACCTGCACGTCCGGATAGCGGTTTTTAAACTCATTCACCGCCAGGGTCACCGTACTGCTTTCTGTGAGGCTGTAAACGCTCAGTGTCTTCTCCCTGACCGCGGCCGCCTCCTTGTCGAATGCATACTTCATCAGCTTCCATTCCTGGTCTGCATTCGAATATAATCCGTAGAATGTCTCCCCACTGCCCCTTATGAATCTGCGAAAAAACCATGTCACATCATTACTCATCAGTCCATTCGCGCCATCCATGATCATCTCGGAGATGCTTCCATCTTCCGTGACCCTGTGGATTCCTTTTTTATTCACAAAATACCATGCCCCGTCTTCTCCCGGAACAAGGAAGCAGTCCTTCAGGTCCTGCCCGGTTGATATCGTGTTCTTTTCTGCAAAGTCCGCCGCAGAATAAAATTCAATGCTGGCTGCATCCTGTCCGATCACTGCAATGGTCCTGTCACTTGCTTCCAGCATGTTCTGTTCTTCTAAGAAGCCGGCCTGGATTCCTTCTGTTGAAAATACCATCTCCCCGGCTTTGTAAAACTCAGCCATTGTACTGCTGTAATTTCCAATGCCAATGGTTCCATCCTTCAATACCACCACATCACTAAAGACCGCTGCCTCCTGTTCTGCTTCTACCGGGGGTGTAACATCTTTGGCCGTGCCATCTTCTGCAGCGGTGAAAAGGTGGGTTCCCTGCCCCGATTCTGCCAGGGCATACTTCTTCCCGTCTCTCCCGGAATACACATCCACCACATGCAGGCCCAGCCGCGCTGTTGCGTCTGTCAGCCAGTCCTCTTTATGTGGGGAGGACCAGGTGTCATTTTCATAGACATAACTCTGATACTCCTGCTCATCTTCCGAACTGGTATACAGTACCAGCCCCTCTTCTCCATATTCCATTCCAAACGGCCTTCCCGCCCCTTCCGGCAGCGCAATCTCAGATTCCACATAGCGCCCTTTCGGAGTGGGTTCCTTCTCCTTTTCCGGCTGATGGGCACATCCGGTAACCATCCCTGTTATCAGCCCTGCTATAAGCAGGAATGCAGCTGCCCTCTTTCCTGTCTTTCTACCTTTCATACCCTTGCTCCTCTCATATAAATATCCACCAGATCCTGGCCGCTGATATTATCTTATCAGCCAAATCTCAAAAAATCTTGAAAGTATCTATTCTTTTTTTAAAGAATTTTTTGAGGTTTCTGTGATATACTGTGTGATGTAATGAAGACGATCAGATAGGAAAAGGAATTTTTTACATATGCGTATTTTGATTATTGAAGATGATGAACAGCTTTTAGAAGCTTTAAAGCTCCAGTTAGAACACAGTGGATTTCAGACGGACTGCATCACAGACGGCGCGGATGCCGTATATTATGCGCTCCACAATATATATGACGTAATCATTCTGGACCGGATGCTGCCAGGCATGGATGGGCTTACTATTCTCAAGCTGCTTCGGGAAAACCAGATCCATACACCCGTGATCCTCGCCACCGCGGTCGATTCCATCTCCGACCGGATCGAAGGCCTTGACTGCGGTGCCGATGACTACATTGTAAAGCCGTATGATGTGGGCGAACTGCTTGCCAGAATCCGTGCCCTTGTAAGAAGGCCTGTTTCCCTGGAGCATACGGACCAGATGACCTATGGAGATCTTTCCTTTCAGCCGGAAAGCCATATTCTTCGTTCGGGGCAGACTGAAATCCAGCTTTCCCGCCGGGAAGCACTTTTAATGGAATATTTTCTGAAAAATCCGGGTCAGACACTGGCACGCCAGCTGATCTATACACGCGTCTGGGGACCCGACGGCGAGGTGGAGGATGGAAACCTTGACACATATATTTATTATCTGCGCAAACACCTGCGTAAATTGAACAGCAAGGTAAAGATCGCAACCATCCACGGACTTGGATACAGACTGGAGAAAGATACATGATACGAAAACTGCAGCGGCACTTAACCTTTTTATTTACAGCAGCAACGGGCGTGATCTTAACGCTCGTACTTATCGTTGCTTTATTTTACCAGGTCCGGTTAAGTAAAAGCCAGAATGACACCTTTTTTCAGAATCAATTACTGGATCTCACTCACCGTCTGGAGAATACTTCCAGCCTTTCTGATGACTGGCTCGCAAAGCTGGAGGCAGAGGGACATTTTATTGTCCATATTGAAGACAACCAGACCCCGTTGTTCTTTCCTGGCTCCTGGGCGCCGGCTACCAGCCGTGATTCTTTGATTACACTTGCAAAGGAAGAGGCGAAAAAACAGGGAATCGATACGAATACCAGACCCGCCTCGACCTCACTGTTGAAGACTGCTGTGTTTTCCCTGCGTGGAGAGCACCATGACTCTTACCGCGGGACAGTGATGGTGACTACAACTGCGACAGGCTTTCGGTCACTGATTCTTCTGGAAGAGACCACCACGCTTCACCGGGAGCTTCTGTTTCAGATTGCTGTTTTTCTATTTTTAGAGCTGCTCGGAGTGTTTTCTCTCTTTCTTGTCAGCCGCCACGTTGTGGGAAAAGCAGTTCTTCCGATCGAAGAATACCATCAAAAGCAGAATGAATTCATTGCCGCTGCCTCCCATGAGCTGCGTTCCCCTCTTGCAGTCATGCAGACGAGCGCTTCGGCAATCCTTGCCATGCCCAACCAGGCTCCTAAGATGGCGCTCTTTATCCAGAAGGAATGTAAACGTGCAGGAAACCTGATCAAGAACCTGCTCCTTTTATCTTCCGGGGATCATCTCCCTGTGGAAATGCAGCCGGTAGAGATTGACGCACTGCTGCTGCAGATTTTTGAGACTTATGAACCCCTTTGTGACTCGAAAGGGATCCGGCTGAACTTAAAACTCCCGGAAGACTTTCTTCCGAAAGTCTCCGGGAATTATGAGTGGATCTACCAGATTTTATGTATCCTTTTAGATAATGCCATTGCCTACGGATGTACTGAAGACGCATCTGCCATCCGTTTATCCGCCCGCCTGCATGACAGACGGCTGAGCGTTTCTGTCACGGATCATGGACCGGGAATCCCTGATTCTCAGAAAAGCCGGGTTTTTGACCGTTTTTACCGCACCGATCAGGCACGGAATGATAAGGAGCATTCCGGTCTGGGACTCAGTATTGCAAAAATGCTGGCGGATTCTATGAAGCTTTCACTTGAGGTTCTGGATACACCGGAGGGCGGAAGCACCTTTGAGGTTAATTTCTTTCACCTGATACCTGACTGATTTCTTCCTCCACGATCCTCACCTCATATTTTTCAAGCAGTTCACCTTCCCGGATCACGTTTCCTGTCAGCAGATCTTTCCTGCCTGTCAGGAACCCCGGTACCGGGCAGGCTTCATCCCTGAAATTGATGACAAAATAGTATCTGCATTCTCCGCTTGTCCTGCAGGTGATTTCCAGCCCGGTCTCCTCTTCTGCCACTGGGCGCACCGCTGCTGTTTCCACTGCCATGTCAAGCACCTTGAAAAGTCCTGCCTGTTCCATCTCGGTTCCGATATAATACACCGTTCCGCCGCCAAATGTATGTTTTGTCACAGCAGGCATTCCCGCATAAAAATCACTGCCGTATTCTGCCAGGCTTTCTGCGCCTTCCAGATGCATCAGGTCACAGACCAGTCCGCAGCTTACCTTCGTTCCATCCGCGAACACCACTTCATTCTTCTGCTGTGGTGCAAGTGCATCGATTTCCTCGACCCAGACTCCTGAGAGTGCCTTAAGCGCTCCCGGGTAGCCTCCCAGATAGACGTTATCAGACTGATCCACGATACCGCTCATATAGGTCGTAATGAGAACGCCTCCCTGGTCCACGAATTTTTCCAGTGCTTCTCTGACCCCCGGCTTGACCATGTAGAGCACCGGTGCCGCGATTACCTTGTAGCGTCCGAAATCTGCGTCACACGGAATCATATCCACAGCAATATTCTTCTGATAGAAAAATTCATAATACTGGTGGATCTGCTGTACATATTTTAAATCCTCTGTCGGACCGCTTGTATATTCCAGTGCCCAGTAATTATCCCAGTCGAAGATCAGACCCACTTCTGCCTCATTTACCGTTCCCGGAATCACACTGCTTAAGCCTTCCAGTTCCTCTCCTAACTGCTTCACTTCCCGAAATACTCTCGTATCATCTGTTCCCACATGCCCGATTACAGCGCCATGGAATTTCTCACATCCCCCCACACTCCTTCTCAGCTGGAAGAACTGGATCGTATCCGCACCATGCGCCATGGTCTGATAACTCTGAGCACGCATCTGTCCCGGACGTTTTAAGGAATTATACTTCTGCCAGTTCTGCTGGCTCGGAGTCTGTTCCATCAGCATGAACGGCTCACCCTTCAGCCCGCGCATCAGATCGTGGCACATTGCAGTAAAGCTCCATGGTGTGTCATAGGCCGGATAATTGTCCCAGGACACAATATCCATCTCCTTCGCCCATTTGAAATAATCCAGGCCTTTATAAGTTCCCATCAGATTAGTCGTAATCGGGGTATCCGGATCAAAACGGCGGATTGCATCCCGCTCCATCTTAAAATTATTCAGCATGCTGTCGGAATTAAATCTGCGGTAGTCAATGGAAATCCCAGCAAAAGCGGTCTTATCTTCTCCGATTCCTTCACTCAGTGCATTCGGAAGCACGATTTCATCCCAGTCGTAGATCGTATGGCCCCAGAACTCCAGGTTCCACGCCTTATTCAGCGCCTCCAGAGTCTGATACTTTTCCTTAAGCCATTCACGGAATGCTTTCTCACAGTTTTCACAGAAACATTCGCCGCCGTACTCGTTATTCACATGCCAGCAGGCAATGTGCGGATTGCTTCCATACCGCTCGGCAAGTTTGGCTGCAAGCGCGCCAGCATACTTCTGATAAACAGGGGAATTCGGGCAGGCATTGTGGCGCTGTCCGAACTTGTGATGCCGTCCCTCGTAATCCGTTCTTGCCACCTCCGGATACTTTTTCACCATCCAGGCTGGCAGCGCCGCTGTCGAGGTTGCAAGCACGATGTCGTAATTCTCCCGGCTCAGCATCTCGATGATCTCATCCAGTTCTGAGAAGTCGTACTTATCCTCCGAAGGCTGTATCTTTGCCCAGGAAAATACATTCACTGTGGCACTGTTGATCCGCGCATTCCTGAAAATCTTCATATCCTCATCCCAGACCTCTTTTGGCCACTGATTTGGGTTATAGTCTCCTCCATATAAGATCCGTTTAAATTTTCTTTCCATATCTGATCTTCCTTTCCTTCCTCGTATTGTGGTTTGTTTTCTAAGATTACTGTTCACGTTCCACTTTCTGAGGTCATTATATTACGGATAGACAAAGGAATGTGCAATATGTTAAACTAAATAATATAACATTTTGAAACAGGTGATAAGTATGCCGATCCATTTCAGGAACATCCCGGTCAGCGAACCCTTTACATTTGATTCTGTAGGAAATGACTGGGTTCAGGAAAGCCTTTCCCGCCCAAAGGGATATCCGCTTTACCATTATCTCCAGACAGAAAAAGGCAGAGGCCGGATCACGATCCAGGGAAAGAAGTACATCCTAAATGAAGGGGAAGGGGTCCTGATTGCCCCGTTTATCCGCCATTCCTATGCAAAGGAATCGGAAGAGTGGCGGACTGCATTTGCCACGTTTGCAGGTACGATTGAAAGCAGTATTGCAAAAATGACGGGGAACAGGCAGATGATTTTTATTGAGAAAGAACAGGGGATGCAGATTGCCTCCCTGATTTCTGATGCGGTAAAACAATTCGAAGCTTCCCCCACAGATGCCAAGGCGCTGTCCATCAACTGCTATGCACTTCTGATGCATTTTGTGGATGGAATTTATAATAAAAGCCTGACCGACCATCCGCTGTATCAGAGATATGTGGAACCGGTAATAAAAGAGATTGAAACAAATTATCAGAACGAAATGACCGCTTCTGACTTAAGCTGTCTGGTCTATGTCACGCCGCAGTATCTCTCCCGGCTGTTTGTCCGGTTTCTCGGATGTTCGACGTATGAATATCTGACTACTTACCGGATCAATAAGGCGAAAGAACTTCTGCTTACGAATCCGCGGCTGGAGATACAGAATATTGCACAGTTGGTCGGCTTTCTGGATGCGAGCCACTTTACAGCCATGTTTAAAAAAATGGCGGGGATCACACCGCTGGAATTTCGGAAGCTTAATTATACGGGGTAACCGAGAGACATCCTCCCCATTTAGTGGTATAATGTACAGCAAAAGGGATGCGAAACTCCCCCTACATTTAACCCAAAAGGAGACTTTATAATGAAATATGCCTATGTCAATGGTATCATCCTGAATGGTTCACAGAACATGTCACCCGTTTCTGATATGGTGATTCTGACCGACGGTGAGACCATTACGAAAATTGCACCAGAAGATGCGGACCTAAGCGGCTATGAAGTGATTGACTTAAAAGGCCAGTATATCATGCCCGGTCTGATCAACATGCACGTCCATCTGCCTGCCAGCGGGAAGCCGCAGAAGAAGCAGAAGGATAATGTAAAGATGGTTAAGCTGATGACCAGCAACGGTCTGATGCGGAAGATTCTAATAAGTATGTGTGAAGGGTACGCGCGCACCCAGCTCATGAGCGGCGTCACCACAATCCGCACCATGGGCGGGGTATTAAACTGTGACAGCCTGATCCGTGACCGCATCTTATCAGGCCAGACTACTGGTCCCCGCATTCTGGCATCGAACATGGCTGTATCTGTTCCCGGCGGACACATGGCCGGTTCCCTCGCTTACATAGCCCAAAGCGCAGACGAGGCCAGATCTTACGTCCAGCAGATTGCGAAAGATAAACCTGATATCATCAAGCTTATGATCACCGGTGGTGTCCTGGATGCCAAGGTCAAAGGTGAGCCGGGCGAATTAAAGATGCCGCCGGAATATGTGAAAGCTGCCTGCGATGAGGCACACCGCCTCGGCATGAAGGTCGCCGCCCATGTGGAAAGCCCGGAAGGCGTCCGGGTTGCCCTGGAGAATGGTGTGGATACCATTGAACACGGTGCAAAACCTGATGATTCGATTATTAAATTATTCAAGCAGCGCGGTGCCTGCCACATAGCGACCCTCTCCCCTGCCCTGCCTTATGCTCTGTTCGACCGTTCCATCAGCAATGTGACCGAGACAGAACAGTTCAATGGTGAAGTTGTCTTTGAGGGAATCGTAGAGTGTGCGAAAGCCTGCCTGGAACATAATATTCCTGTAGGACTGGGTACAGATACCGGATGCCCTTATACTACGCATTACGATATGTGGAGAGAGATCAACTATTTCCATAAGTACTGCGGCGTATCCAATGCCTTTGCACTCTACACCGCAACAAAACGCAATGCTAAGCTCGCAGGACTTGGCAACGTCACTGGTTCTATTGAAGAAGGGAAATGTGCCGATTTCATTGTCACAAAAGAAAATCCACTGGCAGACCTCACCGCACTTCGAAACATCAGTATGGTCGTTACCCGTGGAAATGTAATCAAAGACCCAAAGGTAAAGAAAATGCCTCAGATCGAGACGGAACTGGATAAATTTCTGTAAGCTGACGGGGGCTTTTCAGCCCCCGGTTTTTGTTCCTGTTATTCACTATTTCACTACTACTCTTCCTCATTTTTCGTCATATTCTGAATAATTATCACCGCAATCCCACAGAGTATCCCTCCGATGGGAAAGGCCACCCAGGCTCTGTCCCACAGACCGAACCCCAGCCCTGCTGCCAGATAAAGGATCGTTGCAACCATCATAATACACCCGCACCAGGTTCCGATCCGCTGGTCAACTACCCTCTGTCTTTTATCCGGCTGGTTTTTCTTATTATAAGCCTCAATATTATATTTTTCCTTTTGAAGTCCAGCATAAACGAGCACATTTACCCCAACTGTAACAAACAGCATAAATATAGAATAATAAATGTCACTTGTAAAACCCTTCCATACAGGCAGCCCTTCACTGACCCGTTCAAATTATAGGCAGGAAGAGATGTAAACACAAGCAAATTCATGTAGCATTTGAAGAAATTGATGTAAATTTCCGGTTGCATTGGCGTAAAAAAGAGCAGGGTATGCATTTCTACATACTCTGCCCCCAAAATTCCCTATGCCTGCATCTCGTCTCTTGCCTCGATGAAGCATTTTACGATATAGTCGATATCTTCTTTTGTATGTGATGCACATACCTGTGTTCTGATTCTTGCTTTTCCCTTCGGAACGACCGGATAGGAGAATGCTACCACATAAACTCCCTTAGCCATCATGCGTGCTGCCATATCGGCTGCCTTGTGCTCATCATATAACATAATCGGCACGATCGGATGTACGCCCGGGATGATGTCGAAGTTCGCTTCTGTCAGTTTCTCACGGTAGTAAGCTGTAATCTCTTCCAGATGGTCTCTTAAAGAGGTATCTGCTTCCAGAATCTTGAATACTTCCATGCTGGCCTTGGCAATCGCCGGTGCCAGCGTGTTGGAGAAAAGGTACGGACGGCTTCTCTGACGAAGTAAATCGATGATCTCTTTTCTTCCGCTTGTGTATCCGCCGGATGCTCCACCCAGTGCTTTTCCGAGTGTTCCTGTGATGATGTCGACTTTGTCTGTCACTCCACAGTACTCAGCAGTTCCACGGCCTGTCTTACCTACAAATCCAGCTGCATGGCTGTCATCTACCATAACAAGTGCATGATACTTCTCAGCCAGCTCACAGATTCCCTTTAAGTCAGCGATGATTCCGTCCATGGAGAACACACCGTCTGTTGCGATCAGTTTGATCCTTGCACCTGCCTCGTCAGCCTCTTTGAGCTTAGCTTCCAGGTCTTCCATGTTATTGTTCTTATAACGGAAACGCTTTGCCTTGCACAGGCGGACACCGTCAATAATACTTGCGTGGTTCAGTTCATCACTGATGACTGCATCATCAGCTGTCAAAATCGTCTCAAACAGGCCTCCGTTTGCATCGAAGCAGGAAGAATACAGAATCGTATCTTCCATTCCGAGGAAGCTGCTGATCGTCTTCTCCAGCTGTAAATGGATATCCTGCGTACCGCAGATGAAACGTACGGAAGACAGACCATATCCTCTCTCATCATATGCCTGCTTTGCTGCCTCGATGATTCTCTTGTCATCAGCCAGTCCCAGATAGTTGTTGGCACACATATTGATGACTTTTCTGCCGTCCTCCAGACTGATCTCTCTACCCTGAGGAGAGCATAATGGAGTCTCATTCTTTAAAAGGCCATCGTCCTTGATTCCTTTGATTTCATTGCTGTAAATGCTTAATAAGTCGCTTTTCCACTGTTCCATTGCCAAAATCTCCCTCTTTCCTATCTTTCTTCGTGAATGTGGGTCCAATCCAGAACTACTTTTCCTGAATAACCGCTGTTCATCGCCTCAAAGCCTTTTTCGTAATCACGGATATCGAATCTGTGCGTGATGACTTCATGGATATCCAGACCGCTCTGGAGCATTGTTGTCATCTTATACCAGTTCTCCCACATCTCTCTTCCGTAGATACCTTTGATCGTCAGACCGTTGAAGATCACCTTCTCCCAGTTGATCCTTGCATCTGCCTTCTGCAGTCCCAGAAGAGCGATCTTACCGCCATTCTTCATATGGTTCACCATATCGTTGAATCCAGCCTGGTTACCTGACATCTCAAGGCCAACATCGAAACCTTCTTTCATGCCAAGCTCATGCTCTACATCTTCCAGCTTCTCTTTAGCGATATTGACCGTTCTGGTTGCACCCAGCTTCTTCGCAAGGTCCAGACGGTATTCATTCATATCTGTGACGACGACATGTCTGGCTCCTACGTGCCTGCTGATTGCAGCTGCCATACATCCGATCGGACCTGCTCCTGTAATTAACACGTCTTCCCCAATCATGTTAAATGCAAGAGCTGTGTGTACCGCATTCCCCAACGGGTCAAAGCAGGAATATAACTCCTCATCGATAGAAGAACTGCAGCGCCATACATTCTTCGCAGGGATCACAAGATATTCTGCAAACGCACCATCACGGTTCACACCAACGCCCTGTGTGTTCCGGCAGAGGTGAGGCTGTCCTGCCAGACAGTTCCTGCACTTTCCGCATACGATATGGCCTTCCCCGGAGACCAGCTCGCCTACCTGATATCCTTCTACATTCTCCCCAATCTCTACGATCTCACCGACATATTCGTGTCCGGCCGTCAAACCGATCGGGATCGTATTCTGTGCCCACTCGTTCCAGTTGTAGATATGTACATCCGTTCCGCAGATGGAAGTCTTGTGGATCTTGATCTTGACATCGTTCTTTCCTGTCACTGGAATCTCACGCTGTCTCAGCCATAATCCCGGCTCCGCTTTCTCCTTCACGAGTGCCCACATCAGATTTTCTTTTTGCTCCATTTGAAAAGCACCTCTCTTTCTGCAAATTGCCTTTTCCTAAGGCGTCTTGCTACGTTTTTCATTATAACACTATTTATTCACTCTTGAAAGCCTTCCCTTATGATTTGCACAAGTATAGGGAAATTCTTTTGCTTTCTGAAATATTCGAACAGTTAAGCTAATAGAATGAAAAAACATAGCATCTTGCACAATATTTCAACACATGCTACTATATTTTTATACGCTTTTACACAACAATCCATAATCTATACTAAAATAAGGAGTCTTCCTATGAAAAATCAAATGCTTTTTGGAAGCCGCATCGATGCCTATTTCGATGATATTCTGGCTGATCTGGCAAAACTGATTGCCATTCCCTCGGTATGTACCGCCCCTTATGCTGAAAAACCTTTTGGGACAGCCTGCGGGGATGCGCTGGATTTCATCCTGAAGACCGCCAGGCGGCTGGGACTTTCCACAGAGAATATCGACTACTATGCCGGAGAGGCAAGGCTGGGCGAGGGAACGGATTATATCGATGTCCTGACTCATGTAGACGTCGTACCCGCCGGGGATGGCTGGACGACGGACCCGTTTACGATGACACAGAAGGGTAACCGCCTGTACGGACGTGGCACAGCGGACGACAAGGGGGCGGCCATCGCTGCCCTGTATGCCCTCAAAGCCTTAAAGGACGCCGGAATCCGGGGGAATTACTGCCTCCGTACTGTATTTGGCTGTGGGGAAGAAATCGGAAGCGACGACCTGGACGTCTATTACAGCAGACGTGGATTTCCAAAAATGGGATTCACCCCCGACTGCAGCTACGGAATCTGCAACAGCGAAAAGGGAATTCTGAGAATCGATTTTTCTGCCCCGCATCCGGCAGACAGTGTAATCCGGCAGATCCACGCCGGAAATGCAGTGAATGCCGTTCCCAACCAGGCATTTGCAGAAATTCTCTGCACAGAGACACAGTATCGCAGTCTGGCAGAACTGACCCATGACCGGCCGGATTTCAAGTTAAATATGGAGAACGGACTTCTGCACATCACTGCCTCCGGAAAAGCCGCGCATGGAGCGGAACCACAATTGGGTGAAAATGCTGCTGCCAAACTGCTTCTGCTATTGCATCAGACATTCACTCCTGTTGAACTTGGGCCTCTTTTTACATTTGCCGCTGAGAAAATCGGGATGGAGTATCACGGGAGTTCACTGGGAATTCAAATGGAAGATCAGGAATCAGGACCGTTGACTTTTAATCTGGGGATGGTCGCTTGTGAAGATGACACAGAAGTGCTCTCTGTTGATATCCGGTACCCTGTCACAGTAGAAAAGACGGCTATCACCTCCCGTCTTCTGGAGGCTGCCCGCCCTTATGATATCACAGTCACAGAGGTCAACCATATGGCGCCCCTGCATGTTCCGGATGACTCTCTGCTGGTTCGGACCCTGTCCGGGGCATACGAGGCCGTTACCGGAGATATCTGTAACATCTATTCCACTGGGGGCGGCACCTATGCAAGACATGCCAAGAATGCCGTGGCTGCATTCGGTCCTGCATTCCCCGGCGAGCCATCCAGCAACGCCCATGGACCGGATGAATCAATTGATCTGGAGCATTACCGGCTCCACTGCAGGGTATGCCTCGAAGCAATGTACCGGCTGTTTACCACAGAATGTCTGTGACAGGTGGTATGGACTGTGGGCAATGAAAGGGTGTAACAACTTCCGCCTAAAATGAAAACATCTCCGTAAGAATCCGGGACTTAAGTCTGCCGATTGATTCTTATGGAGATATTCATGCCTCCTCCGGTGTAAAACCAATGTTGCCCGAAGCATTCGTTCTGACTCCTTTGCCAGCCGGTATACATAACCCAGAGACGGTTCTTTCTGCAGCGTATCTGTAAACTTATCCATTAATTCCTTATTGGGTATGCTGACTTTACCATTTTCATAACTTAGAAATCCATAAACTGCCATATAATATTAAATCTAATTTTCTTCTCTTTTCTTTGCCCATGTTATATTACTGCTTAAATTCGTTTTGCAATCTCCAAAGCAATATAGAATTTATCCAAATTGTGATTGGCATCATTGAAACCTGCCACCTCGTACTTCTCTTCCGATAATACATCCCCGGTTACAAGAAAATCATATAAATAAAAGCCGTAGTAATCACAAACGGACTGTACACCTGCCAGTTCCATTTCCACCGCAATACAGCCTTCTTTCTGTCGCATAGTAACCTGTCCCGCTGTTTCACGTAAAAAGGCATCTGTAGTCCACACCCTTCCTTTAACATAAGGGAGATGCAGCTCCTCAAAAATAGCCGCTATCTTTTCGTGATTTTTAATCTCAATGTAATCATATGGCGGCGCATAATGATAAGAAATCCCTTCGTCTCTGTAGGCTTCTGTCGGAACAACAAATTTACCTTGAGTTTTTTCTTTATTGAGACTTCCTGCCGAGCCGAACATGATAAACTTCTCAGCACCAGTCAGCCAGTTTGCCTCAATACAATACTCAGATGTCCCTGTCGCTCCGATTGCAGATAGATAAAAGGCAATCTCCTTTCCTTCATAGCTGAATTTATAAATTGGGACAGCCCCATTCGGTGCATTGATTTCCGTGATTTTTGTGCAATCATAAGTGGTCAGAACTGCCTCATAGATTTCTATGGAGAAAATGATGACTTAATTTGTTCAGTTCGGTAAACTGTAATTTATCAATCATACTTTTCAATATTTACAGTAGCAATCGCAGATTGATTTGGCTCGCCGGTAGTGAGATCCTGGGGTGCTGGTATTAACATCATAAATCCCTCTTTTCCGTATCTCTGTTCATATCCCTGTGCATATTTTTCATCAACAGAAATATGCTGTACCTGCCCAACAATCATAGCTGTTATTCCCGCACCGCTTAAATCCTGTACTTCTTTCAAAGTACATTCCATGTTGATAAAAGCCTCTTGAATGATTGGCGCATGAATAACATTTGCCATAGAAAGTGTGAAATTTCCCACTTCAAATTCATCTGTATCATAGTCATTTTGATTTATTGTATCTATTAATTTGTCATAATAACTTATTGGGAGAAAATTAATACAGAAACATTTTTCCCGTTGGATATTGGCATAAGTATGTGTGTGCTGGTACAAGTTTCCCATAACAGCAAAGAAAGCAGTTTTATCTCCATGAAAGCAGCTCCACGAATGAAAACAAACATTTGGTTTGCCATTTTCTTTCCATGTGGTAATTGCAAACAAAACGGATGGTATGCCTGCTGTCGTCTCAAAGTGAGAAAATAATTCAAATTCCTCTGGGTATGAGGATTTAAAATACTTCGGGAACTCTTTTCCTATTTCTATTTTCATTGGCGCACCTCCATACAAATGCAAATCTTTCAACTCCAAAATCAAAAAATTTCATACTATGTAGCCTGTCCCTTCAGATTTTTCAGAGCATCTGGATTGCCTGAGATAATCGGTTTAATAGTCTGACATTTTTCCAGGTCAAGGCAGTCACCACATGTCGCCACCCCCTTTTTCAACGCACACTGGCGGATGCCACAAAGACTATCACAGAATACAGTTTTAATCCCATCGACACGACACCCTTCACAATTGATATGTTCGGGCAGAATGGGAGCATTATTTAACTCAGACCATAGCTTTGCAGTCTTATCACGTAACGCCTGGTCGTCATTGATTGTTGCAAGATATGCATCACATTTTTCACAATCCAGCCCACAGTATGCAATCATATTCCCTGATTTTGAGTTTTCCATGTTTTCCTTTTTCTTCATAAAGACCTTCTCCTCTGCAACTTCAAATTCTAACTTTTATTCAGTTCATTAAACCATGATCTGATAACTTCAATTTACTTCGTAAGCAATATATTCATGTGATAGTTCATATCCTAGTTTTTCTGCCAGATGTACTGAACAAAGATTTTGTGCATCCCAGCTTGGATACATTTCCCGATCAAGACATTCCAGTATCAGTTTTGCACAGCATGCAGTGGCAAGATGTTTTCGTCTCTCATCACTTCTTGTATCTACTTCGATTTCTATGCCTTCATGATATCTTGTATAGGATGAAGCACCTGAAACAATTTCACCCTCTTTTACTGCTCTTCCATAAAAAAGAAGCTGGAACAGTTTCGGTTTTTCCATAGCAAAGAGTATGTACTCTGTTCCTACTCCTCTAAATATGGATTTCTGTTCCAGCCTCTTTTATATATTCGGTATACACTTTTTTCACTGCCGTGCCCACTCTTTCATCCTTTGAAACCCTTGCTTTCCACGGCATATATATGACTTTCCCTATCAGGACACTAAAGCATTCATTCTGCAACGTATGTTTAAATTATACTATCCAATTGCGAAAAGTCAAGATACGGACAATAGTTCCTCTATCTTTTGGTATAACTATGTCAATCAGACTATACTTCCGCACTGTCCAAATCCCATCATTTTACTATTCCACTAACCGTAGCCGCTCGACTACTGTTTTTTGTGACATCTGTCTATAGCACAAAAATGGGACAAAACCTGTAATCATAATAAGCGGAACAATACACAGCAAAACCGGTGTCAGCGTAAACTTCCATGTGAAATATGTTAGTTCAGCCCCCATCATCCGGACTACTGTTACGCTTGCTAAGACAGAAAGTACCAGTGAGCACAGCATCCCCAAAATCGAATATCCTAATCCTTCTAAAATCAGCATTTCTTTGACCTGTTTCCCAGTCATTCCCACTGACTGAAGCATTGCAATCTCTTTATGCCGAGAAAGAATCGAAGTTGTCATGGAATTTATAAAGTTTAAAATACCTATCAGCGCAAGAATCACACAGAGGCTCCCCCCTACCAGGCTATACATGTTAATCATGCTCTGAAACGACTGCCGCAAGGTAACTTTAGAATAATAATCCAGGCTGCTGTCTATATTGGTCGTATAATTTTTTACCCAGCTCTCTGCAGAATCGATCTGTTCTCTGTCTACATTAAAAACTGTTTTCATCGGAAGGTAGTCCGTAGAACCAGCTACCTGATAGAATTTCTGCGTCGGCAGAATAAACTCTACCCCCATGTCAATGCTAAGTGGTGTACGAAAGGCCTCAGGCACATCTACAACAGCCAGCACCGTATAGGTCCTGTTTTCGCCATCGCCGCACAAAAGTTCAACCTCGTCCCCTGGCTGGTACAGGGATAACGTTCCATCCCCCACCATACGCATTGGTGTAACATAGATTCCGCTGCCGGAATGCCATTCTTCTGTGCTCAGACTGCCCTCCACCGGTTCCAGATATTCTTCCGGCCAATCATCAAATCCATAGATATTTACGCCATGATCCTTCCGCACAGCATAATTTGCATAATCATCCGCTACAGCCTGTGACTGTTTTGACAGTTCTTTCAATTTCGCCACTATTGTATCATCCAACGGCTGTACTGATGCCTTCAGATAAATTTCCCCTATGTTTTCCAGTCCTTCCAACTCTTCTGCCTGCCAGACAAATTCCCGACTTACATTTGCAGTGTTAAACGGGCTGCTGCTATTGATAATGGAAGCATCCGAAACTGTAAAATCTGTCAGGCTGAAATTTGATACAAACTTATCAAAGTCAAAAGAATGGACATAAGTATACACACTGTTAAGCAGAACAAGGCTCAATGCAAACGACAAGGTAACAATCATGACCTTTTTCTTATTTCTCCCAAGATTCTTTAATGCCAGCATAGCTGGACTGATATGCTGCCCCGGCTTCGTCCTTCTTCCTGACCGCCCTTTCCCACTCTCTTTCTGTTCCACATAACGCAGTGCTTCAACAGGTGAAACCTTCGCGGCCATTTTCGCTGGTTTAATGCAGCTCATAAACACCGTAAAAACCGCAAAAATAACTGCCCCAAGAAAAATAACCGGATTGACTGTTGTGACCACCCTCATATTTTCACCAAGAATTCCTATAATAGATGGAATCAATACGCGCCCCACAGGCCATCCCAGTGCCATTCCTGATGGAATACCGATCAGAGACAGATATTCCGCCTTTTTATATACAATTTTTCGGATCTGCCTTGAAGTAGTGCCTAAAGTTTTTAACATTCCATAAAACTGAATGTCCTGTGCAATCGAAATGTAAAAAACATTATAAATCAGCAAATATCCTGCAATAAAAATCAGTGCAGCCCCTGCCAGCACCGGCAAAACCGTTGAGGGACTGATTTCAGCTGTCTCATATGCCGTATTCACATTCACCCTGTCAGTCACTCCATGCCGGTCTGCTATTTTCGCTGCCTGTTTCTCTATATTCCATGCCGAAGGCAGCATATAAATACTGTCGATATATCCCGTGGATTTCGTTACAGTTCCGTCAGAAGTCCCTCTTACTTCCGGAATCATTTTCTGTGTATAGGCATCTGAAAGGAAAATCGTCTGCCTGTAGGAAACGAAATCACCCTCCCAAATACCGCACAAAGTAAATGTGTCTGTGACCTGATTTGTATCCGTTACATAGGTCAGTTCGATCTTTGTTCCAATTTTTTCCGGCACCCCCATTGCTTTAAGCACAATCCTGCTTGTAGCAATTTCTTTTTCCTTCTCCGGCAGCCTGCCGGTATCCGGAAAATTGAATGTCCATCTTGCATAATTTTCATCTCCCCAGCGTACTTCTGCAGGAGTCTTGGCAAAAGCTTCACCTGCTGCGTTTCCATAGATAACAGAATACCCGGAATCCTGAATTCCTTCGTCGGTGCGCAGTTCCTCATACTCATCCCTGGTAATGTGCTTCACTCCCATATGAGCTGATGTTCCGATTGTCCGCATATTAGCGTCCTGCATAGATGCCTGCAGGCTGGCCGCTATCGTAAATAAACTGGTAAAAAGCAGCGTGGCAAGCATAATAGCCAGTACGGCAATGGAATTCTTTCTGGATTTCAACGAACGCTTTGCCAGACGCTTCAGAGAATGACTATTGTTATTTCCAAATAAAATGTCATTCATCATCCCACCCCCTGTTCCACGATTTTCCCATCCTCGATACGGATGATGCGGTCTGCGAGCTGAGCGATCTCATTGTTATGGGTAATCATCACAATCGTCTGGTCAAACCGCCGGCTGGTTTCTTTTAAGAGGCCTAAAACATCACTGCTTGTACGGCTGTCCAAGTTGCCTGTCGGTTCATCGGCAAGAACGATGGCTGGTTTTGCAATTAGTGCACGGGCAATGGCCACACGCTGCTGTTGCCCGCCGGAGAGATTATTGGGCATATTATGGAGCTTGTCACTTAGCCCCAGCATATGCACCACTTCTTTCATAAATTTCTTATCTACTGTATCACCATCCAGTTCCACAGACAGCACCATATTCTCATAGACATTTAAAACCGGCACCAGATTATAATTCTGGAAGACAAATCCAATATTCCTCCTGCGAAAAATCGTAAGCTGCTCATCATTCAGCTTTGAAAGTTCCTTCCCTTTGACAACAACACTGCCAGACGATGGCACATCCAGTCCCCCCATCATATTCAGCAGTGTGGACTTTCCACTCCCCGATGTGCCGACAACCGCTGCAAACTCCCCCTGTTCAATGGAGAGTGAGACACCATCCAACGCCTTTGTGATATTCGGTTTTGTACCATAATATTTTTTCAAATCTGTCACCTTGAGAATACTCATATATTACACCATCCTTTCCTCTGATGGTTTTATCATATCTTCCAATTCTCACAAAAATGTCACAGCACAAAAGAAGTTTTCACCAAAAACTTCTCAATGCTGTGACATTTTACACTTTTTTCTCATCTTAAAAGAAAAACTGAAAAAGTAGAACCACATCCAATCTCCGAATCCACCCTGATGTACCCGCCCTGCATGGTAATAATCTCGCGGGCCAGATACAGGCCAATGCCGATGCCTTCCACATCATGCACATCCTCTTCCCGGTAGAACCGTTTAAAAATGGTTCCCTGATGCTGTTCCGGGATTCCTCTGCCGGTATCGGCTACTGCAATCTTTACATACATTTCCAGGCAGGACACTGTTACTCCGATTTTTCCGCCCACAGGTGTATACTTTACTGCGTTATCCAGAATATTAAACAGTGCCTCCCCCGTCCATTTACGGTCATGGGAAACAGCAAGAGTCTCAGGACAGTTTACCGTGACCGTAATCTGTTTCTTCTCGGCATTCAAAAGGATGCCGCCCAGCGCAGAGGCGAGGGTATCATAGACTGGCTGTATTCTCTTTTCCAGGGAAATCATTCCGGTTTCCAGTCGGGAAGTCTTAACCATTGCCTGCATTAGAAAATCCAGTTTATCCAGCTGGCTTTCCATTGCCAGAAGAAACTCTTTCTGTTTTTCGGGTGGAACAGATTGCTCCAGCAGCGTTGCATCCAGCATTTTAAGGTTTGCAACAGGCGTTTTTACCTGATGGGAAATATCTGAAATCAGTTCCTTAAGGTCCGCCCGCTCCTTTGCCACACTGTTCTTACTTTCCTTGAGCACTTCATAGAGCCGGTCCAGGCGGTGATGAACTTTATAAAAGAGGCTCTCATCATCAACAGGCTGTAAAAGTTCCTCATCGGATGACATCATACTGTCCAGAACCCGGCATAGCAGATCGGAAAACAGGGTCAGTTTTCTGCGTACAAATAAGAGGAACCCGAATGTTCCCAGCAGAACAACTGCCAGATAGACCAGTACACTGAACATCGCGGTCCTGCTTTCTGTCAGGAAATAGATCAGGAACACCATACCGATTGAAATTACCGTAAGTATGCTCCCCATCAATACACACACCTTGTTGATGGATAGCTTTTCTGCTGTCATCTGTCTGCTCCTCCGATCCACATGTAGCCCATGCCGTAAACTGTCTTGATATAACAATACTTTTTTGTC
The DNA here is from genome assembly GCA_902489075.1 of uncultured Faecalicatena sp. Lineage (GTDB taxonomy): Bacteria > Bacillota > Clostridia > Lachnospirales > Lachnospiraceae > Faecalicatena_A. Next base: position 82,949 of record CABTYO010000003.1, on the reverse strand, counting down.
TCAATCTTACTGCGTACCCGGCTGACCGCCGCTGTAAGTGCATGCTCGTCCACAAAGTTTTCATCAATATCCCATAATTTCTCCAACAGCACCTGTCTGGTCAGAACTATTTTCGGATTTCTGGTCATTACCTTTAAAAGTCTGTATTCCATGGGGGTAAACAGAACTGGTTTCCCAGCCATTGCCGCGGTCATCTCCGAGAAGTTGATCACAAGATTCCCATCGTCATAGCAGTCACTGCCCGTCTGCCTGGTCACACGAGAAAGCAGGGCTTTTACTTTCTTCTGGAACACGCTCATGAGAAATGGTTTGGTTACATAATCATCCGCCCCCAGTTCATACCCCTTTAACATATCACTCTCCATGTCATTTGCTGTCAAAAATACAACTGCCATATCCTGCCTTCGTTCTTTTACTTTCCGACAAAAATCAAAACCGCTGCCATCCGGCAGGTTCACATCAAGAACGATCAGATCGTACTCCTGCCTTTCAAAAAACTGTACCGCCTCTTTTTGAGAAAGGGCAGAATCTGCCACATAGCCAGCAGCAGACAGGTTATAGCAAAGTGTCGTATTCAAAAGGCGGTCATCTTCAACTACTAAGATTCTCATATTGTCACCTCCCTGAAACAGCATACCAGCAAAATGTCACAAAAACCTCACAGCCGTTCCTTCCTGTTATTATACAGAAACATCAGCACCGCCATGACACAGATTACGCCGTACCCGATCCAGCTTAACACATCCGGCAGCTGCCTGAATATGAAGAATCCAAGAAGCGCCGAGAAAATAATCTGCGAATAATCGTATACGGAAATCTCCCTTGCAGGTGCATGGAAATAAGCTGCTGTCACTGCAAACTGTCCCCCCGCGGCACAAAGCCCTGCCATCAGAAGGGAAAGTGTCTGCATTACACTCATCGGATGAAACTGGAAAATTAAGAACGGCAGTGTCACAACACAGGAAAATGTGGAGAAGGCAAAGACCACAAACGGTCCCTTCTCCCCTTTTCCACCCAGCAGCCTGACATACGTATAGGCCAGCCCCGCCGCCATTCCGCCGACCAGTCCCACAAGCGCTGCCGGAGAACGAAAGATATCCGCCGTCGGCTTAATGATCAGAAGGCTCCCCAGAAACGCGCCCGCCACGATCAGAATCTGCGGCGGCTTAATCTTTTCTTTCAAGATAAAGAAGCTGAAAATAATAACAAAAAACGGTGACATCTTATTCAGCATGGATGCATCCGAAAGCACCATCCTGTCAACCGCATAAAAATTACACAGAATCCCGACCGTTCCGGCTGCGGAACGGATCAGCAGATACTTGATATTCTCCCTTTTTCCTGAGAACCATACCCCATTCTTTTTCAGAATTACAAATGCAAAAACGAGGGACACCAGATTTCTGAAAAAGCTCTTCTGGATCGATGGCAGATTCCCGGACAGGCGCACAAATACCGCCATCATTGCAAAACAGAAAGCGGATATGACAATATAGACAACTCCTAAATATTTTTTCTTCATCACTTCTTAAATTCCGCCCCGAGCATACTCTCGTGAACGAAAATCCCCCCATTCTTTTCCATCTGAAATCTCTTTACGAACCAGTCACACTTGCAGAGGAACAGATAGTAAATGTTCATCCCGCATCCATGCAGAGTCTCGAAGTTCCCCTGTCCCTTTGCCACGATCACATCGGCACCACGGATCAGCTCTGAGGTCTCCTCATTGATATGTTTGAGGGAGGTTCCCGCAATATCGGTCCCATTCCCGACCACAGGCACAATCCCGGTGAGTCCTGTCTCCACCGCGTCCTTATAGGTCGCATCGTTAAGCACCGGTTCTCCTCTGACCACTGCCGTCACCGAGATCTTCGGGTAAAGTTCCCGGATCAATTCAATCAAAAGCTTATCCAGTACGATCTCACCACAATTATCCGTGATATAGACCAGGCTTTTGGCCTTTTCAAGTTCCTCTGTAAACATCTTAAGAGTCTGCTCATCCACCTTCTTCTGCCCGGCTTCTTTTACCAGAGCCTCCAGGATAGAATCCTTCACCTCTGTCATAGCGCCATAATCAATATAATTTCCCGTCCTTGCAAAAGAAAGGGCACACTGAAGCGGATGGGGATTCTCATGGATTTCCCTGCGGATCTCATTCTCCACTGCCAGCATCTTCTGGTTAAAAGAGTGTTTGATCTCACTGTAGTCCGGCGCTTCACCAAAATATTTCTGATAAGCCTTCTGCACTTCTGCCGTCAAAAGCGGCGCTGTGGCATCCTCGTCACTATTTCCTATAATACGCAGGATTTCCTTCATGTATGCAGATTTTTGATGCTCATCCTGCATATCCTTTATGTGATCCTCCTGCCTGTCCACCATACAGCGGATGCAGGCTGCACTGATTTTCATATGCATTCTCCTCCTTGTACTTCAACCTGTATCTATACCTCTACCTGTGACTGTCCCTCGACCTGTATCTGCCCTTCAACCTGTGTCTGTCTCTCAACCTGTGTCTGTCCCTCAACCTGTCAGGGCAGACACCATGGAATGCACTCCGGGTATAGTTTGACCGGCAGTCCGACAAAATCTGAAAGCCAGATTTCCCGGAAATGCCGGTCAAAACATACTTTATTCAGCAGCTTTGCCGCTGCCCGCCCGTCAGGGCATGGATTACGGGATGCCCTATGGGTATACTTTTATCTGCAGCGTAAGCTGCAGACCCGCCCGCAGGGCATGTATTACGGGATGCCCTCCTGGTATACTTTATTTCTGTCTATTTCTCCATCCATCTTCTGCCCGGTTATTCCAGGAAGTCTGATGAATGCTTCTCTTTCCTAATTCAGGAACGTCTCGATGATGACTGCCTCTGCCTCTTCCTCAGACATTCCGAAGGTCCGAAGCTTGACAAGCTGCTCGTCATTGATCCGTCCGATCGCCGCCTCATGCACGATCTGTGCATCCACATGCTTTGCATTGATCTCAGGAATCGAGCTGATCTCCGCCTGGTCCATGATAATAGAATCGCACTGCACATGGGCGTGGCACAGGCTGTTCCCCACTGCCCTCGGGTGGAAGACCTGTCTGGAATTCCCTTTTGCAACGGAACGTGACACGATCCTTGCAGAACTGTTCTCCCCGTTTAACTGGACATCCATATTGGAAACCGCACTCTGTGCATCATGAGTCATCAGCTTCTCCGTCACGAAAAGCTTCGCCCCTTCTGCCAGTTCGATAAATGTCTCCCTCTCCGTAGAATCGACACCCTTGATCTGTGTTGTCTCCAGAGTAAAGATGGAATTCTCGCCCACGTAGATCTTCGTCACCGGGTTCAGGACCTTCCCGCCAGTTCCACTGCCCTCTGCGTAATGGTTCTCCACATACTTCACATTGGCATCCTTCCCCACATGGAACGCATGGATTCCGTCATGGCGGCTCTCGCTGCACCCGTCATTGTGGATTCCACAGCCCGCAATAATCGTCACATCGGCTCCGTCCTCTATATAAAAATCATTGTAAACAACATCCTTCATACCGGATTCAGACATCACAACAGGAATGTGCACCTGTTCGTCCTTCGCCTCACCGCTGATAAAAATATCGATCCCCGGCTTATCTTCCTTCTTCACGATTCTGATATGGCGGCTGTCACCGTGACACACAGCCATTCCGTTCAGACGGAGGTTATAAGCGCCCTCCTCCTTAAAGCCATAAGAATCAATCACCTTGAGTACATTTTCTGCTGCTTCGTTAAGTTCATTAAGCTTCACAGAGATCACCTCCTTTTTGCTGTCCGCAGACACATGCCTCCGGTCCCTGACTGAACAGCTGCGGCATGATCTCATCTGCTGCACCGATCGAGTCAACCTTTCCATCCGAGATCACCATAATACGGTCCGCCATCTGAATGATCCTCTCCTGATGGGAAATGAGGATCAGGCTCTCCTTCTTCGCCTTATGGATCTTCTCAAAACGCTTGATCAGCATGGAAAAGCTCCACAGGTCAATCCCTGCCTCCGGCTCATCAAAAATACAGATATCGTGATGCTTCGCAAGCACCGTCGCAATCTCGATCCGCTTCATCTCCCCGCCGGAGAGCGTCGCATCCGCCTCTCTGTCAATATATTCCATGGCACACAGCCCCACACTGCTTAACAGAGAACAGCACTCATCTTCTGAAAGTGATGTACCCGCGGCAAGTGATAACAGTCTTCTCACCGTCATTCCCTTAAAACGCGGCGGCTGCTGGAACGCAAATCCCATGCCCGCCTTTGCCCGCTCATTGATGGACATATCCGTGATATCCTCTCCATTTAAAAGGATCTTCCCTGCTGTCTGCCTGTTGATCCCCATCAAAAGCTTCGCCAGTGTAGACTTACCGCCCCCGTTAGGACCTGTGATCACCAGCATCTCACCATCGGCAACAGAAAAGCTGACATCAGAAAGAATCTCTGACTGTCTGCCCTCCTCTTTTACATCATATGATAAATGTTCTACCTGTAACATCTTCGCAATTCCTCTTTTCTTATTGTAACCGCAGTCAAAAGCTGCACATCCCATCATCTGTCATGACCGCTGTGTGACCTTTGGCTCCCTATATCCGTCTTTTTCTGCTATAACTGCCTGATTCAGCAGTTCCTATGTCATCTCAGAAAAACGCTGGAACAGAGTCCGGTACGTATCCGCATAGATACTTCCACGTCTCCAGATAAAGGTAAAGTCGTGGCTGAGCTTAAAATCCCGTATGCGGATCTCCATAAGCTCTCCTTTTTCCATTTCTTCCCTGACTGCGACCTCATATAAAAATGTAATACCTAACCCCTCTTTTGTCAACTCCTTAATTGTATGCAGGCTCCCGATTTCCGCAGTCTTTGCAAAATCATCGATGCTGAAATTCTGGGAATCCAGATACCGCTCCAGCACCTCTCTCGTCCCTGACCCCGGCTCCCGAAGCAGAAGTCTCTCACCAAATAAGTCTTCCAGTCTCCTGATCTTTCGCTGAAAAATATAATCCGGACTGCACACAGCGATATAATTCTCCGTAGAATAATGCAGAAAATCATATTCGCTCTTCTTAAAGAACCCCTCTACCAATGCAAAATCAATCTCTCCGTGATCCATCTTCTGCAGCAGCTCCTGTGTGTTCCCCACTTCCATATGAAGATGTGATTCCGGATACTCTGCCAGATACCGCTTCAAAATCCGTGCCATTACGGCTTCCCCGACTGTCATAGTAGCCCCAAAACGGATATCCAACAGCTCCTTTGACATACTCTGCATTCTCTTCTCCAGGGAAATCTCATCGTGTGTCATAGTCAGTGCCGCACTGCGCAGCATCTCCCCCGCCGGCGTCAGTCTGGGCTTCTTGCCCTCATAGCGGAACAGCTTCACTTTATAATGCTTCTCCAGATGCCGCACATGCTGTGATACCGCAGGCTGCGTAATATTCAGCACCTCTGCGGCTTTTGTAAAATTCATATACTGGCATACTGTAAGAAATGTCTCCATCCGAAAATCTAACATGATAGTCTCCTGTACTCTAAGTCCGGGCGGTCCTGTCTCTATATGCTCCATTTCTATATGGTTCCGTTTCTATATGGTCCCATTTCTATATGACCCCGTCCATTTATATTTTTATGTTTTCCATATAGATAATAACATATTTTTATCATAAAATAAATATATATAACTTTATTTTATACAAAGTTTATGATAATATAAAAAAGCACAGTGGCCTAAAAACAAAAAAGGCTCCAAAAACAGGCTTATTACAAGAATCGCATCACACAGATGTACCGGCTGCCGTGCGAATTATTATTTTCAATATAAAAACAATGGAGGATATTACAAATGAACTTTTTAAAGAAAAACGGTCCAGGGCTTCTGCTCTGCCTCGCAATCGCTGTGCCAGCCTGGTTCTTAGGCAAGGCCGTACCAGTTATCGGTGGTCCGGTATTTTCCATCCTGATCGGTATGGTCCTGACACTCCTGATCAGAAATAAAGATACGCTAAAACCGGGTGTCACCTATACATCCAAAAAAATCCTGCAGGCCGCAGTCGTATTCCTTGGATTCGGCATGAACCTGACTGATATCCTGGCAAAAGGACGCCAGTCACTGCCTATCATCATTTCCACAATCAGCACTTCACTGATCATCGCCTTTATCTTATATAAAGCATTAAAATTACATCCAAACAACGCCATCCTGGTCGGAGTCGGCTCCTCTATCTGCGGTGGTTCCGCTATCGCAGCGACAGCCCCGGTCATCCGCGCGTCCGATGAAGAAGTTGCACAGTCCATCTCTGTCATCTTCCTCTTCAACGTGATCGCCGCCCTGATCTTCCCTGCCCTGGGTGGAGCGCTGCACCTGAGCAATGAAGGGTTCGGTCTCTTTGCCGGGACCGCCATCAACGACACTTCATCCGTCACCGCAGCCGCAGCTGCCTGGGACGGCATGTATGGAAGCCATACCCTTGAGGCGGCAGCCATTGTAAAAATGACAAGGACACTGGCAATCATCCCGATCACCCTGGCACTTGCCATCTACGGAGAAAGAAAAGAGAAAAAAGAGGAAGGTTCTGCCTTCAGCCTCAGAAAAACCTTCCCTTACTTCGTGCTGTTCTTCATCCTTGCAGCCGTAGTAACATCCGTATTTCATCTGCCCGCCAGCGTAACAGCGCCATTAAAGGACTTGAGCAAATTCCTTATCATCATGGCCATGGCGGCAATTGGAATCAACACCAACATCGTCCACCTCATAAAAACCGGGGCAAAACCAATCTTCACAGGCTTCTGCTGCTGGGTGGGGATCGCATGCGTCAGCTTGGGGATGCAGTACTTCCTGGGGATCTGGTAGGAATCGGATGTGTGCTTTTTCCGGGAGGGGATGCAGGGGGGACGCTTAGGAGAAGCCCCACTCAGCGTGCTTTCCCGAAGTGGCTGCTGGTTCCACGGGCTGACCATTGCGCTAAGAGGTACTAAATGAAACAGAGGCGGATTTCACGGCACGAAAGGGATTCACCCCGTTTGCCTGATGCAAACGCGGCTCAGCCCTTTCGTGCCGTGAAATCCGTCTCTGTTTCATTAAGTACCTCTAAAACTCATTCTACGCCCTTGAAACCAGCAGCCACTTCGGGAAAGCGCGCTGAGCGCGGCTTCTCCTGCGCTGGATGCATCAGGTCGGATGGTGGGAAAGCATACATCGGGAGGGATTCCGGGCGGGGAAACGGATGGAATTGAAGGGTGGGACGGATGGATGGAGGAGGAATAAGAAAAATATAATGTACCCTATAGGGTGGATAAGATAAAAATATGATGAGATGACAAAAGGCTGATAATGAGGCTGCTGAACACTGCCTCTGGAAGACCGTCACACCGTAACTGCCACCATCCGTTTCTCCCACACCATTCCCCAAAAAATGAAGTGTATCCCGCCCTGATGCGCCAAGCTGAAAGAAAGGTGAGCCTGTCCCCCGCCGGGGCTTACATGCCGTTTTGAATGCCATCTAAGCGAGCAGTTAGAATATGTTGCAGAAAATAAGGAGAAAATGGAGGTCAGTCTTTGATGTATCACATCAAAGACTGCTGACACCTGAGGCGCAAAATCATCAGATTTTGGGCCGAATGTGTCAGGTACCTCCATTTTCTCCTTATTTTCTGTTACATATTCTCTGCGAGCGGTAAGGCTTCGAAACGGCATGTAAGTCCCGGCGGGGGACAGGCTCACCTTTCTTTCAGCGCCCCAGCTCGCTTCCCCTTCATCCCTCCAGAACTCCTACTGAACGGTCGCAATATCGATGAGGGTGAGTTTCTGTATATCTGTGTTCTCAAGACTGGTAATCAATGCCCTTGCGGTATCCATGGCGGTGAGCACGTTGACTCCTGTCTCGATGGCGTTTCTGCGGATCACGAATCCATCTCTGGAGTGTTCGGCTCCCTGGGCCGGGGTATCGATAACCAGGTCGATCTCGTGTCCCAGGATCAGGTCCAGTAAGTTCGGGGATTCCTGCTCGATCTTGCGGACCGGGATGGCTTTTACTCCGCCTGCTTTCAGGGCTTCTGCGGTGCTCTTGGTAGCAAAGATGCGGTAACCGATTTTTTCAAAACGGCGTCCGATCTCTACTGCTTCCGGCTTGTCTTCATCCCTGACGGTCATGATCATGTTCTTGTATTTCGGCAGGTTGATTCCTGCTCCTAAGAATGCTTTATACAGGGCTTCGTCAAATGTTTTGGCGATCCCCAGGCACTCTCCTGTGGATTTCATTTCTGGTCCAAGGCTGATGTCTGCGCCGCGGATCTTTTCAAAAGAGAATACCGGCATCTTGATTGCCACGTAGTCTGCTTCTTTCTGGAGTCCCGGGGTGTAGCCCAGGTCTTTTATCTTGCTGCCGATGATGACTTTGGTTGCCAGCGGCACGATCGGGATTCCGGTTACCTTGCTGATATACGGCACGGTACGGCTGGAACGTGGGTTGACCTCGATGACATAGACGTCCTCCTCTCCGCATACGATAAACTGGATGTTGATCAGTCCGATGACGTGGAGGGATTTTGCCAGTCTTCTGGTGTACTCGGCAATCTTCTCTTTTGCGGCTTTGCTTAAGCTCTGCGCCGGATAAACGGAAATACTGTCACCGGAATGGATTCCTGCACGCTCAATGTGCTCCATGATTCCCGGAATCAGGATATCCTCACCGTCACAGACCGCGTCGACCTCGATTTCTTTTCCCTGGAGATACTTGTCTACTAAAATCGGGTGATCCTGAGCGATCCGGTTGATGATTCCAATGAATTCATCGATATCATGATCGTTGATGGCGATCTGCATTCCCTGGCCGCCGAGCACGTAGGAAGGTCTGACTAAGACCGGATAGCCCAGTCTGTTTGCCACTTCTTTTGCTTCCTCTGCGGTAAATACGGTGCCGCCTGTCGGACGCGGGATCTGGCATTCTTCCAGAATCTCATCGAACAGCTCACGGTCTTCCGCTTTGTCCACATTTTCTGCGGAGGTTCCCAGGATCGGCACGCCCATCTTCATCAGGCTTTCTGTCAGCTTGATGGCGGTCTGTCCGCCGAACTGGACAACGGCTCCGTCTGGTTTTTCCAGATCCACAATGCTCTTCACATCTTCCGGGGTCAATGGTTCGAAGTACAGTTTATCTGCGATATCAAAGTCCGTACTTACGGTCTCCGGGTTATTATTTACAATGATAGTCTCATAACCTTCCTTGGAAAATGCCCAGGTGCAGTGTACGGAACAGAAGTCGAATTCGATTCCCTGTCCGATACGGATTGGGCCGGAACCAAGCACCAGGACTTTCTTCTTGCCGCTGGTCTTTTCGGCCTCATTTTCTCTTCCATATACAGAGTAGTAATATGGGGTCGCTGCCGCAAATTCTGCAGCACAGGTATCTACCATCTTATAGGCTGCCACGATTCCATTTGCATGGCGCATATCGTGGATTTCCTGCTCTGTCTTTCCGGTCAGGTCTGCAATGACATTGTCCGGGAACTCGATGCGCTTCGCTTCTTTTAAGAGTTCTGGCGTGAGCTCCTCATTTTTCAGTGCCTGCTCCATCTCTACGATGATGGCAAATTTATCAATGAACCAATTGTCGATCTTCGTGATCTCATGGATGGTCTCGTAGCTGATGCCTCTGCGGATGGCCTCTGCGATCCTCCAGATACGCATATCATCTACCTTTGCAAGCTGATCGATCAGCTCGTCCTCAGAAAGAGAGGTAAAATCGTAGGACATCAGGCTGTCCACATGCTGCTCCAGAGAACGGATTGCCTTCATCAGAGCGCCCTCGAAGTTGTCGCAGATACTCATGACCTCTCCGGTCGCCTTCATCTGGGTCGTCAGTGTCCTCTTGGCACTGATGAACTTGTCGAACGGAAGTCTCGGAATCTTAACAACGCAGTAGTCCAGCATCGGCTCGAAACTTGCATAGGTCTTTCCGGTGATTGCGTTCTTGATTTCATCCAGTGTGTATCCCAACGCGATCTTGGCTGCCACCTTTGCGATCGGGTAGCCTGTGGCCTTGGATGCCAGCGCGGAGGAACGGCTTACACGCGGGTTGACTTCGATGACGCAGTATTCAAAGCTTTCCGGGTGAAGGGCATACTGTACGTTACATCCGCCTGTGATATTCAGCTCGCTGATGATATTCAAAGCGGAGGTACGCAGCATCTGGTATTCCTTATCGCCCAGTGTCTGTGACGGAGCCACAACGATACTGTCTCCTGTGTGGACGCCGACCGGGTCGATATTTTCCATATTACAAACGGTAATGCAGTTTCCGTTGGAATCGCGCATCACCTCATACTCGATTTCCTTCCAGCCTGCGATGCAGCGCTCTACCAGGACCTGTCCCACACGGGAGAGACGAAGGCCATTCGCCAGGATCTCCATCAGCTGTTCAGAATTGTGGGCGATACCGCCGCCGCTTCCTCCCAGGGTGTAGGCCGGGCGAAGTACCACCGGATAACCGATTTCATTGGCAAATGCAAGTCCATCCTCTACATTTTCCACGACCAGTGATGCTGCGACCGGCTCTCCGATCTTTTCCATCGTCGCCTTGAATTCCAGACGGTCCTCAGCCTTTTTGATCGTCTCTGATGTGGTACCGATCAGGCGGACGTTATTCTCCTTTAAAAAGCCTTTTTCATCCAGCTCCATAGCCAGGTTCAGACCAGCCTGTCCGCCCAGTGTCGGGAGGACGCTGTCAGGCTTCTCTTTTTTGATGAGCTGCTCTACCACTTCCACGGTAAGAGGCTCGATATAAACACGGTCCGCGATGTCCTTATCTGTCATGATCGTGGCCGGGTTGGAGTTTAAAAGTACAACCTCAATGCCCTCTTCCTTCAAAGAACGGCAGGCCTGTGTTCCTGCATAATCGAACTCTGCTGCCTGTCCGATGATGATCGGACCGGACCCGATGACTAATACTTTTTTAATACTGTTATCTCTTGGCATTATTGTACTCCTTCCATCATATCCATGAATCTGTCAAACAGGTAACCGGAATCCTGCGGTCCCGGACATGCCTCCGGGTGGAACTGTACGGTGAAGATGTTCTTCCCGACATATTTCAGACCCTCGTTCGTCCCATCGTTTACATTGACAAATGCCGGAACTGCAATCTTCGGATCAATCGTCCCGGCATCCACCACATAGCCGTGGTTCTGGGAAGAAATGTATACCCGGTTAGTCAGAAGATCCTTTACCGGATGATTTCCTCCACGGTGACCGTACTTTAACTTATGTGTGGCCGCACCAGTAGCAAGAGCCATCAATTGATGTCCCAGACAAATTGCAAAAATCGGTATATCTGAATTGTATAGTTTTTTGATTTCTTCGATAATAGAAATGCAGTCTGCAGGGTCTCCAGGACCATTCGAGAGCATAATACCGTCAGGATGAGCTGAAATGATTTCTTCAGCAGTTGTGTGGGCCGGATAAACAGTCACGCAGCAACCACGTTTATTTAAAGAGTTGGCTATATTATTCTTGGCGCCTAAATCCAGGAGTGCGACTTTCTTTCCATTACCTTCTAATGTATACTTCTTGGAACACGTCACTTTGGAGACAACATCCCCTACCTGATAGGCCTTTAACTTCGGAAGGATCTCTTTCAGATCGTAATTCTCGTTCGTCGTGATCATACCGTTCATGGTACCCTTTTCCCTTAAGATCTTGGTAAGGGCACGGGTGTCCACGTCTGCGATTCCCGGAATATCCTGCTTCAAAAGGAAATCCTGAATCGTCCCCTCACACCGGAAATTACTCGGCATACGGGATAATTCCCTTACAATATAACCATCCGGCCATGCCTTCTTGGATTCCATGTCCGGCGTAATCCCATAATTCCCAATCAGCGGATAAGTCATGACGACTGCCTGCCCCGCGTATGAAGGGTCGGTCAGCACCTCTAAATACCCAGTCATGGAGGTATTAAACACGATTTCACTTATCATCTCTCTCTTCGAACCAATGCTTTTTCCTGTAAACACGGTTCCGTCTTCTAATATCAGAAACGCTTTCATATGTTCACCTATTCCCTTCGTATTCCCTGCCTTTGAGCCTGCTTAACCAGGGTGTATTATTTTACATAACAAAGGCACTCTTGGATTCCTGTTGTGTCCAGAGCGCCCCTGTGCTCAAATTGTAAAGATTATACTACAATTCAAATCATATTTCAACAATTTTTTTCAAAGAGCGGGCGTTCCGAGGCTAAAGCTCGTCACTTGGTTTTACTGGTAATTCCAATAGATGACCAGTTTATCCATGACTTCATCTTCTACATAGGTGTATTGTACGGATTCCAGACCGTAGTAATCCAGTAGGTTCTGGGCTGCCCGCTGCACCAGGTCGCTCAGAATGACATCGTGTGCTTCCTGATACAGAGTGTCATTGGCGAATTTGCAGGTAAAGGAAGGCTCCTGGTTATAAATCGTCTGGTTCATCGCCTCCAGTATCTGATCGGGCTGAAATGAGTCGTAATACATTCCGTTCAGTCTGTAGTAATTCAGGTCCATGGAGGTGCATTGAGGAAATGTAACAAAGGTGTCCGCCGTGTGGTTCTTCATGATCTCGGCATCGCTGCAGCACAGATAATCGTAGTTGATGCTCTGTCCCGGCGGTCTGACACCGCCCTCCTCCTCGATGAACACCGGGTCTCCGAAGGTCACATCCATCTGGTAGTACTGGCCGTTGCATTTTACGATATTCCATGCGTGGGCACCCTGATTCGGAATGTTTCCTGTCACATAGATGCATTCGATTCCCTGCCGCCTTAAGAGATACTGGGCGGCACGGGAATAGCCTGCACATACCGAGGCTTTTCCGACGAGCGCACTGTAAATATTCTGGTTATCCGGGGCATCCAGATTGTAGTCTACGGTGTTCACCAGGTACTCGAAGATATATTTGATCCTGTCATATTCGGACATTTCTCCGGTCATCCCTGAAAAGCATTCATTCGCAGCTGCCTCGATCTCTGCCTGTCTTCGGTCCTTTTCCTCTCCGGTATAGGTGTAGACGGGCTGCACTTCTGAATACTGCTCATAGCTGGTCACCTGCATCTGTCCTTCGCACCAGAACAGCTCCGGTCTGTCCATGGAAATGTACTGGCTTACCTTTTCCAATACCTTCAAATCCGGGGAATGCATATATATGGAAGGTGACGAATCCTTAAGTCCCTGATACATTTCCTTATAGAGATTCTGCTCTTCTTCATTCAGCTGCTGATAATAATATCCTCCCGACACATCCTCATCCGGTATCTGAATCTCCTCAAAGGGTACATTTGCCAGTGGGGAGGTCTTCATCTTGACTGTCTCGATCACTTCTTTTGTGGACGCAAAAAGGTCTGGAAGCAGCATCTTGGCTGCTGCTCCCAAACCTGTAAATATACATACTATGATTAAAATGCCGAGTATGACCGGCCATTTTCTTCTTTTTCTTCTTCTCGCCATAATTTTGTCTCCGTAACGCGGCGCGTCCACACTGGTTACCTCGAAGTATGGCGGCCTCTGATATAAGCCACACGAAATACCTTTACGTGCTGCTTATGCCAGCTACAGAAGAGAACGGAATAATGCTGCGATGTCTTCTACAGAAGTCTCCTTCGGGTTACCTGGTCTGCATGCATCTGCATATGCGGACTCAGAAAGGAACGGGATATCCTCTTCCTTCACAATGCCCTTTAAATCAGCCGGGATACCTACATCTGCGGACAGCTTCTTCACTGCGTCGACTGCTGCTTTTCTGTACTCTTCCTGTGTCATGTTTTCAGTTCCTTCAACACCCATAGCCTTTGCGATTTCTCTGTATTTTTCCCCTGTTGCTTCTGCATTATACTCCATCACAGTCGGGAGGAGGATCGCATTGGCTACACCGTGTGGTGTGTCATATAATGCACCCAGTGTATGCGCCATGGAGTGAACGATTCCCAGTCCTACGTTGGAGAATCCCATACCTGCAACATACTGTCCAAGTGCCATGTCCGCTCTTCCTTCTGGAGTGTTGTCTACAGCTCCTCTTAAGGAACGGGCGATAATTTCGATTGCTTTAAGATGGAACATATCGGATAATTCCCATGCTCCTGCTGTTGTGAATCCCTCGATTGCATGTGTCAGGGCATCCATACCTGTGGAAGCGGTCAGCCCCTTCGGCATACTGGACATCATATCCGGGTCAATGACTGCAACAACCGGGATGTCGTGCGGGTCTACACAGACGAACTTACGGTTCTTCTCCACATCTGTGATCACATAGTTGATCGTAACCTCTGCTGCCGTACCTGCGGTAGTCGGAACGGCGATGATCGGAACACATGCATTCTTCGTTGCTGCAGTACCTTCCAGGCTTCTGACATCCTCGAATTCCGGATTGTTAATGATGATGCCGACTGCCTTTGCCGTATCCATGGAAGATCCGCCTCCGATGGCGATGATGTAATCTGCTTCGGATGCTTTGAACGCCTGCACACCTGTCTGTACATTCTCGATCGTCGGATTCGGTTTGATGTTGGAGTAAAGCTCATATGTAAGACTATTCTTGTCCAGTACATCCAGAACCTTCTGTGTCACACCGAATTTTACCAGATCCGGGTCAGAGCATACAAAAGCTTTGTGATATCCTCTTGCATTAACTTCGGTAGCAATATCGTTGATTGCCCCTGCTCCATGATAAGATGTTTCGTTCAAAATAAATCTGTTTGACATAGCCATTCTCTCCTTTACATTCTGCCTCTCCCGCCTTCGCGGAAAGGATTTTATTTGATTGTTATAATTATAACAAATAAAACCCTCCACGGACAAGTTACAGAATGGTGACTATGTAACGCTTTAAGGCTGCAGATCTGACAGCAGTTCCTCCAAAGGCTCCGGAAGTGCCTGGATCAGCAGGTCCGCCATCTTCTCCGGGGGCAGGTCCATGTTCCTCTTTGCCCACTGTGCCGTCATGGAGATAGATCCTCTGCAGTACATCTCCAACAAAAATCTGGTATCCGCATCCAGCGGCCGCTTCGTCTTCTTCTCTATAATATTCGTGTAAAACTGTAATATGCATTCATAATCATAGGCCACCAGGGAATTATAATCCTCTGACTGGAAGGCCGCCGCAAAGAAAACCTGTTCATTCTTGATAAAGCGGAATTTCTCTTCCAGCCCCTCCCGAAGCGTCAGCCTGACTCCCATCTGCAGGAAGGACTTCTCCGCCAGCCGCTCAAAATGCCAGTTCACCAGATCATACTTATCTTTAAAACAGCGGTAAAATGTCTGTCTGGTCTTACCGCTCTTCTCCACGATCTCTTTTACTGTAATTTTATCTAAAGGTCTGACCTCCATCAGTGCCGTTAACGCTGCAACGAAGCGTTGCTTTGTATTCTCATTGTTTTCCATTTTTTCACCTCTCCTAGATTATAATTCAGGATGAGGGAAAGTTCAAGTTTCCCGCGCCATTGAAGCATTTTTTGCTGTCACTTTTGTATATTTTTCTGCTCCTTTTTCAGCATGAAATCATATAAAAATTTTTTCTGCATCTCATAACCGTCTGATTTATAATTTTCCCCGGGTTATTTTTGTGCTATCATATGTATCAGGGGGGTGATACTAATGATGCATGTATTTTATTGCGGGAAATGCAAGAGATACCACTATACAAACAATAAATCGCACGCTCACTGTTGTAAACAGCCTATGTGTCATGTAAATATTAATTTTACCGATTTTGTAAAAATGAAGCAGAACGAGCGTGAAAATTTATTGCAGCTTTATTCTATGGCAGAATAAAAGCTGCTTTTTTCATTCTCAGATTCTTTTGTATACATATTTTTCCTTTTTTTGTACACACTATGTAAAAAATGGAAGGAGATTCAATATGAGAGAAATAAAACTGCCCTCTAAATCAACTGAAGCAAATGTATACGACGATGATAACATCCCCGAGATTGACCTGCCGGGGAAAAATGGATTGAAAAGTGTAATCCCGGATGAAGTGCCGCCCAGAGAGGGACCTGGCGGAGCATAGGTTCCCTGGCTGATCTTCCTTTACTGGCGATAGTGGTATAACTGGTAACACCATATTATAACGAATAATGCGAAAGTTTTTCTTCTGTTAATTGTTTATTTAATATAGGGATTGAATTTCTCCTAATTTTTCCAGATATTACCAGTATCTTTCTCAGAGAATACACCCTATTATTTTTAACAGGGGGGATTCTTTTGAAGAAAAAAATCTATGCTGTAACCGCCGTAATTTTATGTCTGGTCCTTCTCTATATTTTTACAGTACCGGACTATGAAATGGCAGGCGACTGGAGTGTCCTGACAGACACAGGAAAAGAAGTCGAATTGACAGTAATCGTACACAAATTCTGGAAAATTGACGAATGTGTGGAAGAAATTGCAAGAGAACATGCCCGGATCAACGGAATACCGGACTCGCTTCTCGTACATGTCTATCTATCCCGCTGCTGCCTGAAAAAAGGGTATAAATTACGAACCATTCAGGTAACCTTTACGGGGACCAGACAAGCAAAATAACTGTTATAAAAAGGAACATCTGCGATGAATCAGGCAGACGTTCCTTTTTTGTTATACCAGTTCCGCGATCCTGGAGACCCCCACATAAATCTCCGAGATCTTATACCATGTCGTATAATCCACAACCCCCGTCTGCGGCAGCCCGAACACAGACTGGAATACTCTCACTGCCTCGGCTGTCGCCGGCCCGTAGATTCCATCCGCAGTAATCCTCGGAATCAGAGGATAAGCACCGGCAATGACATTTAACTGTTCCTGCATCTGTCTGATTTTGTCTCCGCTGGCTCCGATTCCCAGATCATATCCCGGCCAGGAAGATGGAACCCCGGATATCTCCTGTGCACTGTTTATATACATATCATCGCCATAAAAGTAGCGCAGGATCTCTATCGGCGTATATCCCTGCTCGCCCAGTGACATGGACCCCCACTGGGTCATCCAGTTCGGACAGGACACCCTGCGGCCGTCACAGTACTGCGTCAGGATCGGCTGCCTGACATTCGGCCTGGACAGATAGTTTGCAAACAGCTCATCTACGATCACAGAGATCGTATCAAAAATATTTCGCTCTGGTATCCACTTGTGGTCAAATGCGGTAGAAGATGTAATGGTAAAATCATACCCTTTATTCCGGTACCACTCCGTATAGACCCTGTTCAGCGTAAATGACATGATTGCCAGTACATTTGCCCTGATCGTATTCGCAGGCCAGGTAGCATAGATTTCACTGGATGCAACGTTTTTAATATAATCCCTGTATCTTACATAATAATTATTGGCAGTAGAATCTCTTGGAGAACCATCATGTACGATAATAAATTCCGGCACCACCACCCGGCTTAATACGATCTCCCCGGTCTCGTCTATGGGCTTGATCTCGTCCTCCGCGATCTTGGGCGGATAGTCCCCATACAGCGTATGTGCCGGGATCACGAATACCATTTCATTCTCGTTCACCTCGGCAAGGGGCCGAAGCCTTACGTTCTGGATTGCTTTTACATCGGGCAGCACCTCTGCCCCCGCCACACTGATCGTCTCGTATCCCGGTGCACTGATGTTCAGTGTATATTCTGCATAGGGCTGTGACTCAATTGTAGGGTTCAGGCTGTATTCCAGAGGCGGCGTACTCAGTTCCAGTACCTCCGTCTGCCCTGATGCATTTGTATTTACCTGCTCCAGTGTACTGTCAGGCACCCCTGTATAAGAGATAGAAATCGTCGCATCCGTGATCGGGAAGGCTGTGATTTCCGATGTCACATTGATCTGCAGCTGACCTTTATCTACGGCGTTATCCTGCATTGCTTTAAGAGAAGTCATTCCATTCCTCACAAAACTCATTTCTATTCAATATATGCATCAGAGACTCCAAACTTTCACGACTTCCCCCTTTTTTCTTTTGCTATCCATCTTAACTCATTCTTTTGCAAATCGAATTCAGACCTTCTACAGTAGAAATATCGGTAACAAAATCATATTCTACTTCATGTTCCATACCAGGGGCAGTATCTTGTTTAACTGACTCTAATACCGGCTCATTACTGCTAATATTAACAACATAGGTATACATAGTTGCATTGCATACCGTGTCAAAAATCACATAGTCGGCTGTTATGGAATAAATTTCTATCATGCTATACTCATTCTTTTCAAAATCAGATATATTTAAGTTCAGCTTTGTGCCATCTTCTTTTACAAGTAATATGTTTTCAATAAGTCCTGTTTCTGTATTCTGGGTTTCCAGAGCATAAACTATATTCCCAGTATCCTTAGAATACCAGCAGGTCATATTTTCATAATTTGTTATGTCTTCGGAAGATTTAAAATACACGCTTCTTGCTTTAGAAGCACATTCTGGAATTTCACCCATAGATTTGATTTCATTCATCAAAACATTACTAATACCACTGACGTTATGTATGGTTAAATGATTATCCGTTAAATCTGCTGACATTTCCTGATATGCCTGGTTATAATCATTTGCATGTTTAAGAATTTTTTCAGGGTCAGTTTCATTAAAATAAGCATCGTACTTTTCTTGAAGTATCGGTACCCATTTTTCAGATAAAGCTTCTTTCGTATCTTGCCTTTCTTCCTTTAATTCTGCATCACGTTCCAGTTCCTCTTTTGCATCTTTCTTCATTTCTTCATAGACAGCTTTTGCCTGTTCCTCTTCACTTTTTTTGCAGCCTGTTAAAACAGATACGGATAACACTCCGATTAAAAATATTGCCATTAACTTTTTCATTTCAAATATCCTCCTCATTATCCTCTGTATAAGTCATTTAAGCTCTGTGCGTCACAGCCATTGTGTCGGCTTCTGTAATTTGCTTTTAAAGTTTCTAATGTATCGTCAGCAATATCTATATTTAAACTTGACGATATTAAACCTGCCATAAATATCAGCGCAAAGAAAAGTATAATTGCTTCCCTTATTAAAAATAAAACGATGGCAGTTCCTGCGGCAGTCATTAGAATTTTAATTACTTTGCCTTTTAAATCCAGTGTTTTGAAATCAGTAATATAATTTTTTATAAATTCTCTGGGATTCTTAAAAAACGCTTTGGTGTTCCATTTCAAAAGATAAAACGGTTTTAAGAATTTGCTGATTTTTTTTACAGGATTTGTGTTTGTAGTGTTCTGACTGTTCATACTTTTTTCCTCCTCATTTTTGTTTTACACCCTTTAGACGATTGTGATATCATCCTGGTTTTAAAAAAATCAAAATTTATTCATCCCCCCTTATATATCTTCCGTCAAAGGTAGGAACATCATCCAAAGTATTCCATACCAGAGAACCATCTGCCTGCAGCTGAAGGGTGATGTGTTCAGTTTCAGAATCGCAAATAAGCCAATAGCCAGGTTCCAGACTCCAACGGATGAATTCTATTGTTGTGTGACCAACTACCACATCATCCCCTATATCAGCTTTTAATACATTGTTTTCCATATAGAGTTTCAAATCAACATTCCCTGTTTCCGATTTGTAAGTGCCGAAAAATCCGTCCAATTCATCCCCCGAAGCATTGCCATCTGCGGGCGTCATTTCTTCCTGTGGTGTGATGGAATAAACACCGCTTATGTAAGTGTTGGCTTTTGCTTGATAATGCTCCGATATTTCTACATTAAGTGAACCATCGGACAGGGAAAAGTAAGCCATATCCTGCTCGCTTGTCTGCAAATCAAGAACAAGCTTATTATCAGTCATAACTGCTGTTCCCTCGGCATTAAAAGCATTCGCCCCATTTACTGCAATATTATCCATGATAATATTCGCTGTAGTATCGTCGATAGGTGTGATTGTAATCGCAACACTGGTATCTGGACTGGTATAATAGCCCTCGAATAAATGAGCTGTTATTGCTGATTCCTTTGTTTCTTCGGTCTTTGATTTCTCTGGTATATCTGCCCTTTCTTCTTTTTCTGCTTTCTTTATGCTCTCAACCTTTTCTGATGGGGATGCTGCGGATTTATTTTTACTATGTATCACAACCCCTGTGATCCCTGCTCCTGCAATAGAAACTGCCACGATTCCAGCTATTATTTTAACAGCAATGCCTTTACCGGCTACGCCGCTAAAGGCGTTTCCAGAAGCTTTTCCTATTGTCTTAGCTGTTTCAAAAGCGGTTTGGCTGGCTGTTCCTGTGGATATTTCTGTTGTTATATTTTTCAGAATATTTGTTGGCGGTATCTCTGCAGCTTGTACGTCCATACTCTTAAATAAGAATAAAAGAAATGGAACAGGTGTAAGACTGTAAAGCTTTGTTCCACGCTTTTCTAATTCTCTGACTTGTGTTTCAATTTTCTTCCGCCCATAATTTAGCCGCGATTTGACCGTATTCTCAGAAATAGAAAGTATTTGCGCAATTTCCCTGACGCTCATCTGTTCATAATAATACATACCGATTACCATACGCTGGTCCTCAGACAGATTATTCAGTATTTCGTTTATCAATCTCGTTGTTTCCTGTCGGTCTATGATTTCCTCTGGCAAATGTTCTAAACGTTCATCGCGAAAATCAAACGACTGTGTATCATCATCTGATTCCAACTCTGAAAATAACACTGGTTTTTTCTTTTTTAGCCAGTCTTTTGCTTTGTTTATAGCAATACGCTTCATCCATGCCTGATAATTTTCTGGATTTTCCAGTGTGTCCAGACTTTGAAAGCCTTTTATATAGCTGTCCTGGACAATATCCAGTACCGTATCTTCATCTTTTATCAGGGAATGGGCAGTGTGGTATACTGCATTGTATGTACGATTGTATAATTCTGTAATGGCATCTTGGCTGCCAGCACTTGCCTGCCTGATCAATTCCTTCGTGATTTTTTGATCTGCTCCGCATCCAGAGCAATATCTATCATTTGGTGACAGCTCTTTTTGGCATTGATAACACTTCATTGATTCTTCTCTCTTTCTGTAAATATTTTCGTTTTTTCTTTTGGAAACAAAATTTTTAATATTTGGCGCAATAACTCCTGCGCTATTTCTTTGTCCAGGTTTTCTTCTTCCACCAGCCTTTGAAATAGTTGTGTAAATTCGTCTTCATCCATCCTACCACCTCCTATATTTTCTTGACGATATAGACAGGCAAAAGGTTTTAATTAAAAGAAAATATTATTACACAACATAATATGGCGCATATATCATTACAATAATACCATAATATGGCGTAAAATAACACTACCAAATTGAAAAGAAAGGGGGAGATTGTTCATTGAATATTGACTTGAATTATCGACAGATGGGAGAACGGATAAAAAAATTTCGTCTACAGGCACATTTGACACAAGAACAGCTTGCGAATGAAGTGGATATGGCAACAAGCAATATCAGCCATATAGAAAGAGCTACCACACAAGTAAGCCTGCCATCCCTTGTTAAAATTGCTAATACCTTGAATGTTTCCTTAGACCAGCTTGTATGTGACAGTCTTCCTGTTGCAGATGTATATTTAGAAAAGGATATTGCAGACTTGATGAAAGATTGCACTACAGAGGAAAAAAGAATCATTCGGGATATTCTTACTGTTACAAAGAAAACCCTAAAAGAACACAAAAAATAAGCAGTTAGAAATTTCATTCCAGCTCACCTCGGCAAGGGGGCGAAGCCTTACGTTCTGGATTGCTTTAAGAGAAGTCATTCCATTCCTCACAAAACTCATTTCTATTCAATATGTGCATCAAAGACTCCAAACTTTCACGACTTCCCGCCTTTTATGCGAAAAAACAGCCGGCTGACAAAAATCAGCCGGCTTTCCAGACATGATAACCACTCCCCGGAGTCCATCTGGACATGCAATAAATGCGATCCTAAAACAGATTCCGTATATCATTAAACATCACGACCACCATCAGTATCATCAGCAGTGCGAACCCCGCAAAATGCACCATGCCTTCCTTTTCCGGCGGCACTCTCTTCCTCCTGACCGCTTCCACGATCAGAAAGACCAGACGTCCTCCATCCAATGCCGGTATCGGCAGCAGATTCATCACTCCCAGGTTAGCCGCCAGCAGAATTGCGATATTCAGCAGATTCAGCACAACCACCTGCCAGCCTGCAGGCGCGGATTCCTGATAAATCCCATCCACCACATTTACGATTCCGACAGGCCCTGACATCTGCTTGATGCCTACCTGCCCGGTCACCAGAAGCTTTAGGCAGTCAAAGGTGTAATCCACCCAGTACCTGAGCGTATAAGCCCCGTACTGTACGGATTCCAGTATCCCTGCCTTCGTATACTCCCCGGTGCCCTGGATTCCCATCATCTTATAAGAATCCCCTTCCAGCTGTCTTGGTTCCACCACTGTAGTATACTCTTTTCCATCTCTCTCATAAGTGACAGTGACAGGATCTCCATCTTTATTCATCAGATTAAACAGGCTGACTTCCTTCCAGAGATGAATGTTCTTCCCGTTCAGCTCCGTGATCACGTCACCCTTCTGCATCCCCTGCTCCATGGCAGAGTAGCCCTCTGTCACGCCTGCCAGGACCGGCTTGTCATATCCGATCCACGCCACCATGATGATGGAAAACACAAGAGCCATGATGAAGTTGAAGACCGGACCTGCCACAATGACAGACATCCTTGCCCAGACAGACTTGCTGTTAAAGCTGCCCTCGGACATATCGTCCACATCATCTTCTCCCATCATGCACGCGCCGCCAAAAGGCAGCAGCTTCAAAGAAAACTTTGTCCCCCCGATTTCTTTTCCTATGATTGTAGGACCAAGTCCCAATGAAAATTCGTCCACGCGGATGCCATTTAACTTTGCCAGGGTAAAATGCCCCAGTTCATGGAAAATGATGATCCCGCTGAACAAAAGTATTGCTAAAACGATACCCATATATTACTACCACCTGTTTTTAATAAATTCATATGTTGCCTGTTCCGTATTTAGTATCTCTTCTACCGTTGGATTCTCGATCAACTGATGCTGCTCCATGCAGGTCTGAATGATCTTTGGAATGTCAAGGTAGCCGATCTTCCTCTCCAGGAACATCGCCACTGCCAGTTCATTCGCCGCATTGAGCACCGTCGGAAGGGAACCTCCCTTTCTTCCGGCCTCAAAAGCCAGCTTTAATCCGTAGAATGTCTCCATATCCGGCTTCTCGAATGTGATCTGGGATAAGGTGCCAAAATCCAGCCTGTCTCCCGGCAGATATCTTCTCTCCGGGTAATACAGCGCATACTGGATCGGCAGCTTCATATCCGGTGTGCCAAGCTGTGCGATGACCGCGCCGTCCTCATACTCCACCATGGAATGTATGATGCTCTGCGGCTGTACCACAACCTCTACCTGATCGACTGTGACATCAAAAAGCCACTTCGCCTCGATCACTTCCAGTCCCTTATTCACCATAGTAGAAGAATCGATGGTGATCTTGCGCCCCATCTCCCAGTTCGGGTGCTTCAAGGCATCCTCCACCTGAATATCCCTAAGCTCTTCCCTGGTCCTGCCCCGGAACGGTCCGCCGGATGCTGTCAGCAGGATCTTGTGCAGTGCCTTTCTCTGTCCGCCCTGCAGCGACTGGAAAATGGCGCTGTGCTCACTGTCAACTGGAAGGATCGCTGATCCGTACTCCTTTGCCAGCGGCATGATAATATGTCCCGCCGTCACCAGTGTCTCTTTATTCGCCAGCGCAATGTCCTTCTTCGCCTTGATCGCCTCAATGGTCGGCCGGATCCCGATCATCCCTACAATGGCTGTGACCAGTATCTCCGACTCCGGCTGCACTGCCACTTCCAGCAGTCCGTCCATACCGGATACGACCTTGACATCCAGATCTCTGATCTTCTCTTTCAGCTCTTTTGCCTTCTCCTCTGACCAGACTGCCGCAAGCGTAGGGGAAAACTCCCGGATCTGCTGTTCTAACAGGGCGATATTGCTCCCTGCCGCCAGTGCAGTCACTTCGATATCCCCATTCTCTCTTACGACCTCCAGCGTCTGGGTCCCGATGGAACCCGTGGAGCCGAGTATTGCTATTTTCTTCATCTTCCTAACCCTCTCTTACGTATCTTCCTACAGAAGGACTGCCAGATAATAAATGATCGGCGCCGTAAAGATGACGCTGTCGAATCTGTCCAGAATTCCTCCGTGTCCCGGAATCAGTTTTCCGTAATCCTTGATATCATGGAACCTCTTGATGGCGGATGCCGCCAGATCTCCCACCTGGGAAATCGCGCCGCCCGCTGCCCCGATGATGGCATATCTCGCCACACTGGCCCCTGCATTGCCCCAGTGGTTGATTGCGAGTGCATACAACACGCCGATCAGCGCTGCCCCTGCAATCCCGCCGATTCCTCCCTCTATGGACTTCTTCGGGCTTAACTTCGGTGCCATCTTATGCTTTCCGATCAGCATCCCCACACAGTATGCACAGGTGTCACAGCCCCAGGAGCAGATGAATACAAGCCATACCGTAAACACACCGCCCGGAAGGATCCTGGTCTGATAAATGTAAGAAAGCATCACCGCCACATAGAATACTCCGAAAAATGCTGCCAGGATCTGCTCTGTCCGGTACTTCGGGTAGGCAAACACCATCACTGCCATCATGCAGATCAGAAACGCCATGAACAGCAGCATAAACCAGTCTGTCGACTCCGGCAGTACCGGCTTGAAAAAGACCAGTCCATAATACAGTACCGCAAACAGATAACCACAGATTCCCGGTGCCTTCGACTGGATACCGAACACCTTATAAAGCTCCGACATCCCGATCAGACTGATGATGAACAGGGTCGCAAAGAGGAGGCTTCCTCCGGTAATCAATGTAATCAGAGCGATGATCACTAAAAGAATTCCGCTTAATAACCTTGTCTTAAACATCCTGCGCCTCCTTTACCCCTCCGTAACGTCTGTCTCTGCTATTATACTGCTCGATAGCTTTGACCAATTCCTCTTTTGTAAAATCCGGCCATAAAACATCGGTAAAATAAAATTCCGTGTAAGCCAGCTGCCAGAGCAGATAATTGGAAAGCCTAAGTTCCCCGCTGGTGCGGATCAGAAGATCCGGGTCCGGGATATCATGGGTATCCAGATACCCCTCATAAAGCTTCTCATCAATCGAAGAGACGTCTACCTTCCCATCCACGCAGTCCTGTGCAAGCTTCCTTGTGGCACGGATCATCTCGTCCCTGCTTCCGTAATTAATCGCGATCGTAAAATTCAGGCCGTTATTATTCTTACTTGCTTCTTCCAGTTCTTTTATTCTGCCCTTAATATCCTCATCCAATGCAGTGATATCGCCGATCACACGGATCTTCATATCATTCTTCTCCGCGGTCTTAAGGCAGGTCTTCATATAATTGCGCAGCAGCTTCATCAGGGCATCCACTTCACTCTTCGGACGGTTCCAGTTCTCCGTGGAAAATGCATAGACGGTCAGATACTTGATCCCCATGCGCCATGCATCCTCGCAGATGCGCTCTACATTCTTGCTGCCCTGGGCATGGCCGTAATTCCTCGGCATCCCTTTGGACTTCGCCCAGCGTCCGTTGCCGTCCAGTATGATTGCCACATGTTGTGGTACATTCATAGTCATATCCTCCTATCTTATCAAAGAGCAAAAGAGAGGCTGTGTGAAAAACAAGCCCCTCTTATTCACTAAACATCCTTCTATACAGTCATTACCTCTTTGGATTTCGCCTCTACAGCCTTGTCCACTTCTGTAATATACTTATCTGTCATCTTCTGAAGTGCCTCTTCCAGGTCTTTGATGGCATCCTCGGAAACTTCGCTTCCCTTGAGCTTCTTAAATGCCTCATTGCCGTCACGGCGGATATTACGGATAGCAACCTTCGCTGCTTCTCCTTTTTTCTTCACGTCTTTTACCAGCTCTTTTCTGCGTTCCTCTGTCAGTTCCGGGAATACCAGTCTGATCGTAGAACCGTCGTTCGTCGGGTTGATGCCGATATCTGACATATTGATCGCTTTCTCGATCTCCTTTAACAGGCTCTTCTCCCATGGCTGGATCTGGATCATACGTGCCTCAGGTACAGAGATATTGGCTGCCTGCTGGATCGGTGTAGGTACGCCGTAATAACTGATCGTCAGCTTGTCCAGTACATGCGGGTTGGCACGTCCGGCTCTGATCGTTACCAGTTCACTCTCAAGGCTTCCGATTGTCTTGGTCATCTTCTCGTCAAATACTTTTAATCTTTCATCCATCTCTTATATCCTCCCTATACTGTGACTTTTGTCCCTGTAAATGTTCCACTCATCGTCTCAACGATACTGTTCTCTTCATTCAGTCCGAATACCAGCATCGGCATCTTATTCTCCAGGCAGAGAATGGAAGCTGTCAGATCCACTGCCGCAAGCTTCTGGTCAATGACATCCTGAATGGTGATCTCATCATACTTCTTCGCCTCCGGGTTCACCTTCGGATCACTGTCATAGATTCCGTCGATGGCCTTGGCAAGAAGCATGGCATCTGCTTCTATCTCAATCGCACGCAGCACCGCGCCTGTATCCGTTGAAAAATACGGATGGCCTGTCCCGCCTGCAAAAAAGATGACTTTCCCTTCCTCCAGTGCAGCCACTGCCGCATCCTTAGAGAATAAAGAAGTAAACGCTCCGCAGACAAACGGTGTGAAGATCTCTGTCTTCATGCCTACATGTCTGAATATATCTGATACATAAATGCAGTTCATGACCGTTGCCAGCATCCCGATCTGGTCAGCCTTCGTGCGGTCTATCGTCTCACTTGTGCGGCCTCTCCAGAAGTTGCCCCCTCCGGTCACAACCGCTACCTGGATTCCGTCATCGACAAGCTGCTTCACCTGCTTCGCAACGCCGATACAGGTCGCTTCATCAAAGCCCGTCTTCTTGTCTCCTGCAAGTGCTTCTCCACTCAGCTTTAACAATACTCTTTTCATACGTCTTAAGCTCCTTCAAATTGTGTAGTGTACTTTTGCTCCCATAATGCCTGAAAACGACGACACACGTTGTACGCCCGGCATTATAAGATATCTAAAATGAAGTATAACATAACTTTTCCATTTTGTCATGCACATATCCTGCATCTCTTTCATCTGTCATCGTAGTCAGGGTATCGCCCGCCATCAGCATGGTCCGCCCCTTGGGAATCAGCTCTTTTCCGCCCCGTTCCAATGCAACTAAAAGACAGTTATCCGGCCAGGTAATATCCTGCACCATTTTCTCCTCCAGGACCGAGCCGTTCATGATCACAAAAGTGCTTAAAACCTTCTGGCTCGAACCCTTTACATTCACCGCCGTTGCCTTGTGATGCGTCTTTAAAATACGGTCCAAAAGGCTCTCATAGATCGGCTCTGATTTCAGCAGAGTCGCAATGATATAGGCAGTGACCGATACGATCGCAAGGGACAGCATCTGGCTGACCGAGCCGGACATCTCGAACAGCAGGATAATCCCGGTGATCGGCGCACGCACGATCGCGGTAAAATATCCCGCCATGGCAAGCAGGACAAAGTTATTGATATACACCGGGTCCAGTCCGAAAAGCTGCACCCCTGTCATGGCAAAGATCCCGCCGATCATGGCTCCCAGGATCAGCAGCGGGAAGAAGATGCCTCCCGGTGCCCCTGAGCCGAAGCTGACTGCGGAAAAAATAAATTTTACAACAAAGGTCAGGACCACGACCCCCAGGACCATCTTCCCGTCTGTCAGGGAAACAATCAGCTCATGGCCGCTGCCCAGTACGGACGGCATCAGAAGCCCCAGCACCCCTGCCGCAAAAAAGGCGATCATCAGCCTTGTCGTCTCATTCAGGAACTTTGGTTTTTTGTAAAGATCCTGCGCTTTCAGCATCGCCCAGTTATAGAAAGCACCCATCACACCCAGAATCACGCCTAAGATAATCAGCATCCAGTAGTAATTCTGCGGCAGGACATGCTCCAGCCGGAACTGGAAGACCGGATCCAGGCCAATGATATAGGAAGAAATAAAATCCGCCGTCACCGAGGCCGTCATGACCGAGATCAGGATGGACATGGAAAACCCTTTATGTATCTCCTCCAGTGCAAACATCATCCCCGCAAGAGGTGCATGGAAAGCCGCCGCCAGCCCCGCACTTGCACCGCAGGTCATGAGATACTTTTCCTCTGTCTTTCCACGGTCCAGAAGCCTGGATATGCCCTGTCCTGTCATCGCACCCAGCTGAATAGACGGGCCCTCGCGGCCAAGGGACAGGCCCCCGAACAGACACAAAAATCCGCCGATGAACTTCGCCGGAAGTACTTTTTTCCAGTTCTGGGCCAGCTTTCCGGTCACTTCCCCCTCCACCTGGGGGATACCGCTGCCTGAGATCATCGGTTCCCACTTCACCAGCTTTCCCACGATATATGCCATCAGCATGAGCACCAGGAACCATCCGGCAATCCGAAGCGGATGCCCTTTCACAAAATCCAGTATAAGCTCTAACCATTTTCCCGCATAGGTCAGGGCAACACGGTAAAGCAGCACGATCAGCCCGCCGACCACGCCTACCAGAAGCCCCTCCCCAATCAGGATGACCGGAAAGCGCTGCGCCCGCCTGATCGTGTTTGAAGTATCTTTCTTCAAAATAATTTCCCCCTCGTCTCTTTGTCAGCTTCTCTTTTGTTACGATCCATGCCCGGTCATATCACAGAGCACAGCTTCCTCTAAAGAGGCCGCCATGCCCTCCTAGATCAGCATGGAAAATAAGACCGTTACAATTCCGCAGATTCCGATTGCCAGACCGCTCATCGCGCCCTCCACTTCTCCGATCTGGAGGGCCTTTGATGTGCCCACCGCATGGCTGCACGCACCGATCGCCAGACCCGCCGCCACGGAATCGGACACCCGGAACAGTTTGATCAGAAGCGGTGCCGTGATACTGCCTAGGATTCCGGTAAAAATCACAGCGACCACCGTCACCGGAACGACTCCTCCATGTGCCTGTGCCACACTGATCGCGATCGGTGTAGTGACAGACTTCGGGATCATGGACATGGTAAGGCTCTGATCCAGCCCAAACAGCCTGCACATCCCGTACACACTTAACATGGATGCAAGAGAACCTGCTATACATCCTACTATAATAGGGAGCCAGTATTTTTTCAAGATGGAAAGCTTCGTATAAATAGAAACTGCGAGGCATGCTGTCGCCGGAGCCAGGAACATATTGATGATCTCGCCGCCCACATTGTAAGAATCATAAGGGATCCTGAACACCAGCAGGACACCGATCACCAGTACGATCGCGATGATCAGGGGATTACAGAGGGCGGATTTCGTCTTCTGCTGGAGTTTGACTCCGATGCCGAACATAATCACACTTAATGCTACGCCGAAATAAGGGGATGTATATAAAGCCTCCATTATTTTTTCCTCCTGTTCATAAGCTTCATTGTAAATGTAACGCTGAATGCAGTTACCGCAAACGTAATCACCGTGGAAACCACACAGATAATGACCAGCTTGACTGCATTATTTTTCAGCAGGTCGAAATAATTCATGATGCTGACTCCCGCCGGGACAAAGAAAAACGCCATGTTTCCCAACAGGAAGTCCGATTTTTCCTGGATATGCTCGATCTTTAACACCCCTGTCAGCAGACAGAGAAACAGGAAGATCATCCCGATCACACTCGCCGGAAATTCGAATGGCAGAAACTCTGCAATCACCTGACTCAGCCAGCATACTGTAAAAATAATACCGATTTGCTTAATAATTTTCATCTCTCGTCCCCCAACTCTTTTATTCCATCCATTTTCGCTTTATTTTTCTATGATAAAATACACCATCCCCGGTAAATTGTCAACGAAACAGAAAGAGAAAGGAAGCACTTTCAAAAGGAAATTTCTACATATTTATCCCTGTAAATTCCACCAAACTTATTGACAATCTCGAAATGATGTTTTATGATACTAATGTTCACATTTTCACACTTTAAACAATTAAAATTTTACAGCATGAAGTCAAATATGACACTGCTGTTCTTGGGAGGAAATAGAAATGATCATCGTATTAAAACCACACGCATCGGAAGAAAACATCAACCGCGTTGAATCTCTGATTAAAAAACGCGGACTGGACACCCACATCGTCAGGGGCGCAGAAATGACGATCATCGGCTGTATTGGAGATACGACCGCAATCGATCCGAAGTTATTCGAAGTTGACGAATGTGTCGATAAAGTCATGCACGTGCAGGAACCTTACAAGCTGGCGAACCGCGCATTCCATCCGGAGGACTCCATCATCGATGTCTCCGGAGTTAAGGTCGGGGGCGACCATCTCGCACTGATTGCAGGACCATGTTCCGTAGAGTCCTATGATCAGGTCCTGGAGATTGCAAAGGCAGCCAAAGCTTCCGGCGCCAACATGTTAAGAGGCGGCGCCTTCAAGCCAAGGACCAGCCCGTACTCTTTCCAGGGACTGGGAATGGAAGGACTGAATATCCTCTGTGAAGTCAAAAAAGAAGTCGGACTTCCGATCGTTACCGAACTGATGTCACCTGACTACCTGGATGTGTTCAATGAGAAAGTAGACCTGATCCAGATCGGCGCCAGAAACATGCAGAACTTCGATCTCTTAAAGCAGCTCGGACAGGTGGACCGCCCGATCCTGTTAAAACGCGGCCTCAACGCAACCTACGAGGAATGGGTCATGTCCGCAGAATACATCATGGCATCCGGCAACGAGAATGTCATCCTCTGCGAACGCGGAATCCGTACCTTCGAGACATACACAAGAAACACCCTGGATTTACAGTGTATCCCGGTACTCAAGAAGAAGACCCACCTTCCGGTCATCGTAGACCCAAGCCACGCCGGAGGAAAATGGTGGCTCGTAGAACCAATGGCAAAAGCCTCCGTTGCAGCCGGAGCTGACGGACTCATGATCGAAGTACATAACGATCCTGAGAGCGCACTCTGCGATGGCGCACAGTCACTCAAGCCGAAGAAATATGATGATTTACTGAAACAAATCAAACAAATCGCCTCCGTGGTTGGAAAAACCGTTTAGAATGAGGTAGATCGTTCATGGGGGTCAGACCCTTCTGCAAAGGGGTCTGACCCTTTTGCGCACCGTTTTGTAAGAAAGGATGAATACTCGTGGAATTAACAGTTAACTTAGATAAAAACAGCTATCCTATTTATATTGAATCTGGAATTCTGGCACAAGCGGAACAATATGTCTCCCAGGCCTTTAACGGCAGGAAAATCATGATCATCTCAGATGACAATGTCTTTCCTCTGTACGGAAAGAAACTGATCGACGCACTGCCCTCCTATGAGTGCAGTAATCTGATACTGCCTCATGGGGAACCGACGAAAAGCTTTCAGTCTCTTCCGCTGATCTATTCTGCCATGCTTCAGAATAAGATTACCCGCAGTGATCTGGTGATCGCACTTGGCGGAGGCGTGATCGGTGACCTGGCAGGGTTTGCGGCATCCAGTTATTTAAGAGGTGTGAAGCTGGTACAGATTCCGACTTCTCTTCTGGCACAGGTGGACTCTTCTGTGGGCGGAAAAGTTGCCGTGGATCTTCCTCAGGGGAAAAATCTTGTAGGGGCTTTCTATCACCCGAAGCTGGTCCTGATCGATCCGGATGTCCTGAATACTCTGCCAGAGCGCTACATCACAGACGGCATGGGTGAGATCATCAAGTACGGATGCATCAAGGATGCGGCTTTGTTCGAAACATTAAGCGCATATGATTCCTTTGAAGCATTGAAGGATCAACTTGCCTCCATTATTTACCGCTGTGTGGATATCAAACGGATCGTTGTGGAACAGGATCAGTTTGATACCGGGGAACGGATGCTACTGAACTTCGGGCACACCCTGGCGCATACCATTGAACAGCACTTCCATTATGAAAGAGAAAGCCATGGGGAAGCCGTTGCCATCGGCATGTACCAGATCACCAAAATAGCTGAAGAAGCCGGGCTTACCAAATCCGGTGAGGCAGAAAAGATCGGTCAGGTATTAAAGGCTTACGGTCTGCCCACAGAATGCGGTCTGCCGATGGAAGATCTGATGGATGCCGTCAAACTGGATAAGAAAAATCTGGATAACCACCTGAATGTCGTTCTCCTCCACGAGATCGGCGACAGCTATGTATACCCGACAAACTTAGATTTTTTCAAAAAGGCAGGAAATATCTGATATGAATACAGAAACAACAGAAGTCATCCATCTCGGAGTCCTGGGCAAAAAGTTAGGTCACAGCCTCTCTCCCGAGATCCATGAAGATTTATTAAAACAGCAGAACATAAAAGGAACCTATCGGAAATATGAAATGAATGAAGAAGAAGTCCTTCATATTCTGGATGTGATGAAAAAAGACAATGTCATCGGCATGAACGTGACCATCCCTTACAAAGAAGTTGTATACCGCCTGGTAGACAAGCTGGATGAACATGCAGAAAAAATCGGTGCCGTCAATACCATTTTAATAGAAAACGGGATCTCCTATGGGTATAACACCGACTACATCGGCATCGTCAGCATGTTCCACAAAGCCGGTGTCAGCCTGACTGACAAAGAGATCGTCATCCTCGGCTCCGGCGGCGCTGCCAAAGCCCTGATCTACGGTTTCCACCTGGAAGGCGCTGCCAGGATCACAATTGCAGCCCGGAATCCAAAAGCAATGGACTCCCTAAAAAAGCTTTTCCCCTATATCCATACCTGTGCATTCGCAGAGATTCCAAAAGGAGACATCCTGGTCAACACCACTCCCGTAGGAATGTATCCCAATGCAGGGGAAAGTCCGGTAGACGCAGACGTTATCAGACAATTCAGCGTTGCAGCCGATATTGTCTATAATCCGCTGATCACAGAATTCTTAAGAATCGCCCGAGAAGAAGGTCTCCAGATCGTAACCGGCCTCATGATGCTCGTAGATCAGGCCATCGGCTCCGAAGAAATCTGGCTCCACAAGAAACTCGACTACAACATGGGGAACAACATCCATGATGAATTAGCCAGACAATTCTGACAATGGATGACAAAAGGGTCAGACCCCTTTGCAGGAAGGTCTGTCCCTTTTGAATTTCTCCCCTCTTTCACCACATCGCTACATCAGCCCATAATGCCTAATAGCCTGAGCGATCCCATCGTCTTCCACCTTCGCAGTCACATATTCCGTATAAGGCTCCAGCCCCTTCGCATGCTCCCCCATTGCAATCGTATGGACCGCATACTCAAACATGGCCAGGTCATTCATACTGTCCCCGAACACATAAGCCTGATCCAGCTCCATCCCGAACTTCTTCAGGATAAAATCGCATGCCGTCCCTTTGGAATATGGCTTCTGTGCACACTCATAGGTATCCCCGCCGCGGTCGATCACCTGCATATCACTCTCTATAAACCGGAAAAAGCTCTCTTTATCGCTCTTCTCATCTGCATATACGAACAGCTTATCATAAATAAAATCTCCGGACTCAAGATAGCACTCCATCCCCAGCCCTTCGTTCTGGAAATATCTCCTGGACCCTTCCAGCCTGTCAAATCTGGAAATCCGCTCCGGCAGATAAATATCTTCCGTCCCTTCCATAATCCCGTCCAGCCTGCACTCCATCATCTTCCTGATAATCTCTTTCCCCCGCTTTTCGGGAATAGAGCTGGAGAACAGCACCTCGTCCTGATAGGTCAGGCATGTCCCGCACCCGCATAGGAAACCGTCGAACGGAAATTGTCTGATCATCGCTGGAATGCTGCATAATGTTCTGCCTGTATTGATAAAAAGCAGATGCCCCGCCTCTTTCGCCGCACGCATGGCATCCAGGGCACTCTTAGGAATTTCCTTTGTAACCTCACTTAATAAAGTTCCGTCAATATCAAAAAATAACGCTGCTTTCTTCATAAATCCTTTCATACTCCTGTCTCAAATCTTAATGTAAACCAATATACTTTGAATTTCCTTTCCCACTTTACCACGCTTTCGCAGAAAAATCCATTTCTATACTTTACAAAAAATTTTCATTTCATCCCATAACTTTTTACTGTTTTTTCTCAATCGAAAATAATTTAGAATTCTCAACATATACTGTAAAGAATAAGATTCTGGTGATGCAATGAAAATCAATCTGAAAAATCTGGATAAGAAAAAGCTGCTGAAAAAGGGTGTGAAGTCTGTTTTTCTCTTTGCCGCTGCCTTCCTTGCCGGAACCGCAGCCGGAAAAGCCAAAGAACACTTCTTCCCCGCAGTCAGTGAAACAATCACATCCGCAGATACGATCCCCGAAGGAAGTACCTCTGTCTCAGCCGAGATTGCTGCCGCCGCTGACGGGAACTGGGGACTTAGTTTTCAGCAGGAAGGACAGCCGCCGGTTGCCAACGCTACCGCAGAAGAACTGAAAAAATATGACGCATACTATTCAGGCAGCAGCGATGAAAAGGTCATCTATCTCACATTCGACGCAGGCTTTGAGAACGGAAATACACCTGCGATTCTGGATGCCTTAAAGAAACACAACGTTCCCGCCACGTTTTTTGTCGTCGGGACATTCATTTCCACAAATCCGGACCTTGTAAAACGGATGGTGGAGGAAGGACACACCGTGGGAAATCATACATATCACCACCCCGACATGTCTAAAATCTCGACTAAGGAGGCTTTCCAGAAAGAGCTGGGGGATGTAGCTGACGTGTATAAAGAAATCACAGGGAAAGAAATGACCAAATTCTACCGTCCGCCCCAGGGAAAATACAGTGAAGCGAACCTTCAGATGGCAAAAGACCTGGGCTACAAGACCTTTTTCTGGAGCCTTGCCTATGTAGACTGGTATGAGAACGACCAGCCGACCAAAGAGGAAGCCTTCGAAAAGCTCCTCGGCAGAATTCACCCTGGCGCAGTCGTCCTTCTTCACAGCACCTCTAAGACCAACGGGGAGATTCTCGATGAACTGCTGACAAAATGGGAAGAAATGGGATATACTTTTAAACCTTTATCAGAACTGGCACAGTAAAGTCCAAATCAGACTCCAATACAACTGAACCCAAGGCAAAAAGAGGGCAGCTGCCTGACTCCTGAAAAGTCTCCGGCTGCTGCCCTATGTATCTCTGCCTTATCTTGATTCGGTTATCACTTTCTTACTTCTTCCTGCGCTCCTTGAACATCTCCACGATCTCTACCATCTCCTGAGAAGGATTCGAGATCACTGCGGAATTAAAAATCTTACACGGAGGTGCGGTCGTGACACTCTCCACTGCCGCGCTCACTGCTGAGACACTGCCGCTGATAAAGATCAGTGCATGTCCTCCGCACTTGGTATCCTGTGCCTCATAGGACACTTCTGCCGCCTTTAGCATCTGGTCCGCCACCAGAATGGCATTCGCTTCTCCCAGGACTTCTACCAGTCCATATGCCCCGTATGTCATAACTCTACCTCTTCCTTACTTATTAATTGTCATCGTAATCGCTGGTTCTGTCTCTGCAAGCGGAGCTGCAATCACGGTATGGGATACGATCTTGGAAATCGGCTCCGCCGCGCGAAGTGCCGCCTCCATCGCCGCCTTTACATTGGACACATTCCCGCGCATCTTCACACACGCACCTGCCCCGAGACGGTTCCTCTCCACTCCCTGAATCTTTACATCCGCTGCCTTCGCCGCTGCATCTAATGCTACAAAACATGCGCATTCACTGTCCAGCTCGAACACGCCAATCGCCATACCTTCGTACTGTCCGGCCATAATATCCTCCTGACTGCAGGACAACTCTTCGTCTTTCTGTCCTGCTCATATGCTCATTATATAGAATTCAGAGGCTGATTTCAACCTATACTTGCTTTTCTATCCCCGGTCCTGCCTTTTTCATCACGTGAAAATAGTAAGGCACAAGCGGAATCAGTGCCGCGATCCATGCCGCCGGATCTGACAGGCAGACGCCAAAGTAGCTGGCTCTTCCCGCCACAGCAGCAACGACTGCCGCACGCGCCGCCAGTTCGAACACACCCCCTAACATGGGCACCAGTCCATACCCCATTCCCTGCAGGGCATTCCTGTATATGAAGATACTGCCCAGGAACGGATAGCACCAGAATACCGCCTGAAAATAGAGAACTGCCGCTTCGATCACGCCCGTTTCCGATGATGATACAAACAGAAGCACCATATATTTTCCAAAGAAAAAGACCAGGATCATCAAAACTGCGCTGGTAATCAGAACCATGATCTGGGTATACCGGATGCCCTTTTTTACCCGTCCCAGGCTGCCCGCACCCCAGTTCTGCCCTACATAGGTGGCAATGGTAGCGCCGAATGCCATGTAGATGCTTGCAATAAAATTCTGTAACTTGGAGCCCGCCGCAAATCCGGCAATGGAGACCGCACCATACATATTCACAGCTCCCTGCACGATGATGGTCCCGATCGCAGTAATCGAAAACTGCAGTCCCATCGGGATTCCCAGGTTCAGAAGCTTTCTGATACTGTCAGCCGAAATTCTAAAATCTTCCCGCTTCAAATGAAGAATCTGAAACTTTTTCCGGATATAGATAAGGCACAAAAGTGCGGAAATCCCCTGTGCGATCACAGTCGCATAGCCGCATCCGACCACGCCTGTATGGAAACAGACGATAAATACAATATCCAGCACGATATTAATGACTGCTGAAATAATTAAGAAGTACAGTGGAGACCTGGAATCTCCCAGCGCACGCAATACCGCCGCCAGTGCATTGTAAGCGGCAGTCACAGCCAGTCCGGCATAGATCACTGCCATGTAACTGCTGACATCATGCATCAGCTCCTGCGGCGTATTCATAAGGCCCAGGATCGCTTTATTTGCCACCAGCAGACCAGCTGTCATCACAATCGTGATCCCGGCAGTCAGATAGACGGACATCGCCACATAATGCCGCATGGTGTCGTATCTGCGCGCCCCGAACCACTGAGCCGCCAGGATCGCAAATCCGCTGGTGATCCCGTTAATCCAGCCGATCACCAGGAACATCAGTGATCCGGTACTCCCGATCGCCGCAAGAGCATTGACCCCCAGGAACTGTCCGGCGATGATGGAATCCGCAATGTTATAAAACTGCTGGAATACATTTCCCAGAAACATCGGAATCATGAACCAGATAATCAGCTTTACCGGGCTGCCATTTGTCATATCATTCGAATGCCTGGTGCTCATTCTTTCCGTCCGCCTGTCTCAAGTCTGTCCAGAAGCCGTGACGCCCGTCTCTCGATCAGCTGTCCGGCGATGCTGACTGCGATCTCCGCCGGAGTCTCTGCCTTGATATCAAGACCGATCGGAGTCGTGATCCGCTCCAGATCCGCATCCGTAAAGCCCATCTCTGTCAGCTTTGCAAACACGCCCGCCTTTTTATGTCTGCTGCCGATTACGCCGATATAATAAGCCCCCGTTTTCAGAACCTGTGCCTGTACCGTCAGGTCATCCTTATGCCCCCGCGTCATAATGCAGACATAATCTGATGGCGTGATCTCCACATAATCCGAGATATGGCTGTTCTCGATCAGAAGTACCTCTTCGGCTCCCGGGAACAGCTCCGGCTGACAGAATTCTTCTCTGTCCTCCAACACTACACATCTGAAATCTACGGCCGCCAGCGCAGGAACCAGTGCCTGTGACACATGCCCGCCGCCGAAAATGTACACCCTGCCCGATTTTAACATTTTTTCACAATAATAGGTTCTTCCTTCTGCCTCTACCTGCTTTGCCTTTTCACCAAGACTGTCCAGAACTGCATCTGGCACCGGCATTCCCACCAGTCCGCCTGTCCGGGCATAGACTGCCATGCCGCCCTGATCTTCCGGTGACAGACTGTTGATCATCCAGAACTCCTCTCCTGTCTGATACAATGCCTCAATATGCTGCAGCAGGGCGATATTCTGTGGATCTTCTGCGGAAATATACTGAAAATATACATTCACATCGCCACCGCAGATCATTCCAAGATCCTGGACTTCATTCTGCCTCAGTGTATAATGCTCCGTATGGGAATCCCTGGATTCCAGAACCTGCGTGGCAGTCTCCTCGCCGTGGTGCTCCACTGCACCGCCGCCTATGGTTCCCCCGATCCGTCCGGCACCCGTCACCAGCATGCGTGCGCCTGCACCGCGCGGCGTAGAACCAGAGCTTGCAACCACCGTCACCAGAACCGCATCTTCCCCGCGTCTTAGGTTTTCTTCCAGTAATTGAAATACTTTTCTCATTCTATATGACCTCTTTTTTTCATTTTATAACTTTTTTATTATAACCGATTCTATAAGAAATTGCACTGTGTAATCCATTTTATTGATATAAATTCATTTACCTGATTTTCTCATTGACTTTCCGACATATGTGTCGTATTCTTTATTTAAAGACACTTGTGTCGGAAATGAGGTGCAGCATGAACAAACGCGGAGAAATAACAAGACAGCTCATCAAAGAAAAATCCTGTCAGCTTTTTGCAGAAAAGGGATTTAAAGAAGTAACCATGAAAGATATCTGCATGATAACCGGGCTGAGCAGAGGCGGACTGTACTGCCATTACAGCAGTACCAGCCAGATTTTCAGTGAGATCATCCATGACATGATGAAGCTGCAGGATGAGGAATTTGACACGAAGATGCGGCTTAAGCTGCCTGCCGTCCAGATCCTGGATGAAGTCCTGTCACGGTATGATACGGAGATGGCAGACGGCAGTACCTCCTTAAGTGTCGCCATTTTTGAATATTTCAGCATGGAGGACCACCGCTCCTCTGAAAATGCCATTACAGCACAATATCAGTTATCTGTAGAAATGTGGCGCCGGCTGATCCAGTATGGAATCGACAGAAAGGAATTCTGTCCCGTTGAGATTCAGGCTGTGATTGACCTGATTCTTTTTTCCTATCAGGGCGTACGGATGTACAGCAAACTCATGCCCATTGATCCTGAACTGCCACAGCGTATCACAGGACAGATACGAAAGCTGTTGATCAGACCAGAAACGGAGGTATTATAATGTCTACTGTATTTACCCATTTTCATGAAGAAAAACAGGCATTCCTGAACCCACAGGATTCCACAAAGCCGGTCCCTGGCTTTCCAGAGCTCTGCGTCACCACCTTTTCAGAAAATATCATTCAGAAATTTGCAGAAATGAATAGGGTAAAAACCATCGCTGCCCTTTATTCCGCAAATGGCATCCTTCCGGTCTACGAGATCACTTACGCCGGAAACCGGATTGCATTTTTCCTCTCAAGAGTCGGTGCTCCCGCATGTGTTGCAGGATTGGAGGAGATCATTGCCATGGGGGCAGAGAAGATCATGATGTTCGGGTGCGCCGGAATACTGGATGAACGCGCCGCCAATGGCAGAATCATACTGCCGACAGCCGCCGTCAGAGATGAAGGCACAAGCTATCACTATCTTCCCGCAGATGATGAAATCCAGATGGCTGAGTCTTCCATTGCAGCCATGGAAACATGCCTTACCAAATGTCAGATTCCGTATGTTCTCGGAAAAGTATGGACTTCGGATGCAATCTACAGGGAGACACCGTCCGCAATTCAGGAACGGAAAAAACAGGGCTGTATTGCCGTGGAGATGGAATGCTCTGCTGCCCTGGCTGTCACTAAATTCCGACAGGTTCCCTTTGCACAGTTTCTTTATGGGGCCGACAGCCTGACCGGGGAAAACTGGGAGCCCAATGACTTGACGGAATACGGATTAAAGGGGGCTGAGAAATACATGACGCTTGCGTTCGAATGCGCAGGATGTTTGTAAATTCTTAAATAAAAAGCAATGAGATCAGGTAAAGTATGACTGCCTGATCTCATTGCTTTTTCTGCCTCTTTATTTACAGAAGCTCTGCCCGCAATTCCTCCCCACTCTTCATGGAAAGCATCCCCGGTGCAATATCGAATACGCTCTTTGCCCCTGACTCACCCTTCTTTGACAGTCTGTAAGCAGCTCTTGCATAGCATGCCAGCACGCTTGCTGTGAATTCCGGATTGGAATCCAGTTTCAGTGAATACTCAATCACATGTTTACTTCCGTCATGTCCTGTCTCGCCGCTTCTGATTACGAAGCCACCATGAGGCATCCTGCTGTGGTTTGCCTTTAATTCTTCCTCTGTAATAAATGTCACGGTTGTGTCATAGTCTGAGAAGTAATTCGGCATATTCTTGATCGTCTCTTCGATCTCTTTTAAATCTGCACCTTCCTCTGCCACTACATAGCATTCTCTTAAGTGCTTGTCTCTGGTGGTAAGCTTCGGTCCGCAGCCGCTTCTGACCTTCTCCACCGCTTCCTCTACCGGAACCGTGTACTGGATTGCGTTCTTCACGCCTTTCACACGGCGGATTGCATCGGAATGTCCCTGGCTGACGCCTTTGCCCCAGAATGTATACGTATCTCCCTGTACAAGGACGGATTCCGCATAGATTCTGTTCAGAGAAAACAGTCCCGGATCCCAGCCTACTGAGATAATCCCGATATTGCCGCCCTCTTTTGCAGCACGGTCCATATTGGCAAAATACTCCGGAATCTTTGCATGGGTATCAAAACTGTCGATCGTGTTAAAGTTCTTCACGATCTCAGGCCCGATTACCGGAAGATCTGTTGCGGAACCGCCGCACAGGATCATGACATCGATCTCATCCTTCATACTCAGCATATCATCCATATGTATCACCGGTACACCCGGAGTCGCGATCATTACCGTCTCCGGCGCACGTCTTGTAAATACAGCCTTCAGTTCCATATCCTCATTGCGTTCCACTGCAAGCTCCACGCCGCGTCCGATGTTTCCATATCCTACAATTCCAATTCTGATTTTATCCATCGTATATCCTTCCTTCCATATATTCAAATTACCTGTTACAAACCACGATAAACAGCACCAGCATTATGTACCGCTTACATGGGGTTCTTTTTGAACCGTTTTTAAGTATACCATATCGGAAACCGATGCACAATTTAAAATTTTTTCTTTGTCACTTTCCTGTCACTTTGCTCCATTATTATGATATCATCATAAACGAAAGGAGTTACATTCTATGGAAATTTTACGCTGCACAAATCTTACCAAAACTTATGGCAGTGGTTCGAATACCGTGACCGCCCTTGACGGTGTCAGTCTTTCCCTTGAACGCGGAAGCTTCACCGCCATCATCGGTGCATCCGGTTCTGGAAAATCAACACTTTTGCACATGTTAGGAGGTGTGGACCGCCCCACCAGCGGCAGTATTTTTATCGAGGATACGGATATCTCTACATTAAACCAGGAACAGCTCGCTGTCTTCCGCCGCAGAAAGGTGGGACTCGTCTATCAGTTCTATAACCTGATTCCTACGCTGAATGTTCGGAAAAATATTCTGCTTCCTGTCCTTCTGGACAATCAGAAGCCCGATGAGGAGCGTTTTGACCATCTGGTCAGTACTCTTGGACTGACAGACCGCCTGACACATCTTCCGAGTGAGTTATCCGGTGGACAGCAGCAGAGAGTGGCAATCGCGCGCAGCCTGATCTGCCGTCCTGCGATTTTACTGGCAGATGAGCCCACAGGCAATCTGGACCGGAAGAACTCGGAGGAGACCATCGAACTTCTCAAGCTTTCCAACCATCAGTACGGACAGACGATCCTGCTGATCACACACGATGAAAAGACGGCCCTGAAAGCCGACCGCATCATTACCCTGGAAGACGGGAAAATCCTGCATGACGAGGTGGTGTCCTGATGAAGATTTTAAGAGAATATGTATGGGATTCACTGAGGCGCAACAAGAGGACCAGCCTCGCCATCATGACCGCCCTGTTTCTCATGACAACGCTGATGTCGTGCTTTTGCGGTTTCGTTTATACGATGTGGACCGATGCGATCGTTCTTTCCATTCATGAAAATGGAAACTGGCACGGAGAATTATTTGACAATACAAAGGGAAGCAGTCTGGAACAGATCGAAAATTATGCCTCTGTATCTGCCGTCATGATCAAGGGGAGCTGGGAAGTCGCCAAAATCAGCGATACGGGAAAAAGGAATTATCTGCTCTCCCGCGGTGCAAATGCAGAATACTGGAATTCTATGGAGGAGAAAGACCTTGTAACAGAGGGACGGCTTCCTCAGAATGAAAACGAGCTTGCCATCTCCAAGCAGTATTTTGATGACCATCCCGAGGTCTCTTTGGGAGACACACTTACCCTGCCTGTAGGCCAACGTATCAACCAGGGAAAAGTCTGCATGGAGACGGAGCCGTTTCACGAGGGAGAAGAATTCCGGCAGACAGGCACGAAGACCTATAAGCTGGTAGGCAGTATGGACATTACCACCTCTTCCTCCGTGCCTGCCTATACTGCGATGAGTTTCCTGGATGAAAACATGATCCAGCCTGACGATAACCTGACGATTTACCTTCGTTTTAACTCGATAAGAAGTACTTATAAGGAACTGCCCGCACTGGCAGAATCCATCGGCTACGAGAAAGACGAATATGGAAAATATACACTTCGCTATAACACAGACCTGCTGACGAAATACGGTGTCCTTCCCCCCGGACAGCTGGGCAGTATGAACAGCCTGTCCCTGCTATCTGTACCGCTTATGTTTCTCGTACTGGCAGTTCTTTTAATTGCAGTGTTCGTCCTGGTCATCCACAATGCCTTTGCCCTCTCGGCAAATGAAAAGCGCTCACAGCTCGGAACTCTCGCTGGAATCGGTGCGACTCCTAAGCAGATCCGGTCCGCAGTCACGTCAGAGGCGATGATGCTTCTGATGATCCCGCTGCCGCTCGGTCTTTTCTGCGGCTGGCTTCTGGATGACAGACTGCTCAGCCTGATCAACTCATCCAATGATATTGGGCGGTCCGCACCTGATCTGGTCCTGACCTTCGGGCTGCCTGCCATCCTTCCTGCCATCGTTTTATCCGTCATCACAGCCTGGCTGTCTGCAAGGATTCCTGCAAAAAAGGTGGCAAAGATGATGCCGGTAGAAGCGCTGAGACAGACCGAGACCTTAAAAGGCAGAAAAATCAGGCGCAGCCGGATATCCGGTCACTTCGGCATCAGCGGGGAACTGGCATCCAATGCACTGGCGGCACGCAAAAAATCTTACCGCACCGCCACGATATCACTTTGTCTTTCCTTTGTGCTGCTGACTGGATTTTTATATATTACAACGGCACAGAAAGCAGCAAGTAATGTCTACCGGGCACAGGAGAATGCCCAGGGCCATATCATGTTCTGGATCAGTGACGGCAGAGAGCCTGAACAGAAAGCGCTGGATGAGCTCAAAGCTGTCCCAAATATAGCAAGCTATGTATTTTATGACAAAATGCCCTGTGCTACCTGGATCACTGAAGACCAGGCATCTGATGATATTGAAACCTACCTGGGTGGTTT
Organism: uncultured Faecalicatena sp.; assembly: GCA_902489075.1. Lineage (GTDB taxonomy): Bacteria > Bacillota > Clostridia > Lachnospirales > Lachnospiraceae > Faecalicatena_A. Next base: position 39,603 of record CABTYO010000003.1, on the reverse strand, counting down.
TGATAAGATCGTCTCAGAAAAGAAATACACCCCCATCGAACGGGATGGAAAGTACCGGATCTACAGTGCACTGATCGGCCTGGAAAAAGACAGTTTCCTGAAATACTGCAGCAGACTGGGCGTTGACCCAGAAGTCTATCTGAACGATCCGACCAGAGCCCTGTTCTATAACAAAACTGCGGATCCACACGTCAGCACCCGCCGTGAAAATGTTTACCGGGATATGTTAAAGCTTGAGAAGGGACAGGTAATTCCATTTACGGAACGCGCCTATGATGAAGATACCGGAGATTTTGAATTCGACCTGACTGTAGGAGAGATTGTGGATGAACTGCCCTCCGAGGCATTGGGCAGCCTGCCAAGATTCACCCTGACAGCGATCATGCCGATGGAGCACGTCATGGAGCTGTCCAGATCCTGCAGTGATAAAAGACGCATGAACGCCTCCACAGTCAATGGTGTAATCATGACCGACAGTGAAGATGAGGGTAATGAAGATGCTTTCTATAAGCAGATTGAAAAAACTTCCAAAGAAATGACACAGATTCTGGACCGCTACTACGGCAGCGGAGATTATCTGCTTTCCAATCTGTCAGAAAAAGAACAGATGCAGGAAGACACCGCAAATGTCATGAATAAAGTGGTTGCCTTTCTGACCGGGCTGCTCGCCCTGATCGGAATCTCCAATATCTGGGCCAGCATTTCCGGAAATCTGCGCCAGAGAAGCAGAGAATTTGCCATGCTCAAGTCAACAGGTCTTTCCCCTGCACAGCTCTGGCGGATGCTGTTTCTGGAAGGGCTGACGCTGGGACTCAAGCCGCTGCTTTTAAGCCTTCCGCTCCAGATTGTAGTTCTGGCCTCATTTCTATACATTAACGAGGTCACCCTGGCAGAATACCTGCCATTTGCACCTTTTGGCGTGTTAATTGGTTATACAGCGCTGGTGCTTCTGACCATCGTCGGCGCATATTTAACCGGCGGAAGACGCATCCAGCGGCAGAATATCATCGAAGCGATCAAAGATGATACGCTTTAGGAAACATACATTTTGATCCTGAACTGTGCATGTCCTTCCGGGGAATTCTCTGCACTGATCTGCCCGTTCTGGGCCTCCAGGATCAGCTTTGCCAGTGCCAGACCGATGCCTGCACTGTCCTTTGCGGCCTGCTCTCCTCTGTAGAATCTTTCAAACAGATGAGGCAGGTCTTTCTTTGAAATTCCTGTACCTTCATCCTCGATCACCACTTCTGTATACAGAGGATTCCGGCTTAAGCTTATCCTGATCTTTCCACCGTCCGGCGTATGCTCTACACAGTTTTTCAACACATTTAGCAGAGCCTCTGCAGTCCATTTCGGATCCACTTTAATCCAGATTTCCTCAAAGCAGTCACTTTCCTCCTGAGGCCGGGCAATTTCCAGGCTGATCTTTCTTCTGTCCATCCATTCGCAGAGAGGCTCCGCCGCCTCCATGATCAGATCTTCCACCTCGATATCCTCCCTCTGGAATTCGATCGTATGGGAATCTAATTTTGCCAGTGCCAGAAGCCCTTCTACCAGACCTTTCAGCCGCTCCGCCTGATGCCTGAGCCGTTCTAAATACTCCTGCTCTTCCTTTTCTGCCGGTTCCAGCAATTCCGCCATCAGTGACATTGAGGTAAGCGGCGTCTTCAGCTGGTGGGCAATATCTGCAATCCTTGCCGCCAGGACTTCATGGTCCTTCACCGCCTTTTCCTTGGTACAGGCCAGCTCCGCCACCGTCTTATAGATCTCATCCTCCAGATGGGAAAACAGGTCCTCATGCCTTGTGAGCACTGCCGCCTCACCACGGTCAACTGCCTTTAAATATTCGGTCAGTTCTTCTATCCGTCCTTCCTGATACTGCTCTTCCCTTTTTCTTCTAAAAAACAGAATACCGCCCGCCGCCTCAAAAAGGCACAGATTTACAAGGAACGTAAACGGCAGATTTCTGGTCAGATTTCCATACTTTCGGTGCCCATACTTTTCCAGATAGGCAGTCCCCGTTTCCAGGCTGCTGTTCTGCACACCATCTGCTCCTGACCCATCGCAGTTATCCACATTTATACCTGTTTTACCTGCATTTTTCAACACTTCCGGAAGGGAACTGCCATCTTCCAGCTGCCCTGCAAGCTGTGCCACCGCCTGATATTCATGGGCACTTAAATAAGCCGCCGATAAAAGTCCGCCAGCCAGCGCCGGAAACAGCCAGAAAAGGCAGGAAATGAGAAATCCCTTCACGCCCCGCTTTTTCATACACACTCCTCCATCCGGTAACCGATCCCCCGGATTGTGACAATATATTTCGTATCCTCAAGCTTTTTCCGCAGCCGCTTCACAGTGACCGTCAGAGTATTGTCATTGACAAAATTCCCCTCCGCGTCCCACAGCTTTTCCAGGATCAGATTCCGGGGCAGGGTCCGCCCCTTATTCTCCAGCATTACATAGAGAAGGCGGTACTCCAGGGCAGTCAGATCCACAGGTTCCCCGTCCAGATAGACCTGCATCTTCTCCTGGTCCAGACAGATATCTCCACAGGTCAGAGTCCTCTGCTTTTCCTTTACATCCTTTTCATCCGGAACCCGGCGCAGAACCGCCGCGATCCGCGACTCCAGCACTGCCACATGGAAGGGCTTGGTGATATAGTCATCCGCCCCCATATCCAGCCCCTTTGTGATATCCTTCACATCGTCACGGACCGTCAGGAAAATGATCGGTGTCTGCGACTGCTCTTTCACCCAGCGGCAGAAATCATAGCCTGTCCCGTCCGGCAGATTTAAGTCCAGAAGGATCAGCTGGAAGGACGGTGCAAACAGATCCTTTGCCTCTTCTATCGTTGTGCAGGATGTGCACTCATACCCTTTTCGCGACAATGCCGCCCTGATCCCAAAAGAAATATTCTCATCATCTTCTACCAGTAAAATCTTAGTCATATGTCCCTCCATTGGTGCAGAAATAAAGTTTTTTACAGCAAAAAATCCCCCTGAGATATATCTTATCCTATCCGGGGGGATTCTACAATTACAAAATCAAGGCCTCTCTTATTTTTCCAGCAGGCGGTTAGCCTTCCACTTCCCGCTCCTGATCCTGATGAATGAGACAATGGCTCCCACACCCCATCCGATCGGAATGGACCACCAGATCGCACTGGAACCGATAAAGTGAGCAAGCAGATACGCGATAATGACACGTACAAACAGGTTTGACATGGAACTGAGCATGAATGCCCCCATATCTCCTGCACCTCTCAGAAGCCCGTTTCCGACAAACAGAAAGCCCATCAGAACGTAGAATACGGATACAGTTTTCATGTATTTGAGACCGTACGCCATCGCGCTTCCTGCGCTTCCTGCATTCAGGAAAAGACTCAGGAGATTCGGCCCGAACAGGAAGATGATGACTGTAATAAACACTGAGAAAATGAGGACCATGAAAAGGCTCGCTTTATACCCCTGTGTCACCCGTTCTTCTTTTCCCGCACCGATATTCTGGGCGGTGTAACTGGACATGGCATTGGAAAAGTTCATATTCGGCATCATAGCCAGTGTATCGATCTTGGTAGCCGCCGTGTATCCTGCCACGAAGACTTTTCCGTAAGAATTGACCAGTCCCTGCATCAGCATCATGCTGAGTGAGACGATGGACTGCTGGATCATGGAAGGAACACCGACCTTTGCAATACGTTTCGCCGCAGCCAGCTCAAAAAGCCCGGGTTTTACATCCGCGTATGCAGGCTCATTTTCCATTCTTCCGATTCGCCTGATCAGGACAAAAAATGAGATCACCGCACACATTCCCTGCGCGATGAGGGTCGCCCATGCCACGCCTGCGACTCCCATATGGAACTGGATGACGAACAAAAGATCCAGCCCGATGTTGGTCAGTGCGGAGACCATCAGGAATTTCAGAGGCGTATTACTGTCCCCAAGTGCATTGTAGATACCGTTCAGTGTGTTATACAAAAACAGGAAGACTGCCCCGCCAAAATAAATCCGCAGATAAATCAGGGAATCCGCCATAATTTCCGGGTCTGTCCCCAGAAGCTTTAAAAGGGGCAGAGAAACCAGTTCTCCGATTCCCATAATCACCAGACCGATCACACCCAGGGCAATCAATGCCGTGAAAATGGTGGTCTTCATTTCTTTGATCTGTCCGGCGCCAAACAACTGCGAGATCACGACCGTACATCCCATGGACAGTCCGGCTGCGATTGCTACTGCCAGGAATACGACGGGAAATGACGAACCTACCGCCGCCAGGGCATCTTCCCCCACGAATTTTCCAACCACCATCGAGTCCACCATATTATAAAGCTGCTGGAACAGATTTCCCAGCACCATAGGCAGCGCAAAGAAGAATAACAGCTTCAAGGGCCTGCCTTCCGTAAGATTTTTAACCATTCTTTCTTCCCCCATTCTCTTTCTTATATGCCTGTACATTCTGGGAGATCCGTTTTACAAACTCATGGTTCAGTTCCTTTTCCTCTTCTGTGAAGCCCTGATAACAGATCCTGTTCCATTCCGCGTAAATCTCACAGATTCTCCCATACATTTCGATTCCTTTTTCCGTGAGGGATACCAGCTTCTGACGCCGGTTCTGGTCATTCGTACTTCTAAGTACCAGGCCTTTCTCCTCCAGCATGGCAACCGTTCTGGCAATCCGTCCCTTATCCAGATTCAGACACTCCCCCAATTCCTCCTGCTTTGAACAGCGGTCTTTTAACAGGCAGATCAGGCGTCCCTCCAGTGGAATCAGGCCAAACTGCTCCAGCTCACCACGCAGATAGGAAAGTTCCCCCCTCCTGATGATACTTACATAATAGTTTTTCATGGACACTCCTTTATATGTATTGTAAATTGTTGCATAAAGCAACTGTTGCCAAACACAACTATTATATGTAAAAAAATTTCCCCTGTCAAGAAAATGTATACCGCCATTCGCACATCAATCTGCAGCGCAACTGTAAACCAGCCTGCCGGGCATGTGTCAGGGGATAGCCTGTGGATACAGTTATTTCAGATATCTCCACAATGTTGTCCTGCTGATTCCCAGCCGTTTTGCCGCTCTGGTCTGATTCATATTTTCCTCCGCCAGCACCAGATTCACGACTTCGAATATGATATCATCCAGCGGCTGATGAAGATCCACAGGCAGACGCACGGAATCATCCGGCTGATTGCTGCGTTTTTCATTTTTCAGGATCCTGCGTACCTGCTCTGTCCTGATATACGGGGTGGTGGTAACCGCACACAGCTCTTTCAGGACCCGTTTAAACTGATCCAGATTTGACTCCCACTTAAATCCCTGCATCAGTGACATGCCCTCCGGTTCCACCCCGATGATTTCTTTGCCCTGCACGGCATTGATCTCATTCAGGTAAAGGGTGACCAGACTGGGGATATCCTGGAGTCTGTGCCGAAGAGGCGGCAGGCACAGGGTCAGACACCCCAGTTTATTCTTCAGATAAAGACACAGGGGATCACTTTTGGATGCTTCGATCTCACTGACACGGGAGAAGATGGCACGGTTGTGTTTCAGGAAGCCAGTCTCCATCATAAAACTAAACAGACTGCTTCTCTGCTCCCTAGGCAGGGCATTTATCGAGCGGAAGTAAAAAGTGCTGCCAGTATCATAAAACGGAGATTCCGGGTCCTCCAGAAGTGCTTTCCAGCCTTTTCCATCCATTACCGCACAGTCCAGAATGAAGCATGGATTATTATGAAGCGGGCTGTCGTGGTAGATCAGATTTGCCATCTTATCCTTCCCGGTCCCCTGTTCCCCGATAATCAGCACGGGCGAATCCGACAGACTGTACTGCTCCGCCTGCTTTTTCAAATCCCGGTGTGCAGAATTACTGTAGAACAGATTGAAAAACTGGTTAGAAACATCTGCCTTATTCTTTACCTGAATACCTGTGATCTTATGTTCAGCGGTATATCCCGACTTTCTGATCGAAAAGAACAGGTATGTATTCTGGTGGAAATCATATTTTCTAGCGGTAATCAGCATGGACTCCCCTCCAATATGTCTTAAGACCCTGATCTTCCCTTCTGAAAGCACGGTCGGAATCAGCTTTTTCCCATAGGCAATCAGTGCAGCGTTCCCCCTCACAGAACAGTTCGAGAACAGCAGACTGCTGTCGGGTGAAAAGACGAGAAGCACTTCACCGCTGATATCATAAGAAGCGCTGTAATAAAAGTTTTCTTTTCTGATTTCTGTATAATATCTGCAGAAATTCACAGCCTGGTCGAAAGTGGATGTGATACTTTCGCTTCCTGAGGTGATGAGAACTGCATTTAATCCAATACTCCTTGAATATGTGCTTGTAACCATGTCACTGAGAATCATGGAATATCCATCCTCCTTTAACTGGTCCAGCAGCTTTTCCACATCTTCTCTGCTATGGATGGTATAAATATCGATCTCATATTGAAGGACCTCACACAGCATACGGGCAAAATTGGAAATCGCGGAAAATCCCACGACCGCAAACCTTCCGTCGTAATTCTGTGCAAGTCGGATCGCACTGAGAATATCATAATGAGACAATGGTATTTCAAACACAGGAACCGAGGATACCTCTCTGATCATTTCCGCAGTACCGCCTCTTGATATCACCGCATCATATTCATTCAGATCCATGCCGGAGACGATCTGGACTCCCGATTCCAGATCTCCTGTAAAAGCAGTCAGCTCAATATCTGATCTCGTCTCTGCTATATTTTCCATCATATTTTTCATGCCCTCATAAGGAGCAACTCCCAGTAATTTTACTTTTTTCAATCAAATACCCTCCCTTGCAGCGCAAAACCGTTCTATTCTGAAACAATTATAGCACTTATTTTTATCGTTTTACATGATTTTTAAAATTAGTTTCAAATATGAACAGTTGAATCAATCCCCAAAATTGAAGAAAACAGGCAGAACATATATGATACGTTCAACAAATGAAACACAGCAGTAAAAATCAACACAGAAATGAAAGGAAGCGTAAAGAATGAAAAAGATTTTAGCAATTACAATGGGAGATCCAGCAAGCATCGGTCCTGAGATTACTTTAAAAGCACTTTCCCACAGAGACATTTACGAGCAGTGCTGTCCTTTAGTGGTCGGAGATGCCAGTGTCCTGACAGCCGCCTTAAAAATCCCTCAGGTGCCTGAATTGAAAATCCACCCGGTAACAGCTGTTGAAGAGGCAGTTTTTGAATACGGAACCGTTGATGTCCTGGATATGAAGCTGGTTGATATTAATGCCCTGGAATATGGAACCGTATCTGCCATGGCAGGAGAAGCCGCTTTCCAGTACGTTGTCAAAGCCATCGAGCTTGCAAAGGACGGCAGCGTGGATGCAACAGTGACCAACGCACTGAATAAAGAAGCCATCAATCTAGCCGGACATCATTATTCCGGGCATACCGAAATCTATGCGGACTATACGGATACGAAAAAATATACCATGATGCTTGCCCACGAGGATCTGAGAGTTGTCCACGTATCCACTCATGTATCCCTCAGGGAAGCCTGCGACCGGGTGAAGAAGGAACGGGTCCTGGAAGTGATCCGGATCGCGGACCAGGCATGTAAGAATCTGGGAATAAAAGCCCCCAGGATCGGAGTTGCAGGCCTGAACCCGCACAGTGGTGAACATGGGCTGTTCGGCACCGAAGAGATTGAGGAGATCATTCCTGCCATTGAAGAGGCAAAGGCACAGGGCATCCTGGCTGACGGTCCTGTCCCGCCGGACACCGTTTTTTCAAAGGCAAGAGGAGGCTGGTATGACATCGTGGTTGCCATGTACCATGACCAGGGACATATCCCGCTGAAACTGGCCGGATTCGTCTACAACAAAAAAGAAGGCAGATGGGATGCAGTTGCAGGTGTCAATATCACCCTTGGACTTCCCGTCATCCGCTCTTCCGTAGACCACGGCACAGCATTTGACCAGGTAAATAAAGGAACTGCCAACGAACTCAGTCTGATCAACGCAATCGATTACGCAGTCAGACTCGCATCTAATAAATAATCGGATATCACGAAGGGAGAAAATTGTTATGAAAATATTAAAGACAGTACAGAAAGTTCCGGGAGGCCTGATGGTCGTTCCCCTGCTGCTCGGTGCAGCAATCAATACCTTTGCACCGGGTGCCCTGGATATCGGTGGATTCACAACCGCCTTATTCAAGTCCAGCGCCACTGCCATGATCGCCTTCTTCTGTCTGTGCAACGGCGCACAGATCAGCGTAAAACAGGCAGGCAAACCGCTCTTGAAAGGAGTACTTTTAACCTTTATCAAGTTTGCCCTCGGTGCACTCATCGGCTGGATTGTCGGAAAGACCTTCGGTATGAGCGGAATCCTTGGCATTACACCGCTGGCCCTGATCGCCGCGATGACCAATTCCAACGGCGGGCTGTATGCTGCACTGGCCGGACAGTATGGAGACGCCAACGATGTCGGGGCTGTATCCATCCTTTCCCTGAATGACGGACCATTTTTCACCATGATCGCCCTGGGGGCATCCGGACTTGCAAATATTCCTTTCATCACACTGGTTGCCTGCATCATCCCGATCCTGATCGGATTTATCCTTGGAAATCTGGATCCCGACATCAAGGAGCTGTTCGCAAAGGGTACCGTACTTCCGATTCCATTTTTTGCCTTTTCACTTGGAGCAGGCCTGAACTTCGGACAGATCATCAAAGCCGGGCTTCCGGGAATCATCCTCGGTGTTGCAGTCACACTGATCACCGGATTAGGTGGATACTTCGTCATGAAGCTGATCCGCAGCGAGCATCCGGAGGCCGGAGCTGCCATCGGAACTACAGCCGGCAATGCAGTCGGAACACCTGAGGCCGTTGCTGCAGCAGATCCTACACTTGCCGCAATTGCCGCAGTATCTACAGTACAGGTTGCCGCAGCCATTATTGTGACTGCTGTATGCTGTCCGCTCCTCGTCAATTTTCTTGCAAAGCATGAAAGGAGAAAACAATGAACCGCTATTTAATCGTTGCAGATGATTTTACCGGTGCAAACGACACCGGGGTACAGCTGACAAGACGTGGAATCTCCACCCGTGTCACACTGAGCTTTCAGGGAATACATAAAGACAGCCACTCTTATGTCCTGGATACGGAATCCCGCGGCCTGGACGCACGCGAAGCCTACCTCAAAGTAAAACAGCAGGCGGAGTGCCTCGATTTCTCCTGTTTTCAATATCTGATTAAAAAGGTGGATTCTACTCTCCGCGGAAATATTGCCATGGAGGTAAAGGCTCTTGACGAAGTATACCAGAGTGAACTGATCATCTTCATGCCTGCCCTCCCTGACCTGAAGCGTACAACATCCTGCGGCATCCACTATCTGCACGGTGTTCCCGTCACACAGACGGAGCTTAATGAGGATCCACTAAAGCCCGTTACCAAGGACTGCCTCAAAGAGATTCTGGAAGAAGCCTATGATGAGCCGGTCAGACAGATCGGTCTGGAAGAGATCCGTGAAAATAAAATTTCTCTGGATGGTGGAAGGATCTTTACCTTTGATGCAGAAACAAATCAGGATATGAGAACTGTCGTAAAAAGTGCGGAAGCACTGGGAAAACGTACGCTCTGGGTTGGCAGCGCCGCCCTGGCGGACCACCTTCTCGAACAGGAAGTGAAAGAACTGCCCTCCATGGCCCTGGTGGCAAGTGTCAGTGAGACGACCAGAAATCAGGTAAAATATGCGGAAAAGAGTGGCACATCGCTGGTTTGTGTGCCTGTATATGAAATCATGGAAAATGAAGATGATTCTGCCTACGTAGAGCAGGCAGTCCGGCTCTTATCTGCCGGGAAGGACACCATCCTTTTATCCTCCGCATCCTACGACAGGGTAGAGCTTATCCACACCATAGACTACGGCAGCCAGAAAGGCATGAAACGTGAGGCAGTCAGCGAAGCAGTACAGGCAATTATGGGGACCCTGGCAAAAAAAATACTGGAAAAGGTGGAAATATCCGGTCTCTTCCTTACTGGGGGGGATACGGCAATGGGATTTTTTGAGAAAGCCGGCTGTGAGGGCTCTGCCATCACGGGAGAGATGAGTACCGGAATCCCCATGATGCGGCTGACGGGGGGCACCTTCGACGGACTCAAAGTCATCACAAAAGCAGGCGCATTCGGAAACGAAGATGCCATTTTCTATGGATTACGGAAATTAAAAGAACAAATCTGATCCATTTTGTGCTATAATAGATGAATAAGCTACGTTTGGTAACTCTTTCGCACTGCCAACGCAGCTTATTCCTTTTTAGTCATTCTATAGAAAGTAAAGGTGAAGAATGTATCAGATCAATGAAATTGTAGTTTATGAAAACGGCGACTTGTACCAGATTAAAGATATCGGTATTCCCGATTTTATCACATCAGACCGGAAGTACTATACATTGGAATCTCTCGAGAATTCTAAAAATGTAGTCTATGTCACTCTTGCGCATGAGGCGAAGCTGCGCCCTGTTATCTCGAAAGAGACTGCCAGGTGCTGCCTTGCCAAGCTGCCTGACCTGGAAGGACAGTACAATCCGAATGCAAAACTGCGTGAGAAAGAATATATGGATGTCTTAAAGAATGGCTGCTGCCTCACAAGACTTAAGATGTTCAAGGGGATCCTCCAGGAAAAAGACCGGCGTGTAAAGAATGGAAAGCATCTCTGTGTCAGCGATGACCGATACCTGCAGAAAGTTGCAAAGCTGATCGACTATGAATTTTCAGTGGCGCTTGATATGCCAATCAAGGACCTGCATGAGAAGATTGCGGATTCAATTTAAGCAGTACATTGCCATATGCTTACAGGCATCCGGGTACTGTGCGTATCACAGATAACGGATTGTTCCTGAGAAGATTACACTAGAAGAGCCGATACGGGAGAGATTGTATTCTCATCCCTGTATCGGCTTTTTTACGTTGGAACTGCATGGTCTTCCTATTTTGCCTTTTTTTCTGGTTTTCCTTCGGACAATGCCTGATTCTTTTCTTCCAGCACTTTAATTGCCTGCTCGAATACCCAGCATACCGGAGTTGCAATCCCGAGTTCTTTTCCCATCCTCACCATGCTGCCTGCGAACATCTCGATCTCCGTCTTTTTCCCTGCCTCCAGATCCTGCAGTGTAGAAGGCTTATTCTCATAGGGAATCCGGCAGATGGTATCATACTGCTTGCGCATCTGCTCATCTGTGATGATGATCCCTTTCTTCTCTGCGACAGCCTGCACCTCTTTCATCGCCGCCCAGCGGATCTCATTCGCCGGCTCACTGTCACGGAACATCCCGAACGGAATCCCAAGCATCGCGCAGGTCAGATTCTCTCCCACATTGCACATATACTTGAACCAGAGTCCCCACATCATGTCCTTCTCTATCTTATAAGGAATATCGCACCTGTCCATCAGGTCCGCGATTGCCTGTACCCTCTCTGTCAGGACTTCGTTCTTTGCCTCTCCATAATACAGCTTGCCCCAGTACGGATCAAAATCAGCCCTGCCGTTCTTCATCACAATAGACATCCTCATATAGGAATATAAAACGTGGTCCCATCCATAGACTGCTGCTACCTTCTCCTCGCTGTCCACACCGTTCATCACACACAGGATCTGTGTCTTCTCTCCGACGAATGACTGGATATCCTTGATCGCCTGATCCAGCCCCATGTCCTTCACCGCCATGATCACAAGATCCTTCGGCGTACCTTCTGCCGGTGTACAGATCGGAAACCGGTGGTTCACCCCGTTGACAGTCACTCCTTTATTCTCCAGGCGCTCTTTCCGCCTGCCCTGCGCGATGACACAGAAATTCTCCCTTCCCAGGTGCTCTTCCATGCGCGGTGCAAAAAATACACCCATTGCACCAAGTCCGATCAATGCTACACTTTTCATTTCCATAATAAATCTGCCTCCTTTGCCTGACTGATGGTTACTATACGAGCATTATATCACAAGAATGCATACGTTTCTGCAAAAAAATGGTATCTTTCTTCTAATTTCCTTGACATGTCTTTCTGTAACTGTTATCATTACAGTATGAACTGTATCATTAATTTTTACAGAAAGAGGTGAATCTCCATGAAGAAAAGAACTGTCCTGCTGGCAGCCATAACTGCTGCCGCATTGTCACTTACCGCCTGCAGCACTTCTTCCAAGACAGCAGAGTCTCCCAAAGCCGATGCTTCACAGGAAACCGAGCTTCAAAGTAAAAGTCTCTCAAAAGCGGATGTGACTGCTTCATTTGAAAATTTTAAGCTGAAAAAATTCGACGGAACCGAAACGGAATTAACCCGGCTCCTTCAGAATGCAGAATTGACCGTGATCAACATCTGGGATCCTTCCTGTGAATCCTGTGAGGATGAAATGAAAGCCTTTTCAGCGATTTCAGGCCAGTATTCCGGAAAAGGGGTGCAGATCGTCGGTGTAATCCGGGGCGTTACAGAAAAGAGAGATGAAGCGGCGGCCGCTGTCATCTCAAAGACCGATGCCAACTATCTACATTTTCTGGATTCCAAAGAAGTGGATAAGCAGATGCTTGACAAATATCCGGAAACACCTACTACGATCTTCCTGAACCGTGACGGTGAGCAGCTTGGAGATGCCTATACAGGTGCACAGGATCAGGCATTCTGGGAAAAAGAGATTGAAAAATACCACAGCCAGGTATGCGTAAATGACCATCCTGCAGATTGCGCAACCGGGTGAACGCCCTGGTAGCAGCAGATTGCTGCTTATGCAGGAACTAACCGGGATCTGTAAGGATTGAGGTTTCATCTTTTGAAGAGGGCAGGAATCATTCCTGCCCTCTTTCCGTTCCGGTGATCACTTTTCTTTTTTTCCATCCCTGCCTGGATTGTTCCGTTCCCTCAAGGCAAGTTCCTTGATCTCCTGATATTTACCTGTAACATACCCATAGTTCTCTCTCTTATGCGGCAGAAGGCAGTTCGTACAGTCCTTGACTCCTTTTTCCGTATAACGGAAGTTCCCGCCGCATCTGTCCCCCAGCGCATATAATGGGCAATAGCAGAACAGGCAGTTGAAATTCTCCGGATCGTTCGTCTTGTGGCAGGGGAAATATTCACATTCTTTATGGCTGAAGAAGGAATATTTCTTTTCCTTCTTGTTTGAATTTTCGTGGCTCATGGCTTTGTGCTCCTTTATTGAATCACTTATTATGGTTAGCTGTTTCTTTCCGGTATGCGGCCGGCGAGACATTCATCTGTTTTTTAAAGATTCTGGAGAAATAATTGTAATCCTTAAAGCCAACCCGCTCTCCAATCTCACTGATCGACAGATCCGTGTGTCTTAAAAGATTCAGGCTGGATTCCACTCTGACCTCATTGATGTAATTTGTCAGAGACTGTCCCATCTCTTTTTTGAAAATCGAGGAAACATAATTCGGCGTCATATCCAGATATACCGCAATAACACTGACCGAAATATCCTCTGTATAATTCAGCAGGACATAATCTATGATCTTGCGCACCGGGCCGGAGGCATTCTGGGTGGAATAATCTCTTGCCAGTTTGCAGTAATCATCCAGCATCCTGGCAGTATACTGATCCTCCCTGCATTCGAGCTCACTCATATTGCCGGCAGTCTCCCGGATATAAGAAGCATAGATATGCTCGATATAAGCAGGCGTGACACCTGCCTGTATCAATGCCTGTCTGCACAGGAGATTCAGGGTAATCATCCGAAGCATGGAATTTAACCCGGAATGACGGAAGTATTTTGTCTTGTCATGAGCCTCCATGAGTCTGCCTGCTGCAATCCGTTTTCCCTGTGCAACCAGCGTCTGCAGCTCCTGCTCCTTTTCATACTTTTCATCTATGATCCGCATGTCAGACTTCACCGGTGGTGCCACACTGATTCCCTCCTGTGGCATATCTTCCAGATAAACACGTTTAAGTGCTCCAAATTCTTCCGAATCCAGATCCATATCATAAATGTGCTCTAAAATATATGCAAGAGGCCATGCGCTTGCATGTTCATCTGTGATAGAGCCTAAGAAACTGCTCAGTATGTACTGATAATTTTTCTCCAGACCGTACTTCTTGACATAGGCTGTTATCTCTGCACGCGCAGGCCGCTTATAACGGAGCGGGCCGATGACACAGTATCCTTCTTTCCCTGGAAGATGGTAGACAAGAAAATGAATGCCGAAATTCAGAATGAAATGAATCCCCGAGTCACATGGCATCTCTGCGATCTGAGGGCCTTCCAAAAATTCGGTGATCACATTTTTAATGAAATCCGGGCAGGTGGGGTCCGGGGCATACTCCTGATTCTCCTGCTCCTCTGTAATATAAAAATAGGATGTTTTTGCCATCTGGTCAATGATACGCAAAAATTCCTTCACACTCTTGATCCTCTTTTCTTTGTCCTGGATGCCCAACATGTATCCCTCCTCAAGCCGTCATTTTGTCTGTATATTATATTTCATATTAACATTTTATCGTCAGTTTATCCACACTTTCGGGGCGGATGTTGAGATTTATGCTAAAAATTGTAGAATTTTGTCTATTTCTAACCTTCATACTTCTATAAAATAGGTCCAGAACATTATGACTGGAAACCAGTAAAGGTTTTCACAAAAAGGAGGTAAAATTTTATGAAGAACCAAGTAAACGTTTCAACACGCCCCTTTGGCATACGGGATAAGGTGGGCTATCTTTTTGGAGATCTGGGAAATGACCTGATGTTCAATTTTGCAAGCTCATACATCCTCGTATTTTATACCAAAGTCATGGGTGTCAATGCTGCTTTAGTCGGGGCCATGCTTCTGTGTTCCAAACTGCTGGATGCTTTTACAGATATCACCATGGGACGCATCGTCGACACCAGCAAGGCAGCCAAAGACGGAAGATTCCGTCCATGGATACGCAGAATGGCAGGACCTGTTGCCATCGCAAGCTTCCTGATGTACCAGTCCGGGCTTGCCGGAGCTCCCATGGCGGTTAAAATCGTGTTAATGTGGGTGACATATATCCTTTGGGGAAGTGTATTCTACACCTCGATCAACATCCCTTATGGTTCTATGGCTGCTGCATTGACAGAGGACCCGAAAGGACGTGCATCCCTCTCAACCTGGCGTTCTATGGGCGGAACCTTTTCCGGTCTGTTTATCGGCGTTGTGACTCCTATCGTGATTTATACAACAGATGCAAATGGAAATCAGGTGCTCTCTGGTCCAAGGCTTACCATGATCGCGGGAATCTTTTCTGTAGCAGCTATCATCTGCTATGCAGTCTGCTACTTAAATACAACAGAGCGTGTCAAAGATGTGCCAAATATCAGTAAAGTATCCCTGGGACAGACATTTAAAGGAATCTTTATGAACAAGGCCCTTTTGATCCTGATCCTGTGCTCAATCCTTTTAATGCTTTGCTCAAATGTCACAAACGGTCTGTCACAATATGTATATATTGACTACTTTAATAATAAAGGTGCGCTTTCACTGATGACCTTTGTCGGGGTAGGCGTTTCCATCTTAATGGCTCCGTTCATTGCAAAAATCACTGCAAAATATGGGAAAAAGGAAGTTTCATCCATCCTGTTTTTCATTGCCGGAGTAAGCCAGATCATCCTATGCCTTTTAAGAGTCACCAATGTCTGGGTATATTTTTCATTTGCAATCATCAATACCTTCGCATTTGGCTTCTGGACTATGACTGTGTGGGCACATGTTTCTGATGTCATTGACTACCAGCAGATCCTGACACACACACGTGAGGACGGGATTGTGTATGCCTCCTACTCCTTTTCACGTAAAGTAGGACAGGCAATCGGAAGCGGACTCAGCGGCTTTGTACTTGGCATGATTGCATTTGACACAACTCCTGGTGTTGTACAGACAGCAGCCGTAAAGTCTTCTCTTTATACGATCGCAACCTCCATTCCTGCTGCAGTCTATATTATTGTAGCACTGATCCTGATGTTCGTTTATCCATTGACAAAGAATATCATCAATCAGAATGTAGAAGAACTGAAAAAGAGAAGAGAGCAGGGAATCCAGTAAGTAAAAAAGCTCTTAAATGTAAGAAACATGGAGGTATTACATGCGTAAAAAAGAAAATATAAACCAGGGCTGGCTTTTCTCAAAGGAAGACCTTCCCGGTCTGGAAACGCAGCGTCTGACACTGCCTCAGGCCTCATCCGTTGACATTCCTCATACCTGGAACCAGTATGACGGGCAGGACGGTGGAAATGATTATTACCGCGGAGCCTGCTGGTATCAGAAACTGTTGGACCTGCCTGTGATTGATAAGACGCAGGAATTATATCTGGAATTTGCTGCCGTCAACAGTGTGGCAAAGGTCTATGTCAATGGAACACTGCTTGGGACACATGCCGGAGGCTATTCCGCCTTCCGGGTGGATCTTACAGAGTATGCCGGACAGAAAGATGTCCTGCTCTGCGTTCAGGCAGATAACCGGGACAATGAGGACGTGTATCCAAGGACAGCCGATTATACCTTTTTCGGTGGGATCTACAGAGATGTTTCCCTTTTGACAGTCGCAAGGACACACTTTGCTGTGAACCATTATGCATCCAGCGGCATTTACATTGATGCCGGAGTGAAGAATGGGAAGGCTGAGGTCACCGTGCGAAGCATGGTTGAGAACCCGGTTCCGGGGCTGATGGCAGAATATGCTGTACTGGATGCCGACAATGAGTGTGTGGCGAAGGTCCATCTTCCCTGGTCTGAGGAACCGGTGGTACTGGAATTTGAAACTCCTCATTTGTGGAATGGGAGAAAGGATCCTTATCTTTATACGTTGCGGGCAAGTCTGACAGATGGGGCGAACAGTGCAGACTCGGCAGACAGCATGGTTCTGGCAGATGAGACAGCACTGGACAGGCTGGAAATCCCTTTTGGAGTCCGTTCATTTTCTGTCGATGCAGAGAAGGGATTTTTCTTAAACGGAGAAAGCTATCCGCTTCACGGTGTTTCCAGGCATCAGGACCGGAAGGATAAAGGCTGGGCCATCGGCAGGGCAGAGCACGAGGAAGATATCGAACTGATCTGCGAGATCGGGGCGACTTCTGTCCGCCTTGCACACTATCAGCACGATGCTTATTTTTATGATCTGTGTGACCAGAGGGGGCTTGTAGTATGGGCGGAAATCCCATTTATTTCACAGATGAGCAAGACAAAAGGCGCCTGCGAAAACCTGAGAAGCCAGATGGCAGAATTAATCTGCCAGAACTATAACCACCCCTCCATCTGTTTTTGGGGGTTGGAAAATGAAACTACAATCCAGAATATGGAAAGTATGAAAGTAGACCCTGACCTGACAAAAATGGTACAGGAACTTCATGATATGGCAAAAAGTCTGAATCCGGCCCGTCTGACCTGCCAGGCATGCCTGGGCAATGTACCCGGAGACAGCCAGCTTGTAAAGATCCCTGATCTGACCTCCTTCAACCATTATTTTGGCTGGTACTTAGGAGAGCCGGAGGACCTGGCTGGATGGCTGGATAAGTTCCACCAGGAATCCCCCTCCATATGTGTAGGACTTTCGGAATATGGCGGAGATGGTTCCATACGGTATCACAGCGATAAGCCAAAAGCAAATGACTATACCGAGGATTACCAGGCACTGCTCCACGAAAAACTGGAAGCGATTCTCGACAAGAGGCCTTTTGTCTGGAGCCATTATGTGTGGAACATGTTTGATTTCGGCAGCGACCGCAGAGATGAAGGCGGCGCACCGGGAGTGAACCAGAAAGGTCTTATCACCTATGACCGGAAAGTGAAAAAAGACGCTTTTTATTTATATAAAGCTTACTGGTCCGAGGAACCATTTGTCCACATCTGCGGTCATCATTATGTAGACCGCGTGGCGAAAGAACGGGAAATCAAAGTGTACTCCAACCAGCCTGAGGTTACTTTATATCTGGACGGCGAAAAGATTGCTTCCCTGGAAGGCAGTAAGGTCTTTTGCTTCACAGTAAATCTGTCGCTGGGGAGCCATACACTTCTTGCGAAGGCGGAAGATACTCAGGATGAACTTGTGCTCAACGGAGTACAGACATATAATAAATCCTACAAGATGACCGATCTGGAAGGAAAAGCAGGAATCGTAAACTGGTTCGAAAATACAGATGACTTTCATTTCGTGTCAGGTACCTACTCCGTGAATGACCGCATTGCTGAGATTCTGGAAAATGCGGAGGCGGAAAAAATATTGGAGTCTTACTTTGTCCCTGTCACGGGAAAAGAGACAATTTATCTGGCGAAAAACTTCAAACTGGCGAAAATGATTTCTAAATTGGGGAAGGCATTCCCCCAGGAACTGGCGGTCAGACTGAATGATGAATTGTCAAAGATTCCAAAGCCGGCGGATGAATAGAAAATTTAAGAAAAGAGACATGAAAAGACGGCTGCCACAGCCGTCTTTTCTATTACACCAGTTCTTCTCATTACCTGTCCTACAAAAATGCCATCGCAACGGTCCCCGCTGCCAGCAGAAGCAGTCCCATCCCTGACCGTTTATCCAGCTTCTCGTGGAATACAACGTAGGAAAATGCAACCGTAACCAGAATACTCAGCTTATCGATCGGGATAACCACGCTTGCCGGTCCGTCCTGAAGTGCCCTGTAGTAGCAGAGCCAGGAGGCACCTGTCGCGATCCCTGAAAGGCAGATAAAGAGAAGCTCCTTCCTCTCGATTTTCCGTACCTCAGACTGCTTTTTTGTGACCAATACCATCAGCCAGGCCATGGCCAGTACTACAGAAGTCCGAATCGCGGTTCCCAGATTTGATTCAATATTGGTGATTCCAATTTTCCCAAGAATAGCTGTGAGACTCGCAAAAACCGCCGAAAGCACCGCATAGATCATCCAGCTTTTCCCCTTTTTCTGAGCGGTGCTCTCTGATTCCTTTTTCCGGATCATCAATAGAATCCCTGCGGCGATCACGATCACTGCAATCAGCTTCTGCCATGTGATTCCCTCTCCCAGGAATATCAATGCCAGAATGATCGTCAGCACGGTACTGGACTTATCGATGGGAACGACTTTATTAATATCCCCGATCTGGAGCGCATGGAAATAGCACATCCATGACGCTCCCGTAGCAAGTCCTGACAGGATCAGAAATACAAAGGTCTTCGTATCAACGGATGTGATCTGGGACTGGCTGCCCACGATCAGCACCATGATCCAGGAAAAGATGAAAACAACGATGGTACGTACTGCTGTTGCCACATTCGAATCCGTCTTCTCGATCCCGCACTTTGCCAGAATCGATGTAACTCCGGCGAAAAAAGCGGAACCTGCTGCAAATAATATCCACATTTTTCTATTCCTCTACTACCACAACTCCATCTTCCTTCATGGTAATCTTCATCCCGTCCTTTACATATTTAAGAAACTCTTCCCCCAGGGAATCTACGACCGGCATTGTGACATCCTCCAGCCACACATCCGCCAGAATCGCACCTGCCCCGGCAAGAGAATCAATCGGTTCGGAGAACAGCATACATGCCGGCTGCCGTTTCATGGAGCAGGCACAGTACAGGACCAGCCCGCCTGTCGTAGAACCGATGGTCCTGGGCAGGCATAAAGCCTTTCCTGCCATCTGCTTTCCATACAGATCCGGATTATTCTGATCCCCGCAGGTTGCCTTTTTATCCCCGAACTGCAGGGCCTTTTGAAAAGACGCCAGCGTATTTAAGCCCCCATGTGACACCAGCGCCTGTGCGGTGATGTTCCCCGGAGTTACAACTCTTCCTTGAAAACTTTTCATTACATGATCCCTCCATTACCTATGGTCAAAACGGATATCCGTAACCCGCTTCGCTGTTTTTCTGATCAGGTTACGTTGTGATTTTTTCCAGTATCTCATCATCCGTATAGTACCTCGCACTCGTATAAGTACGCAGCTTATTGCTGGATGTGATCACCGGCATACTCTCACTTAACGGGTTATTCATATACATCAGCGGGCAGATATAAGAAACGATCACACCCGTCTTTTCAAGCCTGGCTGCATAAGGTGTCTCCCGGAACTTCTCAAGCACTGCCGGGGCGGCTGTAAATACCGTCGGGATCGTCACTTTCGGATTCCCCGTCTTCTCCAGTCCCTGCTCTACCCTTTTGGTCCAGCTGATCAGCTGGTTCAGGCTCATATGAGGACAGCCCATGAAGCACAGCTTTGGTCTGGCATCTTTCTTTTTCCAGATGACCGGGTAGCTGTCGCAGACACGCTGTAACTCTTCGTCATCGATCACATATACCTTCGGATTCTCGATCAGAAGTTCTCTTTTCTGCTGTACCGCCTCCGGTGTGATTCCTTCCACATGATACAGCCCCACCGCTCCGTTAGAAGCCGTCGCAGCGCCGAAATCTTTCAGATAGGTCCTTGCATCCTCGTCCAGCTCTCCAAGCCACTGATCCAGCCCTGTGATATAAGGCACATCCTCCATTACCTTCATGCCGATGGCGGAACCTAACAGCTGAGCCTCCGGTTTTTTCGTAGTCCGAATCTCCACGATCCAGGAGGCCTTCCTTCCCTCATCTGTCAGCAGTCCGAAATATGGCACATAACCAACCACAGAGCCCATCAGGTCAATGATTCCGGAATTCCGGTTACATCTTGCGCCCAGCACGGAGTTGGCATAGACTACAGCGGACGATTCCGACCAGGACAGGACATCTCCCTGCTTCGGCGTATTTCCGACCTCATCCATATAACAGATACACGTAAATGCATCCTTCTCAAGCAGTCCCAGCTTCCTCAGCTGTTCCTCATAGAAATCCTGTCTGGTATACATGAAATGATCAAATACAAAATTCTGCAGAAATGAACTGGGGACATTCTTGTCCAACGGCCTCGGGTCTGCCGTAAACTTCTGGGAAGACACACATCCCGCATCGATCAGTTTCTGCATCAGGTCATACACAGGACCCAGGGCTTTCAGCCCGAAGGAAGTGACCAGATGATTATACTCGCTGGTAATCGGGACCATGGACTCTGCACCGAACAGCTCGCCGTAACGGATCATCGTCTCCATCACCTTTGCCATGACCTCGCCCCTGCTGCCATTTCGGATTGCCTCCTGCTCAGATGACAGTTTCATTTTTACCTTTTCCATTCTATCCGGCCTCCTCTTAAATTTTCATTGCCGCCTCATATGCGCTCCATACCACAGTCCTTAAGTTCCCTACCTTTTTGCAGTCTCCGACCAGATATGCACTCTTTCCTGCTTCTGCCAGAGGCGTGGAAATATAGCCCGCGGAACTGATGACAGAGTCACATGGGATCTCCACCTCTTTGCCCTCTTTCGTCGTGCAGATGATAGAACCTTCTCTGACCTCTTTGAGTGTCGTCTCCAGATAGACCGGAACCTTATGAAGTGCGAACCACTCCCGTAAGTAGGAGCTGTTGGCGAGACAGACCCCTTTCTGGGAAATCAGGTCATCCTTCATCTCTACAATGACCGGCTTTTTCCCCTTCAATGCCAGCTCATAGGCAATCTCGCTTCCTGTCAGACCTCCTCCGATGACAGCGACCACCTCGCCGACCTCTGCACCATTGAGATACTCACAGGCCTCGATCATATGCTCATAACCGGGTACGCTCTTCAAATACCGGGGAGCCGCGCCCGTCGCAATGATGACCGGGTCACTTCCGAACTGTGCAGTGTCACTGATTTCTTCATTCAGATGGACCTCAACGCCCAGCAGCTCCATCTGTCTTATGTACCAGGCAAGCAGGTCCCTGAGCTTATCCTTATAAGATTCCGCACTCGCCGGGATAAAAGTGCCGCCTAAAACGCCGCTCTTTTCATGGATCACAGGGTGATGCCCTCTTAATTTCAGGACTCTGGCCGCCTCCATGCCGCCGATACCGCCGCCGATGATATGGACTGTCTTCGGGGATGAAGTCTTCTGAATATAATGCTTATCCCACTGCATCGTTTCCGCATTGATGGCACAGCGTGACAGATGCAGGCTGTCTGAAAGATCCTGGTCATTCGGCACACCTTTATAATGGCACATGTTAAAGCATCCGTTATGGCACAGGATGCAGGGCCGGATGTCCTCCTCTTTTCCTTCCATCAGCTTGGTGACCCACTCCTGGTCAGCCAGGAACTGGCGGGCAAATCCCGCGCCGTCGATTTTCCCTGCTGCAATGGAATCTGCCGCCACTGCCGGATCCATCCTGCCTGCACAGACCACCGGGATATCCACAAACTTTCTGATATGCTCCACATCCGCAAGATTACAGTTCTTGGGCATATAGATCGGCGGATGTGCCCAGTACCACGCATCATAGGTACCATTATCGCAGTTGAGCATATCATATCCGGCATCCTGAAGATACTTTGCAGCCTTCTCGGACTCCTCCATATCTCTGCCTGCCTCCTGAAAATCTTCCCCCGGAAGAGCCCCTTCACGGAACCCCTTGGTCATGGAACGGACGCTGTATCTTAAGGATACCGGAAAGTCTTTTCCACATTCCTTCTTGATCGCCTGCACGATTTCCACCGGGAAACGGTAGCGGTTCTCGAACGAGCCGCCATACTCGTCGGTGCGGTGGTTCACGTATTTCAGAGTAAACTGGTCCAGCAGGTACCCCTCATGCACCGCATGGATCTCCACACCGTCCACACCTGCATCCCTGAGCAGTCTGGCACACTTTGCAAATGCGTCCACATACTCTTTGATTTCCTCCACTCTTAATTCCCTGGAAGGAACCTTGTCAGACCACCGGTTCGGGGATGGGCTCGCCGTCGCCGTGATCTTGTCCAGATCCATGAACGGCTTCGAAACCACACGCAGGAACTTATTCGTGTAGAGAGACTCCATCATCGTGCTGATCGTAAAGGACCGCCCAAAGCCTGCAGTCAGCTGGACGAACAGCTTCGCGCCTGTCTTGTGGAACTCGGGGAGCCAGTTCTTTAACTCCTCATACATCTTCTTGTTCTTGTACAGCCATTGTCCGAACATCGGGTTATAGACGGGCTGACAGCCCGGCAGCACCAGCCCGGCATTGTTCTTTGCCACTTCCAGAATAAAGCGGGCCCCTTCCTTGTCAAAATGGTGCTTCTCCATCCAGCCTAACAGGTTGGTTCCGCCCATGGATGTTAATACGATACGGTTCTTGATCTCACAGTTTCCGATCTTCCATGGGGTAAACAAAGGTTCCAGTCTTGCGTCCATTCTCATTCCTCCTCGCTTACATATTACACATAATTATATCACAGAATCGTAGTATCGCCCATGAAAAAGGGCGAAGATTCCTTCCGGTTTCTTCGCCCTTTTCCTGTTCCTTATTTCCGTTTTTTCTTATAGACCACCGCACCGATGATCACAGCCATTGCTGCAGCCAGCATGAGGATATAAGCCCAGATATTCGTATAATCTCCTGTCCTGACTTTTTCCACCAGCTTTTTCAACGGCGTATCCGGCTTCTCCACTTTATCCGTCTTGTCACCCGTTCCCGGCTTCGTATCTGGTTCCTCTTTCACCGGAATCTTCTGATCAATCATTTCTACATGGATTACCTTGTTCTCATTCGGTCCTACCGTCTCCACCGGTATAGTAAATTCCACCGGATCTGCGATCTTATATCCATCCGGCGCCTCTTTCTCTACCAGATAGTATGTCTTTCCGATCACTAATTTTCCATAGGAAGTATATGTCTTGTCTGCCTCTGATGTCCAGGATTCGATCACATTGCCCTCTGCATCCTGTACTTCCAGTTTTGCACCGCTAAGCAGCTTTCCTTCCTCATCCTTCTTGGAAAATTCCACTTCTACCTGTGGTTCCTTCCAGACGATTTCACCTGTCTCAGGGTCTACCTCTGTGGTACCTTCTCCGTCATCAAAGGACTGAATCACGGCTTTGCCATTTTCCACTTTAAAGGAAATGGTCAGTGGTTTTCCTGATACATAACTGCCGTCCGGCGCGATCAGCTCGCGGATCTGATATTCGGTGTCCATCAGAACCCCCGTAAATTTGAGAATTCCCTTCTCATCGGTTGTTGCCTGTGCGATCTGCACCCAGTCGTCTTTTCCTGTTTCGTTCTTTCCGATTTCGTCTGACAGTGCAAGTGCAGAGATGCGTGTTACATGGGAAACACGTTTGAACAATCCATAGGTAGATCCCGGCAGTTTCCGGTCCGGATTCTTCTCGTCTACTTTCTCGATCACGATATCCGTCCGCTCCACATCATTGATCACCGTATTATCTGCCACATCGGTTCCGTCCATCCGTTTCAGTCCGGCAAACTGCCCGTTCTGGTCAAGCACTGCAACATAGGTCTTCTCATCCAGTTTATAGTGCTCTGCCACTGCCGTATCCGGCAACGCTGTTTCCCTGATGTAATAGGTACCAATGGCTAATTTCTTAAATACCACTTTTCCATCTGCATCGCTGACTGCCTCTGCCACTTTGGATGAAGCCGTGGCATCCGGGTCTGTATAGGCGGTAAATGTTACGCCTTCCATTCTCTTAGCTGCATCCGGAGATGGTGCTCCGACTGCGGTGTCCGAACAGCTCTCATTATAAAGCCCGGACTTGTAGAACTGTATCTCTGTCTGGGTATTCGTGATCACGCCCTGGTCAACACTCAGTACGATGTCTGATTCATATCTTCCGATATGGAATTCAAACCTGGTATCGTTCGTCACATATCCATCCAGTGGTGAGGTCTCTTCAATATAGTAGGTTCCCCATGGAAGTCCGGCAACCATCAGCTTTCCTGCCTCATCCGGCTGTCCTTCCCACTCCTGGTCAGCAGTTCTTACGTAACTGTTACCGGTAGCAAACTCGCCTGCCTTTTGGAAGCTGTCCTCTCCATCTTTCCGGTAGAGTGTGAAGATCACATTGTCCAGTTCCTGCCCGTCAAGACCGTCCTGTTTGGTTAATGTCAGGGTTCCTGTCTTGCGCTCGTTGGCAACCACATTTTTCACGGTGTCTGCCTCCAGAAGAACAGAGGATATTGTATCATCGTCTACTGTAAATTCTTTTTCATAAACCGGAGCCTCCACTGATGCGTCTGCATATCCGTTCGGCGCCTTGATCTCAGCGAGCCTGTAGGTCCCTTTCTTTGCAATGGTAAATACTGCCGTTCCGGTACTGTCTGTAACTGCCTCTGCGGCATCCTCTGCCACTTCATTTCCCTTCGCATCCTTGATCCGTGTCAGGATGAATACTGCACCCTCAAGAATACTCTGGTCTTCCCTGTCCTGTTTCTCCACTTTGAGTTCCCGGCTGTAGGCTGCATTCTCTGCCCTGACTGTCTTCACATCCGGCTGGATCACTGCATCCCCTGACTGTCTGCCCTCGATGGTAAATGTAATCGGGGTGGTATCTAACTGATATGCATCCGGCGTACTCATTTCTTTCAGATAATATCTGCCGTAGGTAAGGCCATCTCCCAGTGTCTTTGCAGAATCATCCAGCCTCTGGATATCGGAGTTCTCAGAACTCCATGTTCCATCCGCTTTCGTCGTGATTCCTTCTGCAAGGAGCTCATCTGTGTCAGCCGGATTCTCACCGGTCTGCTGATAGAGCGCAAAGACTGCTCCCTCCACTGGTGTGTTGGTTTCGCTCTGTGTCTTCACCACTGTAAATGCGCCAATCACCTGTTCATCTGTCATAGTGATGGTGGTGCCTTCCACTTTGCCCGTCTGGTTTTTGATCTCTATTGTATTGTCACTCTTCAACTCGAACTGGATCGGATCTGCTGTCACATATCCGGTCGGTGCTCCTGTTTCTTTCAGCCAGTAAATCCCCGTCGGCAGACCTCTCATATGGAACGCCCTGCCCGCTTCACTGAACCATTTCAGTTCCCTGCCATCCAGTACTACAAGGCTGCCTAAAGTGCCCTGATCATCGCTGTAAATGCCAAGCCTGGCACCTTCCAGCGGCTGACCATTCTGGTCCGCCTTCTGAATGTTCAGTTCGGTCCTGTCATTTCTGATTTCCAGTGTCAGACCATCCTGATTCAGTGTAATCCAATCCTTAAGCACTGGATTATCGGTCTTAAGGCTTTCCTCCACGATCCGGCCTTCCCGGCTGATCTGAATCTTTACAGGTGCTTGAAGCGCTGCATATGGCGATGCATCTTTCACCTCTTCACTCAGTACATAACTCTGTCCGGCCTCTAAAACAGACGCCAGGTCTGCTGTCTTATTTCCTTTGCTGTCTGTCACTTCTAACAGACCGTCTGCATTTGATTTCAGGCTCCAGGTTTCTTTCGGGTCTGCATTCTCTTTTGTCAGAGTAAATGCAATCCCCTGGATTTCTCTGCCCGTATCATCCTTTTTGCAGATACGGATATCCAGCGCTTTGTCCACAACTGCATATGGTGCCCTGGAACTCACGATGATCTCTCCTGCCTTTACAACACCGTCTTCATCCACGGAAATCTCAAAATCTGCCGCGTAGTGATATCCAGGCAGTGCCTTTTCTTCATGTACTGTGTACGTATTTCCATGTTTCAGCTGACCTGAAACTTCTGCTGTTCCTTCCGCCCCTGTTGTAAGCTTTAATTCCTTCTTTTCTGCATCCAGGAAGGAACTTCCATCCTTCGGCGTAATGGTAAATTCTACACCTTTCTGAGGCTGTCCGGAATCTGATGTCTTCTTCAATGCGAATGCGGTTGGCTCGTTTTTCAGCTGAACGATGACCGCCCTGTCATCCTGATCCTTCCCGATCCTGTATCCGGTGTCTTTCCATGCGGCCTTGTCTGCCTCCTCAATGGTTCCATCCGCGGTCAATTTAAATCCAATGACAGCTTTCTCACGAATATATCCGTCCGGTGCCTTGATTTCTTTCAGTTGATACGTCTGTCCCTGTGCAAGATTCATTCCCGTTGTCTTGAGAGACTCGTTCAAAGCTCTGGTCAGGGAAATGCTCTTTTCCTCACTGGTCACAGTCAGTTCACGCTCTGTACTCTCCAGCACGCCGTCTTTGACAAATGTTCCTGTTAATGTGAAGACTGCACCTGCCAGCGGCTGATCAGTTTCGTCTGTTTTGAGAAGCTGAATATCAAGAGGCTCATCTGCGTAAATAATGGTCTGCTTTCTGCTGTCCTGAGCATCCAGATGCGCCGGATCGTTCTGTGTCAATGACAGGATCCCGGCCTCACCTTTTTCGTTAAATCCAACCTCTATATCTTCCCCTGCAAGGAATCCATAAGGTGCTGTTTTCTCATGCAGGATATAAGTCTCACCTGTCAGAAATGCTCTCTGGCTGTTTGCCTGTTCCAGTGTCTTTACCGCATCTTTCTTGTCCTTGTCATCCTTGAACCTTCCTGTTACGGTAAACTGTGCACCACTTAATTCTGCACCCGTATCCGCAGCCTTTTTTACAAGCTTTAAGCGGACTGCATCTTCTTCCAGAGTGATCTGAATGTCACGGTTTCCTGATGCAGAGACTTCTATTGTATTATCTTTACAGATCTGATCTGCCTTTATATAACCATCTGGAACTTTCGTCTCTTCTATTGTATATGTTCCTGTCAGTATCCGGTAATCCGGCGCCTCTTTCGTACCTGCATTATAGAGATAATCGGCCTTCAGACCGTTCTCCATTTCCTTCTGAGTTACTTTTGAAAGGATGGTATCAGGGACAGGTGCAAGGGTATATTTCCCATTTCCTGAATCCTTGAGGATAGCTGCCACTCTTCCCTTGTCTGAGCCCTCATCTTTGACCTTTAACTGGAATTCGGCTCCCTCTATCCTGATGTTTCCATCCTCTGCATCCACCTTGGTCAGAGCCATATTTCCGCGGCTGTATGCATTTACAAAAAGGTGGTCTTTTGGTACATCGGCTCCTGCTTTCACATGATCCGCCTTCACCTGATCTTTGTCTCTCCAGATATAGAAGGTATCACCCTGTCCGGCAGATGTTCCGCCGATGACGGCAGCGGTTTTTGTATCATCTGCACCGGAAACCATATCGAATCCTTCCGGCGCTGATATTTCTTTTATCGTGTATGTCTTCCCTGCCCAGAGATGTCTGGACACATTCGGGTCGCCTGCATCCTGATATGCACCGTCTGCATTGGCCTCAAACGCGCCTTCGCTGTTCGTCTCCAGGGTCAGATAAGGTGTTCCCTGTGCCTGACTGCCTTCATAGACTGCAAACCGCACGCCTGCCATATCCTGAGCCTGAGCTGAATCAAGCGTCTGATCGGCCTTCTCATTACCAGTCACCTTATGGATCTGGACAAAGATATGCTGCTTCTGATTTACAATATCATAATTTCCTTTGTTTTCCGGTAAACTGCTCCATCCTTTGTCCGTATCTGGCAGTAAGTTATCATAGTGACCGTCTGACAGTAACTGACCTTCAAAGTTATGAGTCATCAAAACCGTGATCTTGTCGTCCTTCCCAATGGAAATATGGACTGCCGGGCTTCCGTAACGTTCCTGAAGATTGCCTCCCTCGGTATTTTCCACAAGCAGATAATCACCGTAAGGCAGGTTCTTGATCTCCAGAACTCCCTTATCATCTGTTACCGGTGTGGTAAATGTCCCATCTTCTTTTGTTCCGCTGGTGAGCGGCTGGTATTGATAATAAGTGTTCACATCAGAACACGGAACCACTTTCATTCCTGTTCCATCCATCCCAATCGTCCCGTCATTTCGTCGGTAGACATTAAATTCTATCCCTGACAATGGATTTTTATCCTGGTCCTGCTTATGAAACGTTACAGAGTAGGATTTCAGGCTGTTCTTAACATTGCCAGCCGTCTTCGCATCCTTCCCCGTCACATTATATGTAAAACTTTTATCTCCTGATGGTTCTGTGGTAACTGTATAGTCTTTTCTGCTGACAGAAATCTGTTCTGCTGCCTGATATCCTTCCGGCGGGGTTATTTCTTTTAAGGTATAATCACCAAATTCTACATCTTTAAATACTACCTTTCCATCATTTCCGGAAGTTTCCGTATATGTCGGCTCTGATGCAGTCTTTGTACCAATCTTCCGATATAAGCCGAACGCCGCACCAGCCAAAACCTGATTTTCCTGCTTAAATGCTTCAAGCCCGGTATTGCCGGCATCCGCCACCTTTGTAAAGGAAATCGTTCCCCTGATTGCAGTGTTAGAATATACACCATCTTTTATAAAGTCCGGTGCGTCAGTGGGCGAATCATTCTTCTGATAGGTTACCTCTGTCTTTTTCCCATAATATGGGTTTCCAGCCTTATCGGTCCCCAGCTTCTGTGACTGGTCTTCTTTTTCTGTAACAATAACCTTCACGGAGTCCTTCTGAACATAACCGTCTACTTTTTCTGTAAAGGTGCCATTAGTCAGTGTACCTTCTGTCAAGATGTACTCGCCGACAGGAATATCCTTGAATTCAACCTTTCCGTTTCCATCTGACTCTTTGATCTGAGTAAATGTTGGATTCGAACTTTCCGCAATAGAAGTACTTATAAGCTGGAATGCAGTCTTTCCTAAATTCTCCCTGTTCTCATTCGGATTGGTTCCATTCGTCGGAGTATCCTCGTATTGCACCTGCTTTGTAAATGAAAAACTGCCCAGTAAATAGCCGTCCTGAATTACCTGCTGAGACGTACCATCTGTTTTTACTGCCAGAACCGTGTTGTGGTTCGCATTCCCGCTGATCTGATAATCACAGGAGCCTGTAGTATCATTCGGTGTCACAGTCAGCTTATACTGTGCACCGATCGTCATATTCGCCGGGGACTTCACCTCTGTCAGCGTATACGTTCCGGGATCCAGATTTTCAATCGTAAAGTTTCCGTTTGCATCATTGGATACATATTGTGTATTGATCTGACCTTCCGATTTTCCAGCCCATGTGATCTTGAACACAACGCTGTCTTTAGCCGGTACTGTATAAGTATAGGATGCATTCCCTGCATTATCGTAAGTTACACTGGATGCTACTTCCTTTCCGAAAGTAAAATTGCTGTTCACAGGCTTATCAGTCAGCATCAGATCTGCCATTGTTTCTTCTGCCTTATCTGATGTCGCTTTGCGAATAAAGTAATTTGTATCTACGGTCAGTGTATCATTTACGTTGCCGCTTTTGTCTGTTACCTGTGTAAACTTCGTGTAATCTGTTGTTGTATCATCTGTAAAGACAATATAAGTCGGTTTTGTTTTCTGATATCCTTTGGGTGCTTCTGTCTCAACCAATTGATAAACTAATGGCTGCCCTGTACTTGATTTCGCTTTGATATTCAAAAACAGCGCATCGCCTGATCCGTCTGTTATCCGGTCTTTGTTGTATCGTGCCACCTCTTCCTCAAGCGTAATCGTATTCGCTGCATTCGTATTGAATGTATACGCAGTCAGCAGGAATTTTGCTTCCTCTAACAAAAGATTTTTATCCTGCACATTAAGGTCTACGCTATTGCCACTTGCCTTCGTCATCGTAACTCTGGGCCGTGTACTCTTGGTTACCATATGATCTGCATCGAAATTACCGTCATATCCGCCGTCACTTGGATTACTTTCATCGTATTTTCCATCATCTGCCCTGTTCAGGTATACTTTATTTTGAATCAGATCGCCTGATGGTGCACCTGATAAAAGTTCCGTTGTAAACGTTATCCGGTACGTTTGATGATCCGGAGATCCGGATGGTATATAGAATGCGAATCCCCTGGCATCCGGCAGCTTTGATGGATCTGCCCCTGCATCAATGGAGCGCAGGTCCGGGTTTGACACCTCATTTGCTGACTGATCTGCGACACTGCCGTTTTCGTCAATCTGAACAGTCTCTACCTTGATGGAGTTCATGTCAAGCTCGTGAATCCCGGCATTCCCATCTTTCGTCAGGTCCTCTACCAGATGCATCCCGCTGATGTCCGCCTGATCCACATTCATCAATACGGTCCATGCGATGGTCCCTTCCTCCGCATTGTAAACGCCCGACTTTCCAACCTTCATATGGTCAACTGTATGTTCCGCGGTATCTTTGGCACCTGTAATCGATGTTCCATAGATTGTTCCATCTAACTGGGCAAGATTTTCAACTGTGGCAAAACCATCCGCTGCAATCTCATCCTGATGTGCCTTTATCCAGGCATCCATCACTTTACTTGCAAATGTGAAAGAATAAGTATCTGTAATTTCATTTTTAAATTTAAAAGTGATCTTCTGTCCATTTACTGTTGGATTGTCGATCAGCCCCTTCTTTTCTGTTTCTCCTAAAGACTGCCCGTTCTTCTTGATATCCAGCAGGTCTGTCCACTTGGTATCTTTCAGACTTTCCCCACTGATATTCTGGGGCAGTGTATCTGTAATCACAGCGTTTTTGATCGGTAATTTATTCGGATTCACCTCAACCTGCCAGGTCAGCTCATGGTTCTGATAATTATAACTTCCTACAGCCGTCTTATCGATCAGGTGATTTGGTGCCTTGATGGATCCTTCCGTCTGGTCTTCGAATGGTTTTCCATTCAGCTTAGCTGTAATCTTCGCCTGATTCGATACTGTCTGATCTTCACTCTGAACAGCCAGATATGTGGGGTCAATCAGTTTCAGCTTAAAGTCCAGAACACAGCAATATGGTACTGCCGCTCCATTCTCCCAGGATACCAGGTCTCCCAGTGCCATGGTGATGACCTTTTTACCAACCGCATTTTCTGAAATCGTATAGGTCCCCGGCTTGATATTAGCAGGATCTATGCTCTGCACCTTTGTAAGTGTTATCGGTGAATCCGCCTCTTCTGTCATGCTGATCTGATTATACTTCCTCATATTGACCGTCAGATCATCATTCACATCCAGGGCATACGCATCCGGCAGCACATCTTCTATCACAACATTCTTAAGGCTCGCGCCATAACGGTTGACGTCCATTCTCCAGGTCAGTTCCTGTGTCTTCTCATTATAAGACACACCCTTTTTGCTCATTGCCTTCACATCAGAACTTCCCGTCTTATCCCAGTCCACCTTTTCCGGAAGATGTGGTCCTGGTCCCTTTCCACCCTCGTTGTGCCAGAGCAGAGCTGCCAGGTTCGTAATCTTTGGATTTAAGTCCGGAGTGGCCTTAACTTTCAGCAGATAATCATCCACACTGAGACCATGCAGGTTCAGGTCTGTAAAATATTTTATCCGCAGAGGTTCCTGTGTAACTGTACCTGTCCAGCCGTCATTCTGTGTAAATGGAAGCACCAGTACTGCCATCTGTTTATATTCCGGCTCGTCAGGTGTGGCAGTCTCATCTTCAAAGAACGGGTTTTTATCCGTGCTGTCATAGAGATAATAAAACGGGCCTGTAATTCCATTGTCAGTGATAAACTGCTGCAGCCCTTCTGCTGTCAGGCTCTCCCACTCAATACCACCTGTTACCAGGCTGATATCCTCTTTTGTGTAAACGATATCGCCTTTCTGCGTATGAACCGTGATTCCCCGTTCAAAATCATACTGATGATCTGTAAAACAGAGTGTATCTACCAGATATCCGTACTCCAGATACGGAAGCTGTGTGTTCGCAGTGATCGTCCATGAATAGCGTGTCCCGTTGAGCTGCTCTTCCTGCCCCTCTTTACTCAGGAACGTAAACTTCATGTTCGTCGTAACTTCATCCGATACCTCCAGTGGAGGCTGGTCCTCTTTTTCCTTTAATTCTGCCTGGTTTACAAAGCTCCGGTCAATTGCACCGGAATCGATCACCTTCTGATATTCTTCTTCTATTAACCCGGCTGTCAGCGTAAATTCCGCTGCTGTAATCTGATTATTCAGGTCCTTGAATTGATATGTAAATGTCCGGGATGCCTGGTCATATTTATAGTCCGTCGGTGCATTTAACTCTTTATCCCCATAAGTAACCGACTTAAGCTCCAGACCTTCTGCCAGCGTATCTGTTACCAGAAGCCCGTTCAATGTCTTTCCTTCCTTCAGCGCCTCCACCTTCACAGTGTAGGTGATCTCTGAATTTGTGACGCGCATGGGCGCTTCTTTTGTGATGGAATAGTTATGGTCCTCTGTTCCGCCGCTTCCACCATCAATGCTGCCTGCCGACTGATGTATCAGTTCACCATGATCTCCAAATGCCACATCGATCGGATCCTGGCTCACTGCAACCTGATTCAGCTCAGCCTCCATACTGACCGAAGCAATGATATCATCGTAAAAGTAGCAGGATCCATCAAAATGGAAGGTTATTGCACCATCCTGAACAACGACAGTTCCACAGTGTGCCCCTGACGAATCCGTAAGATCGATGATATCCTGACTTGAATACCCGCTGAAATCCTCTCCCAGATCATAACTGTAGTTCAATACCGGAAGTTCCCCGGCCGCCTCCAGCTGATTCAGATATTCCACCATCTTTGCCTCATACTCGCTGTCAGACAGATTCCCCTGAACCGGATAATCCGCACGCTGCATAATTTCATTTTCCATGGTCGTATAAAGATAATCCTCATCTAACATGATATGGAATTTAAAATTGACTCTCAGGTCATCATCTGTCTGGTAGCCGCCGTTTCTATTGCTTACGGTCAGCTTCACCTGCCGAAATCCATCCGGAAGATCTTCTGCGCTATATGTGTGGCTGAATGAATGCCCGCCTGCATAATTCTGGCTGGCACGCTCACTTCCGCCGATAAAGAAATTGACGATGCTGCGATAGAAACGCTTTAAAATATTCCCGTCCCCGCCCTCTTTTTTCTCTGTATCCTCTGCCTTTTCACCGGAATCCGTACTGCTGACTGTCTCATCCGGCTGCTGGGCTTTCTGGATATGCTCTTTCTGGGAACTCTCCGCTTTTCCTGCATCCTTCTGATCGTCCGAAACCTGATCTGATTTCTTCTGATCCGTCTGGCTGCTGTCGGCTTCTGTCTGTTCTGCTTCAGGCTCTTGTGTTTTCTTTGGAACCTGAATCTGAGTTGTGATTCCATCCTGGAAAGACAGCTCGCAGATGGTTCCTTCCGCTGTAAGGTTCTTCTGATTCCATTCAAACTTAAGTGGAATTACGCCAAACAGATTGCCTGAGGCCGGAATCTCCGTCACGGTAACTGTCACAGTATTATCCTTGATCACATAGGTTCCAAAGTTTTCTGTATCCCTGATTTCTGATGGTTCCGCCTCATATCCTTCACGGCTGCATACAAAAGCGGCCGTCTGCGCTCCTGAATCCGTCAGTTTTATGTACTCCCGGGGAACATAAAAGGAAAATGTATCTCCCGCCTTTAACTGCTCCGTCATCTTCGCCTGGTCAAATTCAAAGCGCACAAATAACTCCTGTGACTTCAATGTGTCTGTCTGAAGCCCGGACAGATCCAGCCTGTTCTCAACGCTTTTTACGGTAACCGGCTGCTGGTCGTTTTCCTGATAAACGATCTGATCCAGTGATAACCGGAACATCTCCTTTTTCTGTGTCCAGTCAACAGGGACACTTTCTCCATTAGCGGCATTCTGATTCTCGTCCACATCCGGAGACCCCGCCTGGACATCATTCTGCTCCTGACCTGACGCTTCCTGGTCCTTTGTTTCCTGGTCTTTTGCCGCCTGGTCCTTCGTTTCCTGGTCCTTTGCTTCCTGGCCTGATGGTTCCCGGGCCTCCTGCCCGCCAGGCTGTCCTGATGCATCTGCACCTGCCGGGACCGCCCCTGTCCCCTGATCCGTCTGCCCGCTTTCCTTATTCTGCTCCACTGTGCTTTCTGTCTGGCCCCTGTCCGGATTCTCCGACATATCACTGGCCAGAACCACATTCCCCATTCCTGTCTGCATCAGCATAGCCAGAATCAGAATGAAAGGCATCACGCGCCTTTTCGCCTCTTTGTAATATTTGTTAAACATATATACCTCCCTCTCCCAAATCATTTCGGAATAACATCTCGTAAATTCCTTGATATATTATTATATCATGCACAAAGAGTTCCCCATTTCCACCTTTTCTCAAAAATAAACCGTTTTTTCGCATTCTAAACCGTCTGATTCCAGGCATCAAAAAAACAGGCTGCATTACCGCAGCCCGTCAGGTTTATTGACTCTGTTTCCTTTTTTCAAAATAATATGATTTCTTCATCTTTATACCAACAGCCTCACAGATACCATGTCCTTTTCCACCTCGTAATCAAAAATGGCATGATTCTTTCTGGCAAATGCCAGCACACTCTTCAGACCATAACCATGTCCTTTTCCTTCGTTCGAAACAGGAAGACCTGTATCCGGGGATATCTCAATTTTCCCCGCATAGCTGTTACTGATTTCCAGGATCATCTGCCCCTTTATGCCATGTATCGATATGCTGACCTTGCGTCTGTCCGGCTCTGAAACCCTGATTGCAGCATGTACCGCATTTTCCAGCAGATTGGAAACTACCGTGGCAAATTCGAATTCGTTGATAGAAAGATGCTGTGGAACTTCAGTCTCTATCTTAAGCTCTACGCCTTCCCGCTCCGCAATGGTGCTGCAGTGTGCGATTACACCATTTACCGCAAGATTATCACAGTACCGCCTCGGTGTGATCTCCAGCACTTTCTGATCCAGCTGCTGGATCACCTCATTAATCTCTGCTATATCCCCCAATGCAGCATAAGCCTGGATCTGTCTGAAATAATGGCGCAGATCATGACGGAATACCGCTGTCTCTGCCTCCTGCTCCCGAAGACGGTCCGCTTCCTGCTTCAGTCTGGCGGCATAGGTTTCAAGGTATTCGTTATCCCGTTCGATCTCTCCTGTTTTAAACTGAGTCGCAACACCTGCCAGAATGATAAAATAAGAGGTCTCCAGCAGAATCATGAGTATCATAACCCCCAGCAGATTCCTGTAGTTGTCCCCGTTCCAAACACTCTGGGGCCATATGGTCAGTGCATAGGTAACCAGCCAGAACAATAATGGAATCAGACACAGTACTCCCCAAAAACTCCTCTTTCCTTCCAGCAGCCAGAACCAGTTCTCGCGGCAGTAATGAGCCAGTATCAGCATTACCAGACTATGTATCAGGAACTGACAGCTCAATGATACCGCCATGCTTTTTGTTGCCACAAATGCCAGAATCCCGATTGTATTCCCGACAATAAGGACCACAGCCGTTGTCAGCCCGGAAAACAATGCGCGGAAATCTTTATATTTACACAGTCTGTACACAGACCCCTGCAGGATAACTGCCCCGAAAAAGGACTGCAGAATCTGTGTAATGTCGTGCCTTATAACGAAATACTGCATATAGTCTAAAAATGTACAGCCCACATATATTTCCACCATGATTGCAATCCTGCGGAACAGACGCTGGTCAGTTGGAATAAAAAACCAGATGAATATCAGCATAAAAAACATGGAAACCTGCGCCCGTAGAAAAGTTAATAAATAGATCAAATCCGTGCCCCCCTCTTTGACAGGTATTTCAGATAACATTTCTTCGTTGCCGCAGACCGGTTCCTGCTGATGAAAATCTGTCTTCCATTATCCAGCAGGAGCGTGCCGCCCTGTATGGCCTGTATATACTTCATATTTACAAAAAATGACTTGTGGGGCTGCAGAAAATCCGGGTGTTCATTCAATGGCTGTATACTGTCTTCAAATGTCTTACGGTTATATGTACCGACAATCTCCGTCCCGTCTTTTAAGACATAAACTGCACACCTGGAAACGTTCTCTATATAAAGGATGTCATCCACTTTCAGAGTGATCATCCCATTCTTTGCATTCACACTTACCTTTTGAACTACATTTTTCTCAATGGACTTTATACTGACGGAAATTGCTTCCTCCAGATCTTCTATCCTGATCGGTTTCTCCAGATAGCGGATGGCATGGATCCCGTAGGCATCAAAGGCAAATTCCTTGGAAGAAGTCGTGTAGATGATCTCCGCCTGTTCGTCCATCTCCCGGATCAGCCTTCCCAGTTCGATTCCATTAACCTTCGGCATCATGATATCCAGCACAAAAATGTCAAAATGCTTTTCTCCCAGACGCTTTCTCAGCCTCTCGGATGAAAGAAAAGTCTCAATATCCCCATTCGTATCCTGATTCTTTTTCAAATATCCAGTCACATACTGATTAAGAAGTCCCAAATCATCCTCGTCATTATCACATATCGCAATCTCCAACATCACTATGCCTCCTGAGTTTTCTCCCCCTCAAATTCATGATCAGGAATTCACAGTACAGGTATCGTAGTACCGAATTCGTCATCAGCCAAAATTTGACAAGATTAGATACTTATATATTAACACAGAAAAATTCCTTCTGTAAACATTTTGGGGAAGACAGTCATAATATTCTCATCCAGCTGATCAGATTCGGTCTGCGGTACCACTATTATCCTGCCTGAAATCACATTCCGTAATTTATTTCGTGTTATACTCTCTCCTCGGCCTGTATTCTGGTATTCTATAAGCGTCTTCTTTGTCGACCTTATTTCCGAGGTAAATCCAGTCTTCCCCCTTTTCTTTTATGATCACCTCATGCCGGAAGGAACAGTCTCTGCCCTCTTCTGTAAAAACAGCTTCTACAGACAGTGTCAATGATCCATCTTCATTTTCTATACAGCTTACAACTTCCGGAAACGGCTGAAATTGCTGAATTCTATTCCAGAGTCCTATTGGCTCCCATGGATAAACGCCCTTTTCTTTATCATATCGGGCAAACTTTTCCAGTTTTTCTGTAGAAATATCAAAAAATGACTGTACAACCTCTTCAAACTCTGTTTTTGGGATTCCACCCTGATATACTTCTTCCTTTATTTTTTCTCCATATTTCATCTGGTATAAAAAATCATATAAATCATTAAATTCCAGATTTTCCATACTATTGACATCCCAGTCTGTCAGGAATAAATTATTGCAAAAATAACTTACCCGTAGAATGCATTTGTTTCCCAGTTCCCTGCACTTCTCATCTAATGGCAGAATTCTATAAAAAACATGCATATCCATCTCCTGATTTCTCGATAAAGCTTTTTCCCAGATCAGCCAGCCCTTTTCTGTATATTTCCAATCATATGCCTGTATTTTTTCTATTTGCTGAATTTGTGCCTTCGCATGATCATCAAACACCGCACTTACAGATGTCACGAATAAATTCTGGTCCATAAATTGAAGTCGGATATAATTTAAATTTCCACTTGTGTTAATTTCATAAAATTCTGTTTCTGCATCCTTACCTTCTTCTGCCTGTCTTAATGCTTTATCAACCGCTTCATAATTCAGCATGTTGTAGTCCTCACCTCCACAGGTGATGGATTGTCCACTCTTTGCAGCAGTTTCAATCATCTTGTGTACAGTTTCCTCTTCCAGGATCACATTCTCTGCATTACCCTTATCCGCTTCGCGGTAAACAGCCTGACATTTTTTTGCAGTGGTCAGAACCAGATCTGACACTTCCTCTTTTTCATGCGGTTTCATATCGATCTTTTTTAATTTATAGGCGTCATTCTCTTCCTGCTCCTCCCGGCCTTCAAAATCTGTCTCCTTGCTGAGCGGCCTGCCATTCATGGGATCGGCTTTTTGATGAGATGGAGAGCATCCAGACAATGATAATGAAATCAGGATTATAAATATCCATTTTTTCAATTTCATAACCTTCTCTTTCTTTCATATTTTTGCAAGTATTACAGATGTAATATATCTGTATATACTACTTCTGTAAGATGGAAATGTCAAGGTCACTTTTCGGAATATTCGCAATATCAATTCGATTATATATGCTAAATATAACGAAAAAGGGACTGACACAAAATTGTGACAATCCCACAAAACTTAGGAAGGACAGGTGTTCATTTTTATCATTCTCCGTAACAAAATCCTAATGGAAAATAAAATCCCATTCATCCAAAATGAGCCTTTTCTCAATCCACGCTCTACGCACAAACGACATCATGTGAAGAAAAGAATATGTCGCAATACGAAGTGGCATTTCAATCCTCGCTTCACGCGCAAGCGACATCAATTCACAGTGTTCCAATTAGCGAATTAATCTACCAATTTCAATCCACGCTCTACGCGCAAGCGACATCCATAAGAATTAGCAAAAGTAGCATCACAATCAAATTTCAATCCACGCTCTACGCGCAAGCGACATCTAAATGCCAAACCTTTAGAAGATCTCACACTTATTTCAATCCACGCTCTACGCGCAAGCGACATCCTTGAGTTAGCTCATCACTCTGAGGATATTGATATTTCAATCCACGCTCTACGCGCAAGCGACATCGACACATACGGTACAGATATTCAGAACCGGATCAATTTCAATCCACGCTCTACGCGCAAGCGACATCAGCTTCGATGATTTTATGTATCATCTCACCACAATTTCAATCCACGCTCTACGCGCAAGCGACATCGATATGGTACTTTCTGAAATAGAAGATGCTAATATGATTTCAATCCACGCTCTACGCGCAAGCGACATCTTTTCATGCACTCATTTCAGATGTTGGAAATATTATTTCAATCCACGCTCTACGCGCAAGCGACATCACAACAAACTGATAATCCGTAACCAGAAGATAATATTTCAATCCACGCTCTACGCGCAAGCGACATCAACCGACGAGGTGATTTCCGCTGATCTGGATGTATTTCAATCCACGCTCTACGCGCAAGCGACATCGGGGTCAGAGTAAATTGGGTGAGTGAGTTTTGGAATTTCAATCCACGCTCTACGCGCAAGCGA
>CABTYO010000002.1 GCA_902489075.1 uncultured Faecalicatena sp. | reverse complement strand
CAAAGGGGTCAGACCCCTTTGCATGATGGAGCTCTCCCGGCTGTTGGGATACCCCAGACAGTTCTTGAAATTCCAGGTCAGTGTGATCAGCCGGATGCCTGCTTCATATAAGACTTCGAGTCTTTCCGGTTCTCCGTTTAAGATCCCGCCCTCTTCTGCGGTCTTAACTGCCGAGATGATCCCCTTTTCCCGGTTTTTAAAAATCTCCTGATAAGAACGTGCGGTCCTGATTTTCTCACTCTGCTCAAGATCGATCCTTTCTGCCATCTCAAGCACAGCCTGATAAGCCCTGTCCCAGGCCCCGGCGCTGATTTCCTTTTCAGCTGCCATCTGATGATTATGTCCTGCCCCGCCATCCGCTTCATAAGAAACAGCATGGACAAAGCATGCCAAAAACTGTACCAGTGTTCCTGCTTTTTCCATCTTCTCAACACTGACACAAAGGTGATTCTGTGCAAGATTCTCCTCTGCCGGGCGTGCCATAAGCCCACTGATTGTATCACAGTGCATATCTACTAAATTCATCATCATCTTCTCCTTTTCATACCCATAGGGGATACATTTTCCACAGGTATATTTTCCCATGCTTTTACATACCCTATATTCAACATGATACCCGCGGACTGCTCCGCATTTTGTACTATCAGTGTCATTATAGTGTACCATCCGCCTGCCGTCAAACTATCTTATGCCAGAAAAGGAGTGCTTATGAAACCTAAAATCGGAGTTGTTGTCTGTGGTCTTGCCAACGACAGGCAATTTGTTACCAATACTTATATCCAGTCCATCCGTTATTCCGGCGGACTGCCCTTTATCCTTCCACTCATCCGGTCTGACTCTGCCATCCAGGAATATATCTCATTCTGTGATGGATTTCTCTTCTGCGGGGGCAATGATATCACGCCGCTCCTGTTTGGAGAGGAACCGAAAAACGGAATCGGACAGACGAATATCACGCTCGACCTGTTCCAGATCCGCCTGATGAAGGCTGTGCTTCCGACTAAAAAGCCTGTCTTCTCCATCTGCCGCGGGATGCAGGTATACAATGTAGCCTGCGGAGGCACGATTTACCAGGATATTTCCCTGCAGCCCGGACGGCCGCTGAACCATATGCAGCAATCCTACTCCCGTTCTGAGGTCAGTCATAAAATCAGCGTGGAAAAAGGCTCTCAGCTCCAAAGATATATTGGCTCCAGGCTGGAGGTCAACAGCTTTCACCATCAGAGTGTCGGCATGCTGGGACAGAATCTGTCTGCCTGCGCCCACGCCGCGGATAAGACCATTGAAGCCATCGAAATGCCGGACCACCCCTTTGCGATCGGCGTACAGTGGCACCCCGAATGCATGTACCGCACTTCCCCGGAAATGCGCGAGCTGTTTTCCGAATTTGTCCTGCATGCAAGACTCCGTCCGCCTTCTGACGGCGAAAAAATTGAAAAAAATACCAGTACAAAAGTCCTGGATTATGAATAATCCGTCCCAAATATAGGATAGAACCTTCTCAGATGGAATCCAGAAACGGATACATTTAACATCTGCAGACAGATCATATTTTTTCAGACTGCGGGCATAATAAACCTCGTAATTATTATTTCTTTAAGGAGGTTAAATGATGTCTGAAATTTCAATGCTTGATTTACAGAACTTACGCCATCTGATTGGCGGTTACGACACAACTCACTGCAAAATGACTGATTATGCATCCCAGGCGGAGGACCCTGAGGTTAAGAAACTGTTCCAGGATGCTGCTGATTCTGCAATGAAAAACAAACAAGATCTGATGAAATTCTTATAAGAGGTGACGCATATGAATGAGAAAACAATGGTTTCCGACGCTTTAGTAGGCGTTAACGGAGAATTAAAGATGTTTGGCGGGATGATTCCCCAGACAGAGAACAGAGAATTGAAACAATGTTTAAAGCAGATCCGTAATGAGTGCGAAATGTCTCAGGAGAAGCTTTATCAGGTAGCAAGAGAGAAAAGTTATTATATACCTGCTGCCAAAGCAACACAGGAAGAAATCGATCACGTAAAGAATATCCTGACTCAGCCAAAGACATTCTAAGAGACAGGAAAACAAAAACCGCGCAGTAACTTTAAAAAGAAGGATACATTGTACAAAGGGAAAAACCTAAGTACATGTGTATCCTTCTTTTTATGTCTGTTCTTTTTATATCTGTTCATATATCTGTTCTTTTCATCTCAGTTGTTCTTTTTATGTCCGCCGTTTTTAAGCCTTCATGCTATTTATGTCTCACCGCCGCCTGTGTTTTCAGCACGACAAGTGTACCGATCAGAAACGGCAGTATATAAGTTGAAAATCTGTAGATAAGCATGCCGGATGCAGCCGACGTACTGCCGACCAGCGGAGTGAAGAGCAGGACAAATACAAACTCTACCGCCCCAACGCCTCCCGGAGCCGGAATCACGCCTGCCAGGGCCGTCATCATGGCAGCCGTGGCCATCAGCAGTGAAAGCTTCGTTGAATTCAGCATTTGAAATACTGCGGCAGGGATCAGGTACCAGGCGCTTAGTTTAAAAAAGTTGAACACGATAACTTCAAATAACAGCTTTTTATTTCTCAGCA
Organism: uncultured Faecalicatena sp.; assembly: GCA_902489075.1. Classification (GTDB taxonomy): domain Bacteria; phylum Bacillota; class Clostridia; order Lachnospirales; family Lachnospiraceae; genus Faecalicatena_A. Next base: position 166,887 of record CABTYO010000002.1, on the reverse strand, counting down.
GTCCGTGAGCCTCGCTCCTCACAGCAGCTGCCTTTTCCTCCCAGCCTTTTAGCTTCTCCTTCTGGGTATCCTTCCTTGCTGCCCTGTCTGCCAGTTGGAATACCTTTTCATGTAAAGCCGTACTGGTACAGATGATGACCAGTGCAGCCACCACCAGAACCGCCAGCACGACTCCCAGGATCATTTCCTTTCTGTATCCTCCAAACTGCCGGCTCATTTCTTTATAATTGCTCAGGAATCCATAAATAAAGTACAGACAGATAGAAATGCGCTGTATGACATAATTGATTGTAAAAATCCCCAGACTGGCGGCTGCGGGAATCCCTTTTCTGCTGACATAATACATCCCCGCAGCCGCAGTTCCGCTTCCGAATGTAACTACCCTGAAAAAGCTGTAGTAGAAGGAACATAGAACGCCATCCTCCCATGCAAACTCAGGGGCATAATTTCTCACCAGCTTTGTCACTGCCACCCCGTCAAAACAATTGTACAGGATACTCAGCACAAAGACTCCTGCGATAATCTTCCAGGATGTGCGGCCCAGCTCATTTAAAATGTCTCTCCAGGAATCCTTTAGTGCCAGACAGATCACAGCCAGGACTATGATCAGGAAAACCAGTTTCCAGATACTTTTTACAGAAAAATATCGGCTTCTGGTTCTCCCCTCTTCTTTTTTCAATGATGACCACCTTACTTTTTCCAGAGTTCATCTGCTTTTTCCTGCCATGCCTTGGCATATTCTACACATTTTCCGCAGAGATGCTCAACTGATTCAGGGGACTGCATATCCGTGGATTTTGCCCCTGTCTTATGTACCATCTCCATCAGTTTCTCTGGATTTTCAAGCATCGGGCATGGGCGCAGATGATTCTCATTGAACGGCTGCCCTTCCCTGTATGCCATAAATAACGGCTGCTTAAGTGCTTCAAGCAGGCTGACTTCTTTGATATTGGCACTGGAATAATGGATAAATACGCATGGCTCTACATCCCCGTTCGGATTGATATGGCAGTAGTTCCTTCCTCCTGCGATACATCCGCCCACATATTCGCCGTCATTCTGGAAATCAAACGTAAAGATCGGCTTCCCGCCTTCCATGGCACGGATCTCACGGATTCTGTGATACATGTATTCTCTCTGCTCCTTTGTCGGCATCAGCTCCACTGCTGCGTCATTTCCCACAGGCATATAGTGGAAATACCATGCATAACGGCATCCCTTTTCGATGATCATATCCAGGAATTCATCTGAGGTAACAGTATCAATATTTGCTCTCGTATAACAGATTGAAGTTCCGAAGATCTGTCCGTGCTTTTTCAGGGTATCCATGGCATCCATGACCTGATTGAATACACCATTTCCACGCCGTCCGTCATTGACTTCCTCATATCCTTCCAGGCTGATGGACAAGGACAGGTTGCCGACACGTTCCATTTCCTCACAGAATGCATCATCCACCAGGGTTCCATTCGTGAACGCATGGAATGCACAGTCATTGTGTTTCTCACATAAACGGATAATATCGGCCTTTCTTACCAGTGGCTCCCCGCCTGTATACATGTAGAAGTAGATCCCCAGCTCTTTTCCCTGGGTGATGATACTGTCCAGCACCTCATAGGAAAGTGATAACGTATGCCCATACTCAGCGGCCCAGCAGCCCGTACATTTCAGGTTGCACGCACTGGTCGGATCCAGCAGGATCAGCCATGGAATGTTGCACTGATATTTTTCCCGGCTCTCATGCATGATCTTTGTACCGCTTAACATGGCCTCAAATCCCAGGTTCATTGCTGTCGTACGGATGACATTCGGACTGACCTCATCCAGAATACGGTTCACATATCCCATCCACTTGCTGTCCGGGTTCTGAATCATCTTTCGTGCCCCTTCATAGCTCTCCGGACGGAATCTGTCTTTTGCAAAATTCTCTGTAAGGTCGACCATCTTCAAAAAGCTCTTTTCACGGTCTTTATTCATATGTTTCATTGCTGAATCAATTACTTTGCCAAATGCGGCCCTTTCTGCCTGATGTCTTAATTTTCCCATTACCCATTTCCTCCATTATAATACTTTCTCTAAAGTACCTTTTAAAATCTCTTTTCTAACCTGCATAATATACTTATCAGACAGCTAATGTCCAATAGGTATGCTCTTTACAACATATGAAGCCGTGGACTAAGTGATTCCCCGAAGCAGCAGTTCAATTCCGCCAATCAGCAGGATACAGCCGCCGAGTGTTACTGCTTTATTCTTTGACTGGCACCCCATCCAGTATCCTCCAAAGATTCCCGCAACCACACTCAATAACGTCACAATGCCCACACTGAGTGTTGTGAAGAAAAAATCTGTCTGCAAAAAACCGAACCCGATTCCGGCAAGAAATGCATCTATACTGGTAATACATGCCCATATAGCGATCTGCTTTTCGCCTACCGTCTCATCTTTCCGTTCTATGATTACTTTCTGTTTTCCGGATTTTATAATCATATAAAATCCCAGTCCTACAAAAATAATGACTGAAAGGATCCTCCAATGAACCGCTGCACGTCCCGCAGGTGTCTTAAACACCGGGATACTCGCCAGCAGATTCCCGAGCAGCAGGCTTGCCATCTGCCATACCGTAAAAATAGTACATATCTTAACCAGCGTAATTTTTCTGATTTCCGGCATCATCGCGCCTTTATACAAAGCATACGCAAACACATCCAGGGATAAGCCAACCGAAATCATAAGGATTTCAAATACTGCCAATTTCCTCCTCTCCTTCCCTTCTATTTGCCTTCTTTTATTCTAGCATGTGTCCATTCCCCGGATAATATCCAGCTTCTCCCTATTGTATCCCCATCCGGACAATCGGCCGGCATTGGATTTATTCGGGCTACAAATCCCGAATTCTGTAGCCCGGATAAAGATGGGTATTTTATGAGTTCAAAAATTATGCTATAATTTGAGGAAAGGAGAAATTTTCATGGAAGATAAAAAAGAACTTACAAAAGATTTACTTACGATGTCTTTCAAGGAGCTGGTCATGCAGACCCCCTTTGACAAGATTACTATTAAAATGATTACCGACGGGGCCGGGGTGATCCGCCCTACTTTTTACAAACATTTCCAGGACAAATATGAAGTCATTGAGTGGATTCTGGAGAAAGAGATTGCCGAGAAGATTCAGGTACTGGTGGACAATAACATGGAGGACGGTATCTTCCGCCTGCTGTGCAGCTGCCTTGAGAAGGACCGTGACCTGTATAAGAAGCTGTATGACATTGAAGGACCGAACTCTTTTGAGAATCTGCTGTACCGCTATGTTTTCGATATGCTGCTTTCTCTTCTGAATAAGTATCCACTCCGGTCCCCGGACAAGATCGCAATCCTGTCCAAGGACGCTCTGGCAAGATTTTACACATTCGGACTGACAGATTCCCTGAAATACTGGATCACCCACGAGAATCCCTATTCCTCCGAACAGGTCTGGGAGGCGTATAACTATATTATCCGCCATTCCATTCTGGATGCGGTAGAATATCCTCAGACAGGCTCTTAATCCCGGATATCCAATCAGAAGGCCATACTCAGATTGAGCCTGACAGCAGCTTCATGAGCTGGTTGTCGAAAGATTCCCCTGTAGTCTGCTTTCATCACATTCCTTTCCAGTATGTCAAACAGAACTTCCAGCTTTCTTTCCAACATTGATGCCGGATTCCCCACAAAATATTCCTCTGCCGCAGCATACCCTTCTTCATCAAGCCTCAGGTCACAGACATCCCTGTCGGCTGCAAGACAGGCTGCACCGCGCAGAAGAACCGGGGTGCAGATATTATCCAGATACAACTCCTGGTAATCCATATATCTTTGTTCCAGCAGATCCGTGATTCCCTTTCTGTTGAAAAACTTCAAAAACTTCTGCTCATATTCAGTCTCTTCCAGATAATCCAGGATAAGGTCTATGCCTTTCTTTTCCTGATTCAGATGGAATACAGGGTAATCCAGGGTCAGTACATGATCCTGAGGCAGGAACCTGAGATTATACTTTGTAAAAAAAGCCGGCATCCCTTTGATCACCGTATCTCTGTAATTCCTGCATCCGAAATCATCAAATTCTGCCGCAATCTGATGATATAATTCTTTTGCCCGGATCACCTTCTCATGTGCAATCCGGTACCCCTCTTCATAGGCAGCCCTGCAATCAGGCTTCGCCCCTTCTGGCAGACTGCCGGACTTCTCTTCTTCACATTCATGGATACAGTATAACACTGCTTCCATTAACTGCCGGGCCGTATCATAGGAAACAGATGTGCTCTCCTTTGATGTGTACTTCTCTGCAAGCCTGGCTATCACAGGCATCAGTTCTTCCATTTCATAGATCATGCTATTACCTCCGCGGTTATTCCCAGAACAGCTCTCTTACGGCCTGCATATACAGCTCACTGTCCCAGCGCTTTACTTCATCAAACTCCTCATATTCTCCCGCCCCTTCGCTGGATGCAAACCCATCATAGCCCTTACGTACTGCCTCCGTATAAATGGGCAGACAGGTGTTCTCCAGATAATCCAGACTTCCTGCACAGATTGTTTCAAACTGCTCTTTCATAAAAGTTAGAATCTCATCATCAGTCATACGGTCCAAAGAGGCATTCCTGAATTGATAGAAAATGTCCTGAAGACGTTCCAGACTCTCAAGATAATGATTCTGGTCCAGATACTGGGAATCACAGAAAACATAGATCAGCTTTTCCAAAATTCCCGCTCCCCACTCAAACCTGCGGTGTTTTTTCAGACTTTCCTGATGAACTGCAACCAGTTCCTTCACCTCATCTGCCTCAAGCACCAGCCCGAAGCGCTCCGTCTTTCGGTTCATGTCTGATACAATGGACAGTTCTTCCTGCTTCCGGGCATTCTGCACTAATTCAAAAATCTGTTCCTCCATGGCAATCCCCTTTCCTGATATATGGACTGTAAATCTGCATTGGTATGTTATTATACGTCCCCATAAAATTCTTTACAAGACTTGAAAAAATGGCATTTTTATGGTAATATAAACTTGGTTAATAAGAGAAAAATACAATAAAATAATGAATAATATCTACCGGCAGTGGGAATCAGGTGCGAATCCTGAACGATGAGGTCACTGTGAGAGGATGGAGTTATCCTCGTAGTCAGATTACCTGCCGGCAGATGGAATGAAGCTTCCATACAAAGCCATGCATTCTGAAAAGGTTGATTACAGACAGGTTCATTGCGCGGGAGCAGGACTGTCTGTTTTTTTATACAGATATATTTTACAGACGCTGCATAATCACAGGTCTAAGGAAGCTTTATCCGGATTCAAACAGGAGGATGAGATGGAAGAAAAGAAAAAAAGTTCAAAGGGGCTGATCATCGGCCTGATTATTCTGGTCGCAGCGTGTGTTGTGGGATTCCTGATTTACCAGAAGGTAATGCCGAAAGGCCAGGCGGGTGCAAAGACGGTCGTGGTAAAAGTGATCCACCAAGATCAGAGTACGAATGAATTTGAGTATCAGACAGATGAAGCCTACTTAGGCGAAGTAATCAAAAGTAATGGTCTTGTTGAGGGGAAAGACGGACAGTATGGACTGTTTATCACTTCCGCTGACGGCGAAAAAGCGGATGATTCCAAACAGCAATGGTGGTGCCTTACAAAAGGCGGTGAGCAGGTCAACACCTCCGCTGACCAGACACCGATTGAGGATGGTGATGTATTCGAACTCACTTTGACAGAGGGGTATTGATTCCTTACAAGATTCCCGACAAGAAAGAAGGACATATATGAAAACAAAAGATCTGGTAATCATGGCAATGCTGACCGGAGTTATCTTTGCGGCTCAGGTCGCCATGGCCGCACTGCCCAATATTGAAATTGTAACTTTGCTGGTGATTCTTTACACACAGCTGTACCGTAAAAAAGTATTTTTTATTATCTATGCATTTATTGGGCTGGAAGGCCTTTTCTATGGATTTGGACTCTGGTGGCTGAATTACCTTTATATCTGGACTTTGCTGACACTGCTCGTGCTGCTCCTGGGAAAAAAACAGCGCTCACCGGTTTTCTGGTCCATTCTGGCCGGTGCATATGGGCTGTGCTTTGGCATGCTCTGTGCGATTCCTTATTTTATCGCCGGCGGAATCGGCGGCGGACTTGCATACTGGGTTGCCGGAATTCCTTATGACATCATGCACTGCGCGGGAAATACCATACTCTGTCTGCTGCTCTATGGCCCGCTGTACCATGTTATGACACAGGTACTCAAGACAGGGTGCGTTGTGAGAGCGTAAATATCTCAATGAAAAGGTGAGCGGATAAAATACTATTTACAATATTAAAAATTTCACACTTATTTCATTGATTTTTTTCCTAGAATTACATATAATAAAATTACAGATAGGAATATCTGCTGAATGGTTAGAGCGTCCATTAAAAACGCTCGTTTAAAAGCGGTTAGGCTGTCCAATTAAAACAGCCGTTTAAAAAGCGGTTAGATTGTCCAGTTAAAACAATCGATTATTGCAGTGGGTGGATAATATCCACCCACTTTTTACATACTGGAGGTTATATGGATTGGTACGTTGTTGATAAAGATTATACCCGATATCTAATGCAATTCGATTCTCACGTAGGATATGTTGAATATGGAGATCGTCTAAAATTACATATCGGAATCTTATTTTCTATAAATAAGTTTAACTATTATGTTCCTATCTCTTCTCCTAAACCTAAACATCAAAAAATGTCGAATAGTTTAGATTTTCATAAACTCATGGACGCTAACACTGGATACCTCTATGCCGTACTAAACCTAAATAACATGCTGCCTGTACCGGATCAATGTTTAAAGCAACTGAAGTATAATCAAATAGAAGACTATCGTCTCTTTTCCTGTCAAAAAGAAAAGACCGACTATATTTATTTACTTCAAAAAGAAAAACAATTAATTGACTCCGTTCAAAATATCTTACAAAACAAGGCAAAAAAGTTATATAAAAAATGCAAGGAAAACCCTTACTCTTCCCTTGCATTAAGATGTTGTAATTTTTCTTTGCTTGAAGAGAAATCAATTCTCTACTGTAACTCTATAACATAATTTTAAACCTCTTCCCAAAACAGTTCATCCAGTGTTTTCCCCAGCGTATGGCAGATTGCAAGGCACAGCTTAATCGTAGGGTTATAATCCCCTTTTTCTATGGCGTTGATCGTCTGCCTGGACACTCCCACCGCCTCAGCCAGCTGCTGCTGTGACATATCATACGCGGCACGGGCTGACTTTAATCTAAGATTCTTCATCGTCCTTATTCTTCCCCTTCGCGTTTGTCCTTTTGAAATTTCAGTGCCATAACAACCAATATAATGAATAATGTAACTGTCAGAAATGCATTAATATATGCATAATCTGTGTCCTTCTTCGTATGAGTTATGACAGGAATCGCTGCCATTGCATTGACTATAAATGCAGCTATGAAAGTTATGACATACTGCCTGGGATTCTCCCATAATGAAAAGTAGGCATCATTCCAAATGCTGACTACTGCAAAAACTACTATGGAAATACAGATTCCAAGTGATACTCCCACCATGCCTTTTCCCCAGTAGACTCCTGTCATATCCTGGATAATACCATACAAGACAAGATAAACAATCAGGGAAAAGAAGCCATATTTAAAGGCTTTTCCTCGTGCAGCTGTCTGGCGTTCATCATACACACATTTCGCCCTCCCGTATCTGTTGCGTTTTGTGATTGCTACTACTACTATCCCTACCATAATTCCTGCTAAAATTCCTAAATAATAATAGATGCTGTGTCCCATCTTTCTTCCTCCTCTTCCTATAAAGAATCTTGTCAAAGCGGATATCCGCAATCCCCTTTCTATGTTCACAGTATAGCTCTTTCTTTACTTTTTGTCAATTATATTTTACATATTTTCAATTAAACCATTCTTTATGTAATGTAGATATCTGCATCGCTTTTTCACCGAACATTATTCGGATATCTTCTTGACTTTCCTTTTCTATTATCTTACTCTTATCTTAATAGGCAGTCGTGAATCTCCTGGCACTTTTCCACCAGAAAATTCACGAATCACCTGACCACTATCACTACAAAAAGGAGATGTTATTATGGCTCAACAATTATTGGAAGAAGCCCGATGTATGCGTGAGGAAATCATATCCTGGCGCCGGGCACTGCATCAGATCCCGGAGACAGGGCTTTCCCTGCCCCAGACAGTAGATTTCGTAAAGGAAAAGCTGGATGAAATGGAGATTCCCTGTCTGGTTTATGAAGAATGCTCCTGTATCACAGCGACCATTGGAAAGGGTGGCAAATGTTTTTTACTTAGAAGTGACATGGATGGACTTCCGATCGAAGAGGAATCCGGTGAACCATTTGCTTCATCCAACGGCAGAATGCATGCCTGTGGACACGATATGCATGCCGCCACCCTGCTTGGGGCTGCAAAAATCCTGAAGGCACATGAGGCAGCGCTCAAAGGGACGGTAAAACTCTTTTTCCAGTCTGGGGAGGAGACTTTTTCAGGGGCACAGGCTGCAATCAGCGCCGGGATACTGGAAAATCCTAAGGTTGATGCTGCATTTGCCATGCATGTGGCTGCTGCTCTTCCAAATAATGTACTCATATATGGAGATTATCCGATGGCTGCTGTCTATGGTTTCCGCATCACTCTGACCGGAAAAGGCACACATGGCTCAATGCCTCAGATGGGTGTGGACCCGATCAACACCGGCGTACATATCTATCTGGCGCTACAGGAGCTTCTGGCCCGTGAGATTTCCGCCACAGATGAAGCTGCACTGACAATCGGACGCTTCGATGCCGGAAGCGCTGCAAATGTCATTCCGGAAAGAGCCGTACTTGAAGGTACTTTAAGGACCTTTAAACCAGAAATCACCGAATTTCTGATACAGAGAATAAAAGAGGTCACAGAATCCGTTGCTGCCACATACCGCACTACCGCAGAGATCGAGGTGCTCAGCGACGTTCCTTCCGTCGTCTGCAACAAAGAACTGACGCAGGAAATCCTGGGAAGTATAAAGGACATGGACCCGGCGGTAAAGGCGCTCCCACTCTATCATGTGATGGGATCAGAGGACTTTGCCTTTATTACCGAAAAAATCCCTGCCACCTACTTCGGTATCGGCGCTGGAGTTCCCGACCAGAGCAAATGGGTCGGACAGCATAATCCCAGGATTCTTTTCAATGAAGACTGCCTGCCATACGCAGCAGCCATTTATGCAAAAGCCGCAATAGACTGGCTGACGGCTCATGAGGCATCATAAAATGAGCGGAATCTGATGAAGACAAAACACAGGAACAGCTGCATCTTCTGAAACAGCTGCTCCTGTGTTTATAAAATATCCCGTTTTTATAGAATATAAAAGTAATTTCATTGGAAACTATCCGGACTTTCCGCTCTCCGCTCGTATACCAGATCCACAATCCCATTATACATTTTCGTATCCACCAGTTTTAACTTTATTTCACTGCCTTCTCCTTCATTTCCTTCGAATAGGCGGATCCCTCCATTTAATATTGTGGGGATAACTGAGATATGATACCTGTCGATCAGATCTGCCTCTACCAGCGGCCTGACTACTGCTGCCCCGCCGCAGATCCAGATATCCTCCTCAGACGACTTCTTTAGATTTCTCACCAGTTCACAGACATCTTCGTCCACAAATTCGATTTCTACTGTTGCTGGCAGATTCCTGTGCGTCAGCACATAACTCTTGAGACCACTGTAAAACCATTTGCCGGGAAATAACTCCGTGATAAGCTGATGATAGGTATTCCATCCTATTACAATGGTGCTGATCCCCTTGATGAACTCATCATAGCTTACCATATCATCCTGCCCCGGCTCCTGGCCTGCCAGCCAGTCAACATCTCCCTCTTTATCCGCAATATAGCCGTCCAGGCTCATTGCAATAAATAGTATCACTTTCTTCATAACTTCTCCTTCCAGATTCCATGTTCTAATTTATAACGTCAATGTAAAAGTGCCTGCAGAATGTGGATTATGGATGCTCTATGGATATGATTTGATTTCCAATCCTTTCTGGCAAATACTGCTGCAGGTATCATGGTTTCTATTATAATCCATATTTTACATTTTATTAATGATATTTCTACTGAAAGTCAGGAGTTAGTGAACGTACAAAACAAACGAAGTATCCAGCAGTGAATTTCTTTTTCATATGATAGAATTACAAAAACAGGAGCAGCCGCATTTTTTGATACGGCTGCTCCTGTTTTTGTAAAATATAAACAACTCTATTGTGTATTTCCTCCGTCAACACTGATGATTGATCCTGTCATATAAGAAGAATCATCGGATGCCAGGAAGGAGATGATTCCCGTCATTTCGGATGTCTTTCCCATACGTGCAGGTCCTAAAAGTGCTGTTGAGGACCTTGGCTGTACAAACTGGTGCTCTTTCATGTACTGTCCGACCGCAATCGTCAAAGGTGTAATAATTCCACCCGGGCATACACAGTTCACACGCACACCGTATTTTGCCATCTCAATCGCTGCATCCTTTGTCAGTCCGATGACCGCATGCTTAGTTGCAGAATATACACCAAATCCGGTTTCCGGGCGGATTCCCGAGGATGATCCTGTATTCACAAGGTGTCCATATCCCTGTTTCTTCATAACTCTAAGCGCATGCTTCATTCCGAAAAAACATGCTTTAAAGTTGTTGTCTGTTACATAGTCAAAATCCTCTTCTGTAATATCTTCAAATAGTTTCGGCATATGGATCACACCCTGATTATTGAAATAGAAGTCAATCTTTCCATATTTATCTACAGCAAATTTGATGAATTCCTCTGCCTGATCCTCGATTGCCATGTTGATCTCAAGAAAATCTGCTTCTGCTCCCTGTTCCTTGCAAAGTGCCAGAGTCTTCTCTCCCTCTTCCTTATTCCAGTCACAGAGTACAAGGGTAAACCCATCCTTTGCAAGCTGAATTGAACAATCCCTGCCGATTCCTGTTGCTGAACCTGATACTAATGCTATTTTTTTCTCACTCATAATGATACCTCCAATTTTCTCTTTTCATCACCTGTTTATCAGTTGCATATTACCTGTATATCGCTTATATTTCCCTTGCAATCTTAGCCGCATCTGCTGTCGCATCAATCGCCCTTCTAGGTTTCTGTGCATCTCCGATTGTATACACCGGAATTCCTTTCTCTTTGCAGAATGCCTCAGTTTCTGTGAAATCCACACTGTGTACTCCCACGGCGGCAACAACATAATCACAGGCAATTTTCTCCTGTTTTCCCTGATTTTCGACGATTACACCGTCCGTCTGGATTTCCAGGCATTTGCAGTTCGGCAGTTGGGTAACACCTTCCCTGTACAGATTTTCCATGACGCATACTTTTCTCGTTGTTCCCAGATCAGCTCCGAGGGCCTTAAGCATCTCGATTACTGTTACCTTGCATCCCTGTTCCGCCAGATATTCTGCCGTCTCAAGACCGACCAGACCGCCGCCGATAACTACCACACTGCCTTCGGCCGATGATGCACCACTCAAAATATCATGGGAATTCTTCACATTTGGAAGATCAATTCCTGGAATTGGTGGGATAACTGGTACCGCACCGACTGCATTGATCACAGCATCCGGGCTGATTTGTTCAATCAATTCAGACGTTACTGCCGTCCCGAGCCTGACATCAACTCCGCACCTTGTAATCTGCCTGCCTTTACTGATTGCAGCAAGCTTCATCTCCTGCTTTCTCGGTGCCTCGCCTGCAAGCAGAAACTGGCCGCCGAGGTGGTCTGACGCCTCACACAGAATTGGCTTATGACCTCTTGCAAAAAGGACATCCGCTGCTTCCATCCCCGCCATACCGCCTCCGGCTATAATGACGGTTTTCGGCGTATCCGTCTTCGTGATCCGATACTCTTTTTCTTTCCCCAGTGCCGGATTCCTAAGACAGGTAATATGAGGAATCACATGGCTTTCGCAGGCATCATAACATCCCTGATTACATCCGACACATCTCACGATATCATCCAGTTTCCCTTCTCTGGATTTATTGCAGAACTGTGGGTCCGCAAGCTGTGCCCTTCCAATGCCGACCAGATCCAGCTTGTCCTCGGCGAGCAGCTGATCTGCAAGCTCAGGGTCATTGATTCTACCGACCCCCATCGTGATCATCCCCGTCTCCCTGCGTATACGTGCCGCATTTTCGATATTGAATGCTTTCGGAAGATCAATCGGTGGCACCTCGAACTTAATCCCGGCACTAATAATATTTCCCCTGGAAATATCCAGCACATCAACCCCGGCCTCCCCGGCCAGCTTACAAAATGCAATGACATCCTCTATCGTCATACCATTTTCCAGATAATCATCCTGCGCGTCGATCCGCATGAACAAGGGCATATCGTCAGGAATATTCTTTCTAATCGAATCAATCACAGCAAGCGGGAAACGTGCCCTGTTTTCAAAAGAACCTCCATACTCATCCGTACGTTTGTTGATAGCCGGTGACAGGAAGGAGTGCAGAATATAATTGTGTGCCATATGTACCTCTACGCAGTCAAACCCTGCGTCCACCGCGCGCCGGGCTGCCTGACCATAGCATTCTGTCAGCTCATCAATGAGTGCCTTGTCGGCTCCCTTTACAACGTACCCGGGTCCCAGAGGCATATCGCTGGCAACAATGACCTGCATCCCCGGATGGGACGCTACCGCAATACTGCCCTGCCAAAGCTGGAGACCTGCCTTGCCCCCGGCATCATGAATTGCATCTGTCAGACGCTTCATTCCCGGAATAAAACGATCCTCTGCCAGAGATGGATAGATTCCCGGTACAGATGCCTGATGCACCCCGGTAACCTCGACCATATTCAGTCCTGTCCCCCCTTTGGCACGCTCCACATGGTATTCAACCAATTGGTCTGTCACCTCATTGTCCTTTGGAAACTTTGTTCCCATGGCAGGCATGATAATGCGGTTTTTCAATTCCAGTCCGCGCAGCCTAATTGGTGAAAACAAATAAGAAAACATAAATTCAGCTCCTTTCTTTTGGTGAATCTGTTTCCTCTATTATTTCATATCCTCCAGAAAGTGAAAGCGCATATTTACAGAAACCGTTCCGATTAAAGGGGTCATTTTTCCCAAATATATTCCCATTCTCCTCTATTGTGCTTTTCATCTGTCAGGCAAATCCGTATAATAAAAAAGAACCCCATTCAACCTGTTTCACCCACAGGAGGTTATCCATGGAGCATAGAACGATGCACGCTTACTCTAATTCATTTTACAAACGCACGCAGCTCACGCTTGACAATGTTACTCTGATTAAAGAAGAGATTAAGGAAAACGAAGCGCCCCATACACACGACAACATAGAATACTGGCTGATTCTGGAAGGATCCGCATCCCTCACTGTAAACAGGGAGGTCTATTCCATCCGTACCCGTGATCTGGTGCGCATTTTTCCATTCCATGTACACAGCCTGTCCCCGGTCGGATCTGTCCGGCTTCTCAGGCTCTCTTTCCCGCTGACGCTTATGATTTATCTGGATATGAGCAAGCACTTTGAACATGACAGCCTGAGTATCTTAGAATGCGGTTCCCCTGTCCTCTCACTTTCTGAGAACGTGATGAAACAGTCCAGGCTGCTTTTTGAAGAAATACGGGAAGAACTGGATAAAGAAGACTATTATTATGAATTTTTTATTTTCTCGGCTGTTATGAAAATTGTAAATATCTATGAACGGCAGGCAGCCAAACAAAATGACAGCCAGGACAACCAGCACAACCTGCTCTGGCAGGTGATCCAGTATATGCATGTCCACTTTAACAGCAATGCCGATGAGGTGGCAAAGGCCTTTGATATCTCTGTCCCTTACCTGAACTACCTTTTTCGCAGCATAACAGGAAACAATTTCAGTGAAAACCGGCACCAGGTGCGTATCCGCAATGCCTGCTCCATGATGCAGTTTGAGGAGCTGTCCATTGCCTTCATCGCCAATTATGTCGGATATCATTCTCTGTCAACCTTTTACAGAGTATTCGGCAAATTAAAAGGAGTCTCCCCTGATGAATACCGGAAAAGTTTTCCATCAGACACAAAATACAGGGCAGACACTGCCTGGCAGATTCTGTTGTATTTATTTGAACATCACACGGAGCATCTGACGATTGAAAGTACAGCAGAACACTTCTTCATCAGTAAGGCTACACTGACTGAAATCTTAAAGCGCAACTACGATATGGGATTTGCAAAACTCCTGACAGCCATCCGCCTGGTCTATGCCAGGGCGCTGCTATCCGGAACCAGCCTTCCTGTCTTTGACATTGCCATGTCTGTCGGCTTCTCCTCCATCCGGACCTTCCGCCGGAACTTTGAGGAAGACACCGGTATGTCACCGACAACTTACAGGGGAATAACTGAAAGAAAAGTAACTAAAAATGATCTGACCGAAACGGAGATGCCCAGCCAAGACAAGTGAAACAAAAGGTGTTTAGAAGGAAGCTGCATTCCGTCTCTGAACACCTTTTGCTTTTCATTACATTTTACAGAATCTGTTACTTCACTCAATAATACATCAACTTTTTTTGATTTGATCTTGACAACAGCAGATAAAACGCGTATGCTTAATACATCCAAAATATTTGATGTGAGGTATGCAATTATGAAAGCTGATTATGCAAAAGACGCAAAAGTATTCAAAGCGCTCAGTGACGAAAAGCGGCTCATGATATTAGAACTGTTAAGAAGCGGTGAAAAGTGTGCCTGCGTCCTGATCGATCAGATGGATATGGGGCAGTCCGGTCTCTCCTACCATATGAAGATCCTATGTGATTCTGGTCTCGTCACAAGCCATCAGGAAGGAAAGTGGACCCACTACAGCCTGAGCCGATCCGGGCAGGAATATGCCATGAAGCGCCTGGAGGAACTGACCACCCCTTATACAGAAACTGTCCTTTCTGAAAATCATCTGTAAAAGGACTGAAACTGCTTTACACATCAAAAACATTTGATGTATACTGAATAGAAACGGAGGGATTTTTTTTGGAAATCTTAAGATCATCCTGGCTGTTTTTCCAGGACCAGGTCCTTGGTATGAAATGGCTGAATATGTTAATCGGTCGTCTTTTAACAGCCTTAAACTTAGATATGAATACCCGCTTGGGAGGAAGCGTCCAGTTCTTTATTTACGATGTGATCAAAATAACAGTCCTGCTGTGTATTCTGATCTTCATCATTTCCTATATCCAAAGCTACTTTCCGCCAGAAAGAAGTAAAAAGATACTGGGGCGTTTTCATGGGATTGGAGCTAATATTGTCTCCGCTTTGCTTGGCACTGTGACTCCCTTTTGTTCCTGCTCTTCGATTCCTCTTTTTATCGGATTCACAAGTGCAGGGCTGCCGCTTGGAGTGACCTTTTCTTTCCTGATCTCCTCGCCTATGGTCGATCTGGGAAGCCTGGTGCTTTTGATGAGTATTTTCGGAACTGAAGTTGCTGTACTTTATGTCATCGTCGGTTTGATTATAGCCGTGGCAGGCGGAACCCTGATTGAGAAGCTTCATATGGAGAACTATGTGGAGGAATTTATCCGAAATGCACATGGCGTGGACATCGATGTCCCGGAACTGTCAAAAAGAGACCGGATTGATTATGCAAAGGAACAGGTCACTTCCACCTTTAAAAAGGTATTTCCTTATATCCTGGCAGGAGTAGGCATCGGGGCTGTCATCCATAACTGGATTCCGGAACACTGGATCGAAAGCATACTGGGAAGCAATAATCCTTTCGGAGTAATCCTCGCGACCCTTGTGGGCATCCCGATGTACGCCGATATTTTCGGGACCATTCCGATTGCAGAGGCATTGCTCTCGAAAGGGGCGCAGCTTGGTACGATCCTTGCCTTCATGATGGCAGTGACGACCTTGAGCCTCCCCTCTATGATCATGCTGAAAAAGGCAGTGAAGCCCAGATTATTAGCCCTGTTCATCAGTATTTGTACGATTGGTATTATCCTCGTCGGATATGTATTCAATATATTACATCCATTTTTGGTATAAACGAAAGGAGCGGCAGTCATGAATGAGACGCAGACAAAGCTATATGTATTAACTGGTTTCCTGGGGGCAGGAAAAACAACGATTTTGCTGGAATTATTAAAACAGTTGGAAGGGAAAAAGATAGGAATCATCCAGAACGAATTCGGAAAACTGGGGATTGACGGAACAATTCTGAGAAATGATGACGTCCAGATGGTAGAGATCAACCGTGGCTCCATCTTCTGTTCCTGCTTAAAGCTTTCCTTTGTAAACGCATTGAGCGAAATGACACAGCACGATTTTGATTATTTATTTGTAGAAAGCTCTGGCCTTGGAGACCCTTCCAACGTGGAGGAAATCCTGGGTGCAGTCAAAGCTGTCTCTGGAAAGAGCTACGAATTCTGCGGCGTGATCTGCCTGGTGGATGCCGTGAACTTCCTGGATCAGCTTTCTGATCTGGAGACCGTATACCGACAGCTCAAGCACTGCCACCTTGCGGTCATCACCAAATCCGACCTGGTCGATGCAAAGAGAATCGAAGAACTGGAGAAAAAAATAAGGGAGATCAACCCGGTCTGCCTTCTGACGACCAGTGCAAACGGTAACATGGACTATGGCTTTTTAGAGGAGGATCTGCTTTTATACCAATGGGCAGAGAGTGAAGAAACCACCAACACGGAAGAGACCAAACCCAAGACTTTATTCATGGATATTACAGGCGTGGTGCAGAAAGATCAGCTGATTCATTTCCTGGATGAGATGATTCCTGATGTATACAGGGTAAAAGGATTTGTACAGGTGGAAGGCCCTGGCTGGCAGCAAGTCGATGTGGTGGGCTCCAGGATTGATTTCAAAGAAACCAGCCATAATGAAGCCGCACAGCTTGTATTTATCTCAAAAATCGGTCCGGCAGTCATTAAGAAGATTTTTTCTTCCTGGGAAAAGCATGTGACGGCTGAAATGAAGTTGAAAAACTAAGGGGGATTGGAAATGAATATCAAAGTAATCGGAACAGGATGCGATAAATGCGATAAGCTGTATCAGAACGTGCAGTCCGCTGTCCAGGAATTGAACCTTGACGCGCAGATAGACAAGGTGGAGGATTTGATGGAGATCGTGACACTGGGAGTCATGACCTCCCCCTCACTTATGGTAGATGGGAAACTGGTGGTTTCCGGAAGAGTTGCTAAAAAGGATGAGGTGGTTCGAATTTTGCAGAAAATGTAGCCGCTGCTAAAGGAGGTCTTTTATGTTCCAGGATAAAGTTGCCGTGATAACAGGCGGCGCCAACGGCATCGGAAAAGTAATTGCCGAAGAATTTCGCAAAGCCGGAGCCAATGTCTGCATCATCGATAAGGAAGAGAACGATTATTTTACCGGAGATCTGGCAGATCAGGATACACTGGTCTGCTTTACACAGAAAGTAATCTCCGATTATGGGCATATTGATTATCTGATCAATAACGCGCTTCCACTAATGAAGGGAATTGAGGACTGCTCCTATGAGGAATTCCAGTACGCCCTTCAAGTTGGAGTCACCGCCCCGTTTTATTTATCAAAACTGTTCCTGCCGCACTTTGCGCCCGGTGCATCGATCATCAATATTTCTTCCTCCCGGGACCGTATGAGCCAGCCAAATACAGAAAGCTACACCGCGGCAAAAGGCGGGATCTCTGCTCTGACTCATGCACTGGCGGTCAGCCTGGCAGGAAAAGTAAGAGTCAATTCCATCTCTCCCGGCTGGATTGATACGGCATTTACAAAGTATGCGGGAGCGGATGCCCTGCAGCAGCCCGCCCACCGCGTCGGCAATCCTCTTGACATTGCCAATATGGTACTCTTCCTCTGCTCTGAGAAAGCCGGATTCATCACGGGGGAGAACATCTGTATCGATGGAGGCATGACAAAACAGATGGTCTACCATGGAGACTTTGGATGGGCACTGGAGATATAATAGAAAACACAGCTTCATAAAAAAAGGACTTGCGAGGTATATTTCCTCTGCCAAGTCCTTTTCTATTTGTTACATTTCGTGTCAATCAATACTCTCATAGATCCTCTACTTCTTCTCTCTGAAAGAGTATTTTATTCCGGTATTACCACAGAAAACTCGATTCGATTCCCTGTCTTTTTAACCCCCACATGGCCACCATGAAGTTCTATTATTTTTCTGACAATCGGAAGCCCCAGCCCTGTACCTGAGGTCTCACTTCTGGCCTCATCTGATTTATAAAATCTGTCAAAAAGTTTATTCTCATCCAGGTTCTCAGGGTTTTCAATTTCATTGGACAGATCAATCAATACTTGTCCATCCTGCTCTTTCACTGACATGATAACCTCCGAACCCTTTGCGGCATACTTTTTCGCATTGCTCAGAAGGTTTTCCATTGCCCGTATGAATTTCTCCGAATCTATATTGGCTATCATTTGCCTGTTCTCTACATCAAGCCTCCAGGACAAATTATTGTTTCTATAGATTCTGCTGTATTCACTATCAATATAATAGAATAATCCATTGAGATCAACAGGATTTTTCGACAGCTGATAATCTGCCTGATTCAATTTCGTATATTCGAACAACTGATCCACCATTGTGTTTAAATCAGCCAGTCTCCGGTTCACTACCTCTATATATTCATTACATTTCTCTGGGTCTGTGAGTATCTTTTCATGAATCAGCTCACTATAACCGATTACCGAAGTCAAAGGGGTCCTCAAATCATGGGAAATATCTGCAATAAGCTGCAGCCGCTCTTCGTTTTGCCGATTTTGCTCATCTATTTTATCCTTTAAGGTAACTGACATCCTGCTAATACTTTGACTAAGCACGGACAACTCATCATCGCTCTTTACATCCAGTTCCTTTCCAAACCCTTGAACTTCCATTTTTTTAACTTCCGCAGTGATATACTCTAAATATTTGATCTTTCTTTTGACCATAAGTTGAAAAGAAAGCACAAAAATTCCGATTAAAGCTATGATATACAAGATAGCAAGAATACTAAGCAGAAGCGCGCCCTGAGTCTGAGCCATCATGTCCTGCATTTTTTTCTGTATCCCGCTTCTCATCAGGATTTTTCCACTAATGGAAATCACCATGCATACAACAGCAATCGAAACCAATACAGATAAAATAAGATAACTGCCTAAACCGTTCTTCACAAACTTCGAAAACCAGAAAACAATTCCAATAAATAGAAAAATACTGATTGTATTTCCCAGGTATATAATATAATGCGCTGCTGTATCAAAAGCTTCTCCCTTTACAATTCTGAGATAGGATACCAGATAGGTCACTTCTGCATGAATAAAAAGAAATGCGATTGCAGCGACTATGACACCTAATATATGTGTTGCCCTGATTTTTATTTTCATATTTTATAACCCGATCCCCATACCGTCTTAATATATTCAAACTCTTGAGCGCCGCCCTCCAGTTTATCACGCAAATTAGAGATATGCATAATCACTGTACTGTCGTTGTTAAAATATTCCTCATGCCAGACATGTTCGTAAATCCGTCTTATGCTCATTACCATTCCTTTGTTTTTCAGCAGATATTCCAAAATGGAAAACTCTTTTGGCGTGAGCTTTACTTCCTCTCCCTTTACCCACACCTGCCTTGTGTCCTCATTCAGTTCAAGTTCCCTATACTGCAGAGTCGTGGCCCCGCTTCCGTCATTATACTGCTTATACCGTCTTAACTGAGCCTTGACCCTGGCAACCATTTCAATGGGATTAAAAGGCTTGGTTATATAATCATCGGCACCGACTGATAGTCCCTGCACCTTATCCATATCCTGAACCTTTGCAGACATAAAGATAATCGGCACCCTGGACTGCTCCCTGATTCGAATGCAGGCATCCATGCCGTTAAGCCCAGGCATCATGATATCCAGCAAGATGAGGTCAATCTTATACTTTTCCAAGATATCCATCGCTTTCATGGCATTTTCACATTTCATATACGGTATAGAGGCATTTTCTAAATAAATACCAATCATGTTCCTGATATCCGCATCATCGTCCACGATCAGGACACATCCCTCATTCATCTGACATTCCTCCGAATCTAAACTTTCTTTGCAATTTATGTTTTCCTGTAAATATAAATATCCGGGGCGAAATGCATCATATCCCCATACACTTATCCTTTTTCATTTCCAGAACAAATGCAGGGGGAAAATTCAAAAGTTCATACTCTGTGTTTTCTAAATGGAACCACTGTAAAAACATATTTTTCTTCAGCAGTGTATACTGAAAAGTTATGAACTTGCCGGAATCTCGGATTACATTCCTTATCGCCTCTAATATCCTTTGTGAAACGCTCTTTGGCAGTGAAGCAAACGGCAGCCCTGAGATGATATAATCCGCTTTCTGTTGATGGTATCTATCCAGGTACAGCTGGATGTCCGAAGCATCTCCATGAACAACATGAACGTTCTTCTTAAACTTATATCTTTGATGAAGCTTTGCCCAGAATTCCTGGTTCTGCTCAATTAAAATAAATACAATATCTTCACCTTTCCGGGCTATGATCTCATCTGTGAAAACACCTGTCCCGGGACCGAACTCAACTATACATTTACAGTTTTTAAAATCAATCGGCTCTGCCATCTTTCTTGCCAGTCTTTTACTGCTTGGAGCAACAGCTCCGATCTTCATAGGACTTTTTAAGTATTCTAATAAAAACATATCCTTCTCCTTCTTACTATTTGATGTTTTAAATAATAACAAGGAGCTATAAAATACCTCTAAAAAAAGGATAAAGATTTCTTTATATTTCCAAGGCATTAATGTTTATTTGTTAAATAAATAGGAATCAATAAAATACTAACTACCGCAATTATGGATAGAACAAACATGATTACTAATGCAATCTCTGTACCTATTTTAAGACAGTACATCAGTATGGAAATAACAAAGAAAACAATACCAAAAATACCGCATAAATTCCCAGCCGTTTTATTCGCATAATCCCACTTTTCTTCACTTCCCATAATATCCTCTACATGATATCCAACTCTAAAATCCGGATATTTTGAATGTTTGCATCTTAATACAAAGAATAAAATTCCTAAAATAATCCCTTCACCTATTAAAAGCAAAAGTACAAAAATATTCACCATATTTATCTCCTAAATCACAAAAAGCTTCCTCTGCTGTCATCTATTCTCCCTCATCCAAAACGTAAACACGATTGTTCCGCAACATTATCTTAGCATACCCGACATCCTGTTACAATGTTCAGTTCGATAATCTTCGGCCAGTTTAGCCATATCAATTCCAGAAACCGAGAATATCCCATCTCGCTACTACACTGCATAACTAATACTATTTTTCGCCTCTCTCCTAGAAACATGACTTACAGTTGTCGTGTTATATATGTTAAACTGTATTTAATAACATTCCGGACAAAGTGTTTCTCATAGTGGAAAAACAATTCGTCAGGAATTATATACTGCATTAAAAAGTGCATTGCAGCCATGCAATCAACAACAAGAAAGGAACAAATATGAAATACATATGGATCGATGAATATCTGATGAAAAAACCGGGCGTTACAAAAGATTTGAAAAAGGAATGGAACTGGATCCGTTACATGATCGGCGGCAAGCTATTTGCTGCCATATGTCTCGATCAGGAGAATAAACCTTACTACATTACGTTAAAGCTGGAACCTCTGGAAGGGGATTTCCTTCGTCAGCAGTATGAAGATATCATTCCAGGATACTACTGCAACAAAGTGCATTGGAATTCTGTAAATCCAGATGGAAGTGTCCCGGATGATCTGCTGCGGGATATGTTGGATAAATCCTATAAACTGGTGCTGAAAGGCTTCAGTAAGAAAAAACAGCAGGAGATTTTACTCACAACTTACTGCGGTCTGGACTGCTCAAATTGTGAATGGAAAGAGCCTTGTCACTGCAACGGTTGTGCTGCTACAAAAGGCATGCCTTTCCACACCGATAAGGAGCCCTGTCCTATCGCAGCATGTGCTATGGGGAAAAACCTGCCCTCTTGTGGAATGTGTGAGGATTTTCCGTGCCAGCTTTTGTCTGGTTATTCTAATGATCCAGAGCATGGAGACACTCCTCCTGGGGCCCGAATCGAAGCCTGCCGGCTGATTGAATCTCTGCTTAATAAGAAGTAAAAAGCATAGTGCTTTTGATTTTGAAAATTCAACCGGAACCTGGACTATTGGACCAAAAAACGGTTGAATTTTTAATTATCCGGCAATTCCATTTCATGATTCATTTTTATGAAACCATATTTTTCATACAAGGGCCTTCCCATATCTGTTGCTTCCAGGGAAATAGCAGTAATCCCCCGGCTCTTAGTATCTCTGATCAGCATGTCTAACATTTTATATGCAATTCCTCTTCTTCTGTATTCAGGGTCCGTATACATATTCATGATATACGCCTTGTTTCCACTCGGATTGTGATAGGTCGGCATTACCTGAAAGAAGCTGACACCTCCAGCTCCCACAAAGCGGTCTTTATCAAAAACCAAATATGCGATATGAGTACCATCACTTAATGCTTTTTGATAGTAATTGTAGGACTGCCTTTCCACTTCACTCATATCCGTGTCCTCAGACAGCCTGTTTGCTGCCCTTAATACCTGTATTCGTGTCGTTGTCAATATATCAATATCTTCTGATGTTGCTCTTTTATATAGTAAATCCATGACTTTTTCTCCCTCATAATTTCAGATAAGCTCAGCTTCTATACTTCAGTAGTTGAATAACTACACCCATTCAAAATTATTTTTACCTGCTCCCAGTTCAAAATGGTATTTCACCAATCCCCGGTTTACTCCAGTGAATAACCCATTCTCATTTTCTATTTTGACCTTATTATCTTTTCCTGAAATAATAAAATCCTGCTTATTAAGTGCCGTTGGTGCAAGCAGGGCTGTCTTGATTCCGCTTACAAACCACTCTGGTATTTCTCCATCATACATTGAGACCTCTGCTGCCGACTTTGACTTGTGCGGTATTCCTTCCGTCTGTCCATATCCAACAGCAATTACGCCTATTACTTTCCTGCCTTCTACATATTGAGAAACACTGCGGTTAAACATTCCGCCTACATACCATGTATTTAATCCTAAGGTCTGTGCATAAAGCATCAGGTCTGCACTGCAATAACCAAGTCTCTCATCCAGATCTGGTGCTTCATCCCCAGCCAGAATAAAATAATTTTTTACGCCTTTAGAAAGAACATGTTTTGCTATGCCATTTACTCCTTTTTTATTATCAACCATAAGTTTTATGTTTAAATTATAATGACTGTTATTCATTTCAACCCGTTCTTTTAAATTCTTGATTACAGCCTCGGATAAACTGATATCTTTATATTTGCGAACCATATGCCGTGCTTCCACTGCTTCTAAAATTGTCATAAATAAGACCTCCTGTATTTATTTTTATAAATGTTACGAAAAACTTCTCTTACCAAATTGTCTTAATCCCAAAGTCATTTTCAATCAACTCCTTAGCCTTATTGAATCTATTGAGATAATCTCCACCAATACAGTAATATTGGATTCCCTTTTCGTCAAATAAATTTTTAATCTGTTCACTATATTTTTCTCTATCGGATGCAATCTTTTCGCTTCTAGTCCCGTCCTGAACAAAATCCACTGTTGGTTCTAAGAACAAAACCATGTCAAATCTATTCATATCTGTAATCGCATCTGCTAACGCATTACACTTTTCTATTTCATCAATATCAGATAGTAAAAATTGAGAATAAAATTTGGTCGTTAAAGCGTCTGTATCAATAAACAGCAGCTTATTACTATACTCTGCTGCTCTCATCTCTTCTGTTTTCTGTCGCAAAAAATTTTCAAATAAGTCGTTTACATCCATATATTCTTCGCCGCCAGCAGCTTCGCATGTATCTCTGCCAATTTCACTTACAAAGTTCGTATTATATGCGATAGCAAGATTCTGAGCCAATGTTGATTTACCGGTACTTTCACCGCCAACGATCAATACTCGTTTCACGTAATATGGTCTGCAGATCGGAGGGATATACTGCCAATTCTTATACACATCAAATCTTAATTCTGTTGAACTGATTGGAACTTCTGTTCTGTCAAAATAAACAACTTCACTCTCAGGACCATACAACCTCTCAAACCGATTCGTTCCGTAATAATCCATCCCGCAGAATACGGCGTCAATCGGTTTTCCAATCGCATTTTTAATATCCTTTGCCCCCTTCTCCCAATAATAATCTGTGCTGTATTCTTCTTTATTAACGGCTTTATCTTCAATGAAAATAATTGTTACATTTGATAAATGTTTTGTATTGTTGTATATCCATCTGTATCGAAGTTCCTTTGACGTAGATTCTCGTCCTTCACACCAACAAATTATTATGTACAGTTCTTCGCATATGGAAGCCGCTCTGATCATATCATGGATATGACCAATATGTAACGGATCAAATGAGCCGCCATACATTCCGACCTTATATCTCATATATCCTATCCTTTCTGTATTTTTCTATGTGCCTCTTTCTCCCATTTCACTAACATAATTAATGCATTGCCAAGATAAATGATCCACATTAAAAGGGTTGCCATATTGTCGCTGCCAGATGTAAAATTACACCACCACATATAAACACTAAAAATATCAACAGCCACCCAGATCCACCACTGCTCTGCAAACATCTTAACTGAAATAATCATGGCGATTACAGAAGAAACTGTTGTAAATGAATCAACAAAAGGCATTGCATCTCCCAGATACCTAAGCACAAAACCATATAATACCGTAGAGATCATGATTGAAATAGTCAGTAAACATCTTCCAGACAATCTCATATGCCGCTTCTCTACTTCTTTCGTATCTGTATTAATGTGCCTGCTCCAGACATAAAAACCAATAAACTGCATTGGTACATAGTAAAGCATATTCAACATTGTTTCACCATACAAGCGCGCTTTATATGCAATTAAGGCATATAAAATACTGTTCACTAATCCAAATATGTATGCTGACAGCTTTCCTTTTCCAGTACACACTACACAAATCACACCTGTCATTGCAGAGATAATCCCCATAAGATTATCTCCCCAGTATACAGACAGAGATGCGATAATAAGTGTCGCAGCCACTAACCATGACACTTCCCATTTTTTCCATCCTGATAATTCACTTTTAATAATTTTCTTCATATCCATATTCTAACACATAGCAGATACTACGTCTATTTCGTTATTTTTCTCCTCCATAATTCAGGCTGTACAATAAGGCAGAAAAAGCAGGAGATCTTTTTTCAGATTTCCTGCTTCATGTATCATTGTACAAGCGTCTGATATTTAGTTAAGAGGTATTTACATTGTTTTGTGCAAGTAACAAAGCCGCACAATAAATACAATTTGACCAATGGCATATGCCCCAATAATCGTAAAACAGGGAACCACTGACATATATCCGGTAAAAACTAAAGCAAAAATGGAAAAAGCAATAGTGACATTCATTACTTTGAAGCCACTTGTCATAGCGGCATTGCTGAGTGCTATGTTTCTCTCATCTTTCTCTTCAATTTCTATTTCTTTCGTTTTCTTGATGAACAAATCACATGCGCCCGATATGATCAATAGAATACCAATGAGAGATGTGCCTATCACAATTAAATCGTGGCGCGGTACAGGTACTATTTCATGTACACCCAGACCATATGTCAGCAACCCTCCTAACAAAATGATTGTACCAACAGCTGTTATTAAAATTGATGAGCCCTTTTTCATAATCAGTCCTCCTCATAAATAAAAATTTCTTCAATACTCATATTAAAGTATCTGGCGATTTTGAACGCTAACTGAATAGATGGATTGTATCGCCCATTTTCTAAAGAACCAATTGTCTGCCGTGATACTTCTAACGCCTTGGCCAAATCCTCCTGCTTGATTCCCCGCTGCTTACGCAATTCTTCCAGCCGATTATTCATGTCAGCCTCCTTTCGCATGGAAAGTATGCTTTCCATGTCTTTATTATATCAGAACAGGAACAAATGTCAAGCAGACTTTCCATCTTTAAGACGCAAGAATAGAAATAGAAAAAAAGCCTTACCTTTTTATTGTTTTGATAATGTCCAAAGCTTTTTCACACTCGTTTTTATTTGTACTCCAAATGCTAATAGATAATAGTTCTCCTGTAGTATAATATCCGATATAAATAACATAAACAGTTTTACTTTCTTTAATCACTGTACTTTCGTACATTCTTGCCGCTAATCCGTCCAGATTATATGGATTTGCATCCCGTGATATTGCAGATGTCGGTATTGTATTGATATATGCGTTTTCCATCACTTCTGCGGGTGCAAGTATACCATCTCGTTCTGCATGAAACGGTGTTATACGAATTGTTAAATCACTGTTATCAGGGTAAAACACACATTCCCCATCTTCTTCATCATATTCTCCCTCCCAGTCAGCGGGTATGGAGATTCTCCAATCGCAAGGCAAACCGTAAGTCTGCATATTCATCCCTCCAAATTCATACTCCAATTACCTTCTTTATAGCCATGTGATTAGGTCTACAAATTCAACTCTTTCTTTTCATCATGGCTTTATTATAGCACTTGGCTTTCCCAAAATCATTACCCCATAACCTAAAAACAGCGTAAGTAATGTCTCCACTACTTACGCCCTTTTCTTATTTTTGCACAATGTTTATGATTCGTCCCGGTACATATATCTCTTTCACAATATTTCCTGTCAGTTTATCAGCGATTGCTTCTTTTCCTGCGGCAATGGCCGTATCTTTGTCAGCATCGGCTGCGATTGTGATGACGGCTTTTGTCTTTCCGTTGATCTGTACGGCTACTTCGATCTCATCGTCTTTCATCAGGGACTCATCGTAGGTCGGCCAGCCTGCCTTGAAGATGGTCTCGTTATGTCCTAACTGCTCCCACATTTCCTCTGCAAAATGAGGTGCGAATGGGGCAAGGAGCACAGCGATTGTCTCTAATGTTTCTTTGTCGATTCCGCCCTCTTTCTTGGCGATCTCGATGAACTTGTTGTTGTATTCCATGAAACCGGAGATTACGGTGTTCAGGCTGAAGCTTTCCAGACGTGTCGTGATGTCACATACCAGTCTGTTGCGCTGTTTGATCATTTCTTTTGTTGCCTTGACTTCTTTCTCTTTGCTGTCCATGAGCAGGTTCCAGAGACGTTTCAGGAAGCGGTTGACACCGTCGATTCCACGGTCATCCCACTCTGCATCCAGTTCTGGCGGTCCAACGAAGAGTTCATACATTCTCAGGGAGTCGCATCCATAGTCTCTTACCAGATCATCCGGTGAAACCACATTTCCTTTGGACTTACTCATCTTGATTCCGTTCTTTCCTGTAATCATACCCTGATTGAACAGCTTGTGGAACGGCTCGTCAAAGTCTACTACTCCGATATCGTATAAGAACTTGGTGTAGAAACGGGAGTACAGAAGATGCAGTACCGCATGCTCTACTCCACCGATATACATGTCTACAGGAAGCATCTCGTCAGCTTTTTCTCTGGAAACAAGTTCCTCATTGTTGTGGCTGTCCACATAACGCAGGAAATACCAGGATGATCCGGCCCACTGAGGCATGGTATTGGTCTCTCGTTTTGCCGGTTTTCCACAGACCGGACACTTGCAGTTCACCCACTCTTCGATTCCGGCAAGCGGAGACTCACCTGTTCCTGTCGGCTCATAGGATTCTACCTCTGGCAGACGAAGCGGCAGCTCTTCCTCCGGTACCGGCACAGCGCCGCAGTCCGGGCAGTGAACGATCGGGATCGGCTCACCCCAGTAACGCTGGCGGGAGAATACCCAGTCACGCAGCTTGAAGTTTACTGTTGCATGTCCGATGCCTTTTTCCTCGATGATATGAGGAGCTTCTTTTTTCAGGACAGCGGATTCCATTCCGTTCCATTCGCCGGAATTGATCATGGTTCCGGATGCCTCTGTATAGGCTTCTGTCATATCTTCAATTTCTTTTCCGTCCTTTGCGATAACCTGAATGATCGGAATATCGAATTTCTTTGCAAATTCAAAGTCACGGTCATCGTGTGCAGGTACACACATAATGGCTCCTGTACCGTAATCAGCCAGTACGTAATCAGAAAGCCAGATTGGTGTCTTTGCGCCATTTAACGGGTTGATTGCATAGCTTCCTGTGAACACACCTGTCTTTTCTTTATCCTGCAGACGGTCTACATTGGACTTCATGGAAGCATCGTAAATGTATTTTTCCACTGCTTCTTTTGTCTCTGGTGTAGCTAACTTTGCAGCCAGTTCGTGTTCCGGTGCAAGTACCATGAAGGTAGCACCATGCAGTGTATCTGGTCTTGTTGTATAGACAGTGATCTTCTCATCTCTGCCCTCAACCGGGAAATCAACCTCTGCGCCGTAGGACTTGCCGATCCAGTCGGACTGCATCTTCTTTACCTTCTCCGGCCAGTCCAGCTTATCCAGGTCATTTAACAGACGGTCTGCATACTTTGTGATACGAAGCATCCACTGGCGCAGATTCTTCTTGGTCACCTCAGTACCGCAGCGCTCACATTTTCCATTGACAACCTCTTCATTCGCCAGACCTGTCTTACAGGACGGGCACCAGTTGATCGGGAATTCCTTCTCATAAGCAAGACCTTCCTTGAACATCTTCACGAAGATCCACTGTGTCCATTTGTAGAAATCAGGGTCTGTCGTATTGACTTCCATATCCCAGTCATACAGCGCGGCAATCTCGTTGATCTGACGCTTGATGTTCTTTACATTCTCTGCTGTAGAGATAGCCGGGTGAACGCCCATCTTGATGGCATAGTTCTCAGCCGGAAGACCGAACGCATCCCACCCCATCGGATGTACGATATAATATCCCTGGAGTAATTTATAACGGCTCCACACATCAGAGATCACATACCCTCTCCAGTGTCCCACATGAAGGCCGTTTCCTGATGGATACGGGAACATATCCAGGCAGTAATACTTCTCTTTCTTGTTGCCGTTGTCGTCAACTTTCGGATTCACCGGGTTTTCAGCCCATTTCTCACGCCATTTTTTCTCAACGGCTTTGTGATTGTACACAATCTTAGACATTTCACTATTCCTCCTGTTTTCATCTCTTTTGTCTTTCGATTTTTCCACACATCATAGGAAATCCGGGAAGGTTTTCCACATGATAAAAAGCCTTTTCCTCTCATAAAAAGAGACGAAAAGGCTTTGATTTCCGTGGTACCACTCTCATTCATCTGATGATCCAGATGCACTCATTACTTCTGTAACGGGAAGACCCGCTTTTATCTACTAAGGTTTCAATAAAAGAACTCCGAGGGGAGTTGGGAGATTACGCTTCTGCCTCGCACCATCCGGCAGATCTCTGAAAAACGCCAGGCTCTTACTATTCCTCATCAACGTCTCTGCAATATTCTTACTTATTATAAGAAGAATGTTAAAATAAGTCAAGACCTTTCTTTTAAGTTAAAAAAGTTAAAGAAGGATGTAAAAAAGTGTAACCCAAAAACCTACCCCAATGCCACATCCAGTATCATCATAAGCGCAAATCCCACTGCTACTCCAATCGTGCTGATATTGGTGTGTGGTTCTGCCTGTGCCTCAGGGATCAGCTCTTCTACGACAACATAGATCATCGCCCCGGCTGCAAACGAGAGCAGATACGGCAGAATCGGCACGACCAGGCTGGTGAGCAGGATCGTAATCACCGCGGCAATGGGCTCCACAATTCCAGAAAGGGTTCCGTATACAAAGGCTTTTGTCTTGGAAGCGCCCTCCCCTCTCAGGGGCATGGATATGATCGCGCCCTCCGGGAAATTCTGAATGGCAATACCGATTGACAGGGCAAACGCTCCTGCCAGGGACATGGTGGTATTCCCGGATGCCACACCAGCGAAGGTGACACCGACCGCCATTCCTTCCGGGATGTTGTGCAGAGTGACCGCAAGGACAAGCATGGTTGTCTTCTTGAAGTTGGACTTAACGCCTTCCTCGTCTCCTGTCAGATGCATATGCGGAGTGAGGGTATCCAAAAGCAGTAAGAATCCCATTCCCAGCAGAAAGCCTGCTGCCGCAGGAATCCATGCGATCCCCCCGCTTTCCTCTGCCATATCAATCGCCGGAATCAAAAGGGACCATACCGATGCTGCAATCATGACTCCTGATGCAAAACCTAACAGTGCCTTCTGAAGCTTCTCATTCATTTCCTTCCGCATGAAGAATACCATTGCTGCACCCAATGTCGTACCTGCGAATGGAATCAGTATTCCTATTATCATGTTCTGATTCATGTTCTTTCCTCCATTCATCTCTGTCATACACCGTATAGTAAAACTGCCATCCCCGGCAGTCTGATGTTACGATGTATCTGTTTTTCATGATAAACTTATCTTATGCGGAGTGGAATACATTTGTCAATCACATTCTTTTACGATCTGTTCTTCGGTCTGTCCCTTTGGTCTGTTTCCATGTCTGTTTCGAAGAGGTATTTTCTTCCAAGCCCTCCGGCTTTACCATCTGTTCTCTGCGATCCTGGCAAGATTCATGCCCGTCAGGAATTCATTGACGGCACAGTCTCTTGCCTCGTCAAACCGGTGGAAAATAATTTCTGCCCTGACAGGATCGCTGTACACTTTCCAATATCCTGACAGCAGACAGTTTTTCCCTTCATTTTTTATAAATCCCCTGACATCTTCGATCGGATAACCAAGGAAAATCCCGATTTCGTGTGGGAATCCCATCTGCTTCTTCGCATACCCGGCCGCACGCACGGAAAGGCGGTCCAGCTTTTCCATAAATCCCATTTTCTCATAACCATAATGATGAAGAAAGCTTCTGATCCCCACTCTGCTTAGATATTCTCCCAGTTCTTTCTCCCTGTAAAGCAGCACCAGAGCCTTTCCCTCTGCTTCCATCAGCTTCTTATAAGTAATCCCCGTTTCCCGCAAAACAGAATCCAGCCCGCAATACAGGCTCTTATCAACCATAATCCCCGCGGAGATCTTCAGGCCTTTCAGAAACGGAGCGCACTGAAATATGACCTGAAACAAAAGCCTCACCCGGTCATCTTTATGTTTTAAAAAGTAGAGCATCACCTCTGCTGGCATCCCCTTTTCCTCCTGTCACCGATTCTTATTTCATCATTCAATATTATTTTCTTTTTTTGTGCAGTTTATCCTTTTTTTAGTTGTTAGTGGCAGAACTTTAGTGTATAATAATCATAAGATATCTGAGCAAAGTTTGGCTCAAATAACATACATAAAGGAGAGATTCGCCATGGTAAATTTAATAACAGGTCCTAAGGGCAGCGGAAAGACACAGCAAATGATTGAACTTGCAAATGAGAAGGTGAAAACTTCCAACGGTAACGTAGTTTTAGTTAAAAAGAGTCATCGTGATACATACAGCGTAGACTTTAACGTCCGTGCAATCTGTATGGCAGATTACAAAGACATTTCAACTCTCGAAGAGTTTGTAGGTTTCATATACGGCATGGTAGCAGGCAACCACGATATTGAGACTATTTTTATTGATGGTGTATTGAAGCAGGCAGACATTTCCCTCGACAGCCTCCCTTATTTCCTTGAAAAACTGAATAAGATTTCCAAAGAGAACAATATCGAATTCTTTGTAAGCGTAAGTGCTGAGAAGAAGGAAATAACGAATATAGATCCTGAATCACCGGACTATTCTTTCCTGAACTAAGTAAAAAAGTAAAGGTACATCGGACAGCTGCCGATGTACCTTTTATTTTGTACGGTTTTCATCATTCCTTTAGATCCTGGATTCAGCCACTGCCCGGTACATTGCAAGAATATTCTCTGCAGGTACGTCCGGCATGATATTATGCTCCTGGTTGAAAATAAAGCCGCCGTCAGGTGCAAAGATATCGATCATTCTTCTTGTGTAATCATACACCACATCCGGTGTGGAACGGTTCAGGACAGACCTTGTATTGCATCCGCCTCCCCAGAAGGTGATATCCTTCCCGAATTCACGCTTCAGTGTGGCAGGGTCCATCTGATATGCCGTCGTCTGGACCGGATTGAGGATATCATATCCTGCATCGATCAGGTCCCCGATAATCGGATAGACGGAACCGCAGGAATGCAGGAGCGTTTTCATATTGCTGTGTGTATGTACGTACTCATTTAATCTGGTATGATATGGCTTGAACAGTGTCTGATACTTTTCTCTGGACATGAACATTCCGGTATCCATTCCAAGATCATCCCCAAATCTTAAGATGTCTACAATATCCCCGACGGATTCACATACGTTTTTCAATGTTTCCATGTGACGGATCATCAGCTGTTCAACTAGCTCCTGCACATGCTCTGGTTCTGCATAAGTATCCATCAGGAAGTTATCCATCCTGCGCAGGAAGGTTCCCCACTCAAACAGGTTGCATCCGCAGGTGATCATCAGCGCCCGGTCTGTCTGCTCCCGAAGCGCCAGTGTCTTCTCTCTCAAAGTCTTATAGAAATCCTTATCTCCGGCATGGTCCCACGGGCTGTGAACCAGGGCGCTCCATAATACTTTTCCCATCTGGTGGTCCAGATCTGACCAGTCATCCGGATAATCATCTACATATGGGAAATATGTCTGGTCAAAGAACGTAGCTCCGACCGGCATCTTTGCAATCATTGTCCCTTCTTTATCATAGACCACATAATCTCCGTTCGGCTGTTTCACAGGCCTGAACCATTTCGGATACTGTCCGATAGAACCATCAGCCAGCTCTACATCATACCAGTCTTCATCCTTCTCGTTAAATACTCTTCCGATATCGATCACATCGACGCCAAACTGATCCATAATCTCAATTTCAGGCTGTGCAACCTGCTGTACCACATCAAAAATCCTGGTGTGTCCATGGTTCATTCCG
The DNA here is from genome assembly GCA_902489075.1 of uncultured Faecalicatena sp. GTDB lineage: Bacteria > Bacillota > Clostridia > Lachnospirales > Lachnospiraceae > Faecalicatena_A. Next base: position 133,905 of record CABTYO010000002.1, on the reverse strand, counting down.
AGTTCCTTTTTCAGATTGTTATACGCAATGGCAGAAATACCGGAGCTTGGCGTTCCTCCCAGGTCCAGCGGTACATAATCCGGCTGTTTGTGATTAATAGATGCCATAACGCGTTCCCTTGATGTCATCATAATATGTTCCTCCTCTTTTTCAGTGATCAGGTCCACTTCTTTTCATTTGATACCTCTATTATATAATGGCTGTTTTTGTTTTCAACCGGCTTTTAAATATTTTTATCTAAACGTTTAGATTATTGTTTTGCAAATTTCCGTATGATATAATATGCCTGTCAGTAATACACAAGTGGAGGAACTATGGTTACTTTAAAAGATGTTGCCCGAGATGCCGGTGTCTCGATCGCGACTGTATCCTGCTGCCTCAGCGGCTCCAGGAATGTAAAGCCGGAAACGCGCACCAGAATCATGGACTCAATCGAAAAGCTCAAGTATATCCCCAACGCATCCGCACGCAGCCTGAAAAGTGCAGATTCCAGGCGGATCGGCATTGTCCTGACGGATATTGACAACCTGTACCATGCCGAGATTTTTAAAGGGATTTCCGCTGAGCTGCAGAATAAGGGATATCATATCAGCGTTGCGTTTACCAACAATTCGCCTGACATTGAATGTGAAAAAGTAGAAGATTTTATCAGCGGGAATGTCTCCGGTCTTCTCATGATCACCTCACAGCCGCAGAATACCGAGTTTTTCCGGTCACGGATCAAGAACTATGATATTCCGACTGTTTTCATCGAAAGGCGTCCCAAAGAGATCGATGCCAGCTTTGTCGGATTTGATAATTTTAAAACCGTATACTATCTGACAGAACAGCTGCTCCAAAAGGGATACCGCCATATCGCACTGCTCAGCGGTGCCAGTCAATTTTCTTCGGAAGCTGATGCTGTGAACGGCTATCAGACTGCCCTTTCATCCTACGGACTGCCTTTTCCTGCAGAGATGGTGCAGACCACGGATATGAGTAAAGAAGCTGCCTTTAAAGCTATCCTGAATCATGCATATCTGGAAGAACTGGATGCCGTGATCACCACCTCTGAGAATATTGCCATGGGTGTGCTCGAAGCCTTTAACGTTCAGGGAATCCGGGTTCCTCAGGATGTGCAGATTCTGACACTTGGCGAGGAGTCCTGGAACCACGTTTCCGCAGTCCCGGGTATTATCCACACACAGCGCACAGCCTTCACTCTGGGCCGGAAAGCCGCGGATCTGCTGATCAGCAATATTAAGACCCCGGCACTTTTTGAAGAACAGTCCGTCCTTTTTACAGATGAGATCGTGCATATGCCCCTCTCCCTTACTGCCCCGTCCGTCAGGATGGACCGAACGCTGCCCGTCCGCCGGGAACCGCTTCGAATCCTGATGGCTGATCTTGCGACCGCACACTCTGCAGAACTTCTGTCAAAGAATTTCATGCTGCAGACCGGAATTCCTGTCGAAATAGATTTCTCCCCGCAGCATCTTCTGTTAAAGGAAATTACTGTCGATATGGAGCGGCCGCAGAACCGTTATGATATGTACATGTACGATGTGCCCTGGCTGGAATATCTGGTACAGAACGGTCTTGTCACGGATCTTACCTCTTTCGTAGACAGCGGCCGTTTTCAGAAATCTGCACTTTTCAGGCAGACACTGGAAAACTGCCGGTATGAAAATAAATATTATGGGATCCCGATTGTCAGCGGATCACAGATCATGTTTTACAGAAAAGACCTGTTCGAGAACCGCTCCATCCAGAAGGCTTTTAAAGAAAAATACCAGATCTCACTGCGTCCGCCGCGAACCTGGACCGAATTCAACGGTGTGGCATCCTTCTTTACGAAAAGCTGTAACCCGGACTCTCCCACCGAATTCGGGACCTCTGTCGCCGGAATCATCGATGAAGAGCTGGCTCCCGAGATTCTTATACGCCTCTGGGCATACGGAGGCAGAATCTGGGATAAATATAACCGTGTCTGTTTAAACACACCGGAGAATGCAAAAGCCCTGCAAAGTGTACTCAAAACGCTTCATTATGTACCTTTCAGTCCTCTGGATACTTCCATCAGAGACACGGTGACTGACTTCTGCACCGGACGCACCGCCATGCTTGTCACCTACACCGAATATGCCAGCCGGATCAGCAGCAGTGTCCACGACCATATTATCGGGCGCGTGGGATATCAGCCTATCCCGGGGAAATCTCCCGCCAGTATCGGATGGAACCTGGGCTTAAGTCCCTGTACCACCAGAACGGAGGATGCTTACTGCTACTTCCAGTGGCTGATCCAGAAAGATATCAGCATCTATATGACCATTCTGGACGGACAGTCCCCCGCGGTGGTCCCCTATCATAACCATGAGCTGCTGAAACTGTATCCCTGGCTTGAGCTGACCGAGGAAAGCTTTTCCTGCTGCCATAAGCGAAACGGGCCATACAGCAGCAGGTCCCTGATCATACCGCGTAACAAAATTGAAAAGATCTTATGTGATGTACTCAAAGATATTATGCAGAACAATACCGAAATCTCCACGGCCCTGGAGACCGGACAGCGAGAAATGACCGCACTCTTTAAATCTTATGGCTATCCGAAACCGCTGCATCTGCTTACATAACAAATGCGGAGAAAATGAAGCAGTCCTCCATTTTCTCCGCATTTCCTGTTACCGTATTCTGCTTTTATTCCTGTCCGTCATCCTCTTCCTGGACAACAGTACCTGCTTTTTCTTTCCCATTCAGGGAAAGTACAGTATTACTCTCTTCTCCCTTTTTGTATTCGATCGTTACTTCATCTCCAACATCATATTTGATGATATCGATAAAGTCCACTACGGATACATCGAAAATATCACCAGAGCCTTCCATCATGATGTAGTAATGGGAATTCCCATCGATGACGCCCTGTGCAATCTTCGTGATCTTCGCTGTCATGGTCTCGATCTCGCGGGTATCCTTTTCCACCTGCTTGATTCCGTTGTCATACATCAGCTTTGTATATGCCTCCTCGCAGGTGCTGACCGTATCGCCGATGGCCACGATCTGATATTTCTGAACGTTAACCATAGCATACTTCTTAACGAGCCCCGCGTCATCCTTCAATGCAATGAAGTATGTCGGTTCACCGGAAATATTCAGAAGCAGCGGGAAGGTTGCTACATACTTCAGGTTCTGCACCTGTCCTTCTGCCGAGGACATCGCGGAATCCTCCGTTGCCCCCTCTATCTCGTAGAATTTCGTCTGCATTGTACGCTGGTTCATAAGAACAAAACCGACGTTGGACTGGTCGCCGCTGACAGACGTAACGCCTGTGTATACCCACACATCATCGTCAATTGCAAGATAATTATATCCGGTCGTTGTCTTGAGGCAGTCCTTCTGTCCGAGGATACTGTTAAAATAACCGTGTTTCAGGCTTCCATAGTAATCATACAGCTCTACCAGAAGATCTGCGGAATAAGCCCTGTCAATCCATTCCGGAGCATCCTCCACCTTATAGTCTGTCGTCTCACCGGTCACCGCATTACATAATACAACATGACCGATGGTGGTTCCGCCAAAAAGACCGATGTTAAACTTCTTCACCGGGCATACCCAGTACGGTACACCGTCGTCATCAATTTCAAAACTCAGGTCATTGAAGATATACGTCGGATACTTAAATCTCAAGTGACGGTAAATATTCCTGTTGAAATGATCACTCGTTGTGTACTTCATTCCTTCTTTCAGCTTGACAAGCTCTGTATTCTGCGTTGCCATATCAATCTTGATATATGCAGGAATTCCGTCCCTCATGTTGGTCACCCACTTGATCAGATTTGCATATCTCAAAGGTGAGACACGTACTGGCTGGTTCTGATAGTTGATCTGGCTGTACAGCTCATCTACCTCAAACTGAGAAACCATATCTACCATACTTCCCATCTTACGGTTTCCTAATATTGCTGCTGAATCCCGGTCCAGAAGCGGAATCTGGTCAAAGGAGAGTTCCTCGATATCCTTGGTAAACTCGCCATCCTCGACTTTTAAAAGCTTCTGGTACTTCTTCGCATTTACAATCGGAGAAGATAACAAAGAGCCGATCAGATAAGCGGCAACTACAATAACAAGAAGCCCTCCGATCACTTTCAGCCCTTTTGACTCTTTCAGATCGAATCTGGTCAGCCTCTTTCTTCTGACATAAATCAAAGCGATCACGACGATCAGCACAATCAAAAACATCCAGAAATCCGTGGAATGGATATTGATTGCGGGCAGCGCCACATAATAATAGATCGCTGCGATCAGGATGATTCCGATTACCGCCAACAGTTTCATTTTTCCTTTTTTCATACTTTTCCCTTTCCGTCTGCCTGCTTGTTACTTGATGATGGTCAAAGCCGATATTCAGAAATCCGCTTTGCTTCTCACTTGGTGAGGTTAAAATCTTCTCCGCCACAGATCCGGTGACAGTAAAAGAAGATACGGGAATATCTCCAGTCTTCCTACCAGCATATCCAGGCAGAACACAATCTTGGATAATGCCGAGAAATGTGAGAAATTCTCGATTGGTCCGACCTGGGCAAGTCCCGGTCCGACGTTATTGAGTGTTGTCATTACTGAACTGAATGTTGTTGTAAAATCATAATTATTAAAGGCAACAAGAAAAACAGAGCCCATTAAAATCAGGATGTAACAAATAAAGTAAATATATACACCATGCATCGTATCTCTGCCTACTTTTTTGCCATTGATCTGTACAAGCGTCACTGACTTCGGATGGAGCATCCTCTTGATCTCCTGTCTGACACTCTTGATTAAAATCAGCAGACGGGATACCTTGATACCGCCTCCGGTAGAGCCGGCGCAGGCACCAATGACCATCAGCCCCAGAAGGATCACCTTCGAAAGTTCGGGCCACAGATCGAAATTCGCCGTACAGAATCCGGTCGTTGTAATAACTGCCGCAACCTGGAAGGATGCGTATCTGAATGCATGCATAATATTCCCATACATACTCAGAATATTCACTGTGATCAGTGCAATCGAACCTGCAATGATCCCCAGATATGCCCGGAGCTCTTCGTTCTTTAATACCGACTTCCACTCTTTGAGACGGAGCAGGAAATACAGATTGAAGTTCACTCCAAATAAAATCATAAATACGGTAATCACACCGTCGATATAAGCGCTGTCATAATAGGCAATACTGCTGTTCTTGTTGGAAAATCCACCCGTTCCGGCTGTACTGAATGCATGGATCAGGGCATCATAGAAGTTCATCCCGCCAAACATCAGGAATACGACTTCCGCCGCGGTCAGCACAAAGTACATGGTATACAGGATCTTGGCCGTACTCCTTGCCTTTGGCACCAGCTTATCAGCCTCAGGACCCGGCACCTCCGCACGCATCAGATGCATGGAATTCTCATCATCCAGGGAAGTCAGCATCATAACGAATACCAGAACTCCCATTCCACCAATCCAGTGCGTCAGGCTCCGCCAGAATAACATTCCGTTCGGAAGCCCCTCGATCTGTGTAAGTATCGTCGACCCTGTCGTCGTAAATCCGGAAACAGTCTCAAAAAATGCGTCCAGATAATTCGGGATGGTCCCGGAAAGTGTAAAAGGCATCGCCCCAAACAAAGACCACAAAATCCATGCGGACCCGACGATCACAAGACCTTCCTTCCCATAAATGGTCTTGTTCTCCGGTACCTTCCTTCCAAAAATAAAGAAAATCAGAAACAGGACCGCACTCACCATTAAAAATGTCAATCCACTTTTTTCACCATATAAAAATGCAACCATTGCAGGAATTAGAAGAAGCGCACCTTCAACTCCCAGCATTTTACCAATGATAAAAACCGTCATCTTATAATTCATCTCTACACCTACAATAAGATATCTTTGATATCTCTGATCTGCTTCTCCATCGTTATGATAATGACACTGTCGCCCACCTGTATACAATCATCGCCGTTCGGTATGATAATTCTGCGCTTCCTTGCTATGCAGGCGATCAGATTGTTAGGCTTTAATGATAACTCCTTCAGAGGCCTGCCAGTATATGTGGTCTCTGACCTTACGATAAACTCCAGCGCCTCGACTCTTCCATCAATCAGCTGGTACAGCGTCTCAACATTCGCACTGCCCTGTGAATTCCTGCGGGCGCGGACATAGCTTAGAATAGCATCCGCCGTCGCAGTCTTGGCAGAAACGATACTGTCGATGCCAAACTCCTGGATCATCCTTGCTCTGCGGTCCTCATTGACCTTCACGATGATCTTGGAGACACCCTGGCTCTTGGCAAACAGGGACATGATGATATTCTCCTCATCCATTCCCGTCAGTGCGATCAGTGCATCCGCCTCCTGGATTCCTTCTTCGATCAGCAGGTCATGGTCAGATGCATCTCCGTTGATGATCGTTGCCTTTGGCAGAAGCTGGCAGAGATTCTCACACTTCTCTTCTGACTTCTCTATGATCTTGATCTGCATTCCCATCTTGCACAGCTGTGTTGCCAGATAATAGCTGACACTTCCGCCGCCACAGATCATAACCTTCCTGATCTTCTCTCTTTTACGTCCAAGCATCTTGAAAAACTGCTCAATATCCACATGGGATGCTGCAACATGCAGGCGGTCTCCCGGCTGTAATACATATTCACCGTCCGGTATCACTACCTGTTCCCCACGCTCTACTGCACAGACAAGGACCTTGATCTGGAACTTATTATACATCTCCGCCAGGGACATCCCTGACAGCTTACTTGTCTCTGAAATTGCAAATTCAATCAGCTCCACTCTGCCCTTTACAAAGGTCTCGATCTTGCTTGCGTCCGGAAACAGGATAATACGGGCGATCTCTCCCGCTACTGCAAGTTCCGGATTGACTGCCATACTTAAATGCAGGTCCTCCTTCAAAATATCGATCTGCTGATAATAAATCGGATTGCGCACTCTCGCAATCGTATGCCGTGCCCCAAGCCTTCTGGCAATCAGACAGCTTAACATATTGCACTCATCTGTCGATGTACAGGCAATCACCAGATCTGCATGCGGAACATCCGCTTCCTTCTGCACTGCCACACTTCCCCCATCACCGGTCACACAGAAAATATCGAGCCGGTCAATAGCAGCACGCAGTTTCTTCTCATTACTGTCGATCATTACGATATCGTAATTTTCCCCGGAGAGCTGTTTGGCCAGTTTATATCCGACCTTACCATCTCCAATGATGACTATCTTCATTTGTCTACCCTCAACTTCATTCTTACACCTTATCGGAAATCTCGATAAGGTATGTAATCGCTATTTTTCCATAATGGCAGAGCAATTATAGCACTTTCTATTACAAAGTACAATCATTTTGGAGATTTCTTAATAAAACACTCTGAAAATGCTCTGACGCTTTTGTAAAAAAGCCCCGCACCGCTGCTTTTCACAGCCAATGCGAAGCTTTTTATCCACGGGATATTTCCAGTAACGGAATTCCCGTTCTCTTTGTTCTATTCTTCCGCTGCTCTTGCGGCAATCTCTTTCTCCTGTACATCTGACGGAGCCTGCTCATATCTTGCGAACTCGTAAGCATAGGTACCGCGTCCGCCTGTCATGGAGCGTAAGACGGTGCAGTATCCAAACAATCCTGTCATCGGGATATCAGCCTCGATCACCTGCTTGCCTCCTGCAATCGGATTCATGCCAAGAACGCGTCCGCGTCTCTTATTCAGATCGCCCATAACATCTCCGGTATACTCATCCGGCACGGTAACTTTCAGGGAAGCGATCGGCTCAAGAAGTACCGGTCCTGCCTCCATGAAGCCTTTCTTAAATGCCTGGACTGTTGCGGTCTTGAATGCCATCTCTGAGGAATCTACCGGATGATAAGATCCATCATAAAGAATCGCCTTCACACCTACCACCGGATATCCGGCAAGAGGTCCCTTCACAACAGAATCCTGCAGGCCCTTTTCCACTGCCGGGAAGTAGTTCTTCGGAACAGCGCCTCCGACTACCATCTCCTCAAATACATAAGGCGTCTCCAGATCACCGGACGGCTCAAATTTCATCTTAACATGACCATACTGTCCATGTCCGCCTGACTGCTTCTTGTACTTGGTATCCACGTCTGATTTCTTGCGGATCGTCTCTCTGAATGCAACCTTCGGCATCTCCAGTACAACGTCTACTTTATATCTGGAAGCAAGCTTGCTTACTGTAATCTCCAGATGCTGATCCCCCATGCCATAAAGTAAAGACTGACGGTTCTCGCTGTCGTTGACAGCCTTCAAGGTCATATCCTCTGCCATCATCTTGGCGAGTGCCTGTGAAACCTTGTCATCATCGCCTTTTGTCTTAACAGAGTACTTCATATATGTATAAGGTACGGAATAATCGGTCTTTGCAAAGGATACCGGAGTTGCCTTTGTAGAAAGGGTATCTCCCGTCCGTGTATTGGACAGCTTCGCGATCGCACCGATATCACCGGCAAACAGCTCGGATACCTCGGACGGCTTGTTGCCGCACATGGTATAGATCTTGCCCGGCTTCTCTTCTGAATCTGTATCTGCATTATAGAGAATATCATCTCCCTTTAATACACCGGAGCATACCTTCACGAAGGAATACTTACCGATGAACGGGTCAACCATTGTCTTGAATACATATGCACTCTTTGCCTTGGAGAATTCATAATTCGCCTCGAAGATCTCATTCGTCCTGCGGTTCAGTCCTGCACAGGTTCTTCTGTCAGGGCTCGGGAAGAATCTTACGATATCAGAAAGCAGGTTGGCAACACCCTGTGCCTGAATGTTGGATCCCATAGCCACCGGAACGATATCTCCGTCCATAACTTCTGTACGCATGGCTGCACGGATCTCCTCTACGGAGAATTCCTCGCCTGCAAAATATCTCTCCATGAATTCGTCACTCGTCTCAGCAACAGCTTCCATAAGAGAATCTCTTAAAATCTCAAGGTTCGGCAGACAGTACTCCGGAATCTCGCACTCTTCTCTCTGTCCGATTCCTGTGTATCTTCTGGCTGCATTCTTAATGACGTTGATATAACCGACTAACTTCTCATTCTCACGGATCGGCTGGAAGTGCGGTGCAATCTTCTTGCCATATTTCTCTGTCAGGTCAGCTACCACCTGGCGGAAACTTGCATCATCCACGTCCATCTCTGTCACATAGACCATACGCGGAAGATTGTACTTGTCACATAATTCCCAGGCTTTCTCCGTACCAACCTGTACTCCGGCCTTACCGGATACAACAATAACAGCTGCGTCAGCTGCGCTGACTGCTTCCTCTACCTCGCCGACAAAATCAAAATATCCGGGTGTATCCAGTATATTGATCTTAGCCTTCTCCCACTCGATCGGGATCAGAGTTGTGCTGATAGAGAATCCGCGCTTCTGCTCTTCTTTATCAAAATCACTGACCGTATTGGAATCAGAGATCTTACCCATACGGTTAGTTGCCCCTGATACATACAACATAGCCTCTGCCAGGCTCGTCTTGCCACTTCCGCCGTGGCCCAATAATACTACGTTTCTAATCTCGTCTGTTCTGTAAACCTTCATGCTGCTGCCTCCTTGTGTGTCGTTATTATGCGCATGCTTTATATTGTACTTCCGGCGCACACGTATTATGTGTATATTGTACTAAAAAATCTTTCTCATTACAACTCATTTATAAATTTTTAACAAAGAAATTTGCAAATTGTGTGCCTGCTTACTCATTTTTTACCAGTTTATCAGACTTACAGGGAAAAGCTGCCTGTAAATCCGTTTACTTTTTCAGTTTAAAATGTTAAACTGGTTTATGTAATTTTACTTGATTATTACCAGAAAGGACTAGAATTGACATGACAAAGAAAATTGGATTTATTGGTCTGGGACTAATCGGAGGTTCGATTGCCAAAGCAATCCGGCAGTATTTCCCGGATTATGAGCTTCTGGCTTTTGACAAGAGCAAGGAGACCCTGGCCCTGGCAGTCCAGGAAGGAACAATCCACACTTCCTTATCTTCTATTGATGAGAATTTCAAGGGATGCAGCTATATTTTCCTCTGCGCCCCCATTGCTTATAATACTGCTTATTTAACGCAGCTTAAAGACTATCTTACACCGGAATGCATCCTGACTGATGTAGGCAGTGTGAAGACTTCGATTCATGAGGAAGTCATCCGCCTTGGCCTGGAGGAATATTTTATCGGTGGACATCCCATGGCAGGCTCAGAGAAAAGCGGATTTGTAAATTCCAGGCCTGTTCTGATTGAAAATGCTTACTATATCCTGACCCCTTCTGCGAAGGTTTCTCAGGAAAAAGTGGAGGCCTGCAGGAAGTTTACAGAGGCGCTGAAAGCTCTTCCTATTATACTGGATTATGAAGAACACGACTATATTACCGGAACGATCAGCCATCTGCCCCACATCATCGCATCCAGCCTGGTCAACTTTGTACACGATACAGATACAAAGGATGAACTGATGAAGAGTCTGGCTGCCGGAGGGTTCAAGGATATCACGCGCATCGCCTCCTCCTCCCCGGTCATGTGGCAGCAGATCTGTTTAAAGAATAAGAAAAATATTTCCCGGATTCTTGGTAATTATATCGATTTTTTAAAGAAGGCCAAAGATGCGGTGGATGAGGAAGCCGAGCAGGAGCTTTATTCCATGTTCGAGGATTCCAGGGATTACCGGGATTCCATGCCGAATGCTTCTGCCGGACCGATCAAAAAGCAGTTCGCCGTTTACTGCGACATCATCGATGAGGCCGGAGGTATTGCAACAATCGCAACGATTCTTGCAAGCAGCAGCATCAGTATTAAGAATATCGGCATTGTACATAACAGGGAGTTTGAAGAAGGAGTACTGCGGATCGAGTTCTATGATGAGGCCTCATCTGCCAAGGCTGCAGAACTGCTTAAGAAATACCGCTACATTGTTTATGAGATATAATCTCAGAAATGAAAGACAGAACGTTACAGAAAGGATATACAAATTTTATGGAATTAACAAATATTACAGGCCTCCGAGGTGAAATTTCGGTTCCGGGAGACAAATCCATCTCCCACCGCTGCGTCATGTTCGGATCCATTGCAAAGGGAACTACTGAGATCCATCATTTTCTGGAAGGCGCGGACTGCCTTGCCACGATCAACTGTTTTCGGAGGCTGGGAATTGAGATCGAGCAGAACAATGACGTAATTACAGTACACGGAAAGGGACTGCACGGTCTGAGTGCCCCCAATGATATTCTGGATGTGGGCAACAGCGGCACCACGACCCGGCTGATTTCAGGCATCCTTGCCGGACAGTCCTTTGACTGCAAGCTTTCCGGCGACCATTCCCTGAATTCCCGTCCCATGAAACGGATCATCGATCCACTGACACAGATGGGCGCCAATATTTCCAGTATTCTGCACAATGGCTGTGCACCGCTTTATATCACAAAAGGAGATCTTCACGGTATCCATTATGAATCTCCTGTGGCATCCGCACAGGTCAAATCCTGTGTCCTGCTGGCAGGACTTTATGCAGACGGAGAGACCTCTGTTACAGAGCCCAGCCTTTCCCGGAACCACACCGAGCTGATGCTGAAAGAATTCGGCGCCGACTTGAGGACTGCCCATGACCTGAACTCCACCAGGGCGACCGCTTATATTCGTCCCTGCGAGGAATTATACGGACAGAAGATCATCGTCCCGGGAGATATTTCTTCGGCCGCTTACTTTATCGCTGCCGGACTGATTGTACCTGATTCAGAAATCCTGATCAAAAATACAGGAATCAACCCGACCCGTGCCGGGATCTTAAAGGTCTGCGAGGACATGGGCGGTGATATCACTCTCCTGAATGAGCGGATTGAAGGCGGGGAACGCATCGCTGACATTCTTGTGCGCACCAGTAAGCTGCACGGCGTCACAATTGAAGGGGATATCATCCCGACTCTGATCGATGAGATTCCGGTCATCGCTGTCATGGCTGCTATGGCGGAAGGAACTACCGTGATCCGCGATGCCTCTGAACTGAAAGTCAAAGAGACGGACAGGATCGAGACCATCTGCGACAACCTCACGGCAATGGGATGCCGCGTCACCCCGACCTTTGACGGTATGATCATCGACGGCGGCAGACCACTTAAGGGTGCCACGATCCATACTCTTCTCGACCACAGAATCGCGATGGCCTTCAGCATCGCCGCACTGGTTGCAGAGGGGAATACCCACATCCTGGACAGCCGCTGCGTGGAAGTGTCCTATCCGGGATTCTATGATTCCTTTGAACAGCTGCTATAAGGTTAGAAGGAAGCTGTGAAGCGGATTTTTGAATATCCGATTTGACAGATAAAGATAGAAAAAGCTGTCCGGCTTAATGATATACACTAAGCCAGACAGCTTTTTCTATCTTTATCTTCTGCTTTTTCTTCCTCTACATAAGCTCTTCCAGCATCTCCCGCACGGTCTTCCCATTCCCGGGATGATGTTTATATGGTGCGATCTCATGCAGGGGCTTCAATACAAAGTCTCTCTTATGCATTTCCACATGTGGGATGCACAGTTCGTCTGTCTCCACAATCAGGTCGTCATAGAAAATAATATCCAGATCCAGCGTCCTTGGTCCCCAGTGAATGATCCGCTCCCTCCCTGCATCCTGCTCGATCTGATTGAGGACTTCTAAAAGTTCCTCCGGTGTTAACAGGGTCCTGAGCTTGAGACAGCCATTGAGGAATTCATCCTGGTCTGTCACCCCATAAGGCTCAGTGACAAGCCATGAGGAAGTTTTTTCTACCTTGCAGCCGTGCCATGCATCCAGAGCCTTTACCGCATCATCCAGATACTGCTGCTTCTCTCCCATATTGGAGCCGAGAGCGATATATGCCGTGTGCCACTGCCTCACGATCTTTACGGATACCGTTTCCAGAGGCAGGCCCACAGGCGCCCACGGCTTCTTCACTTCCAGTTCAATCTTCGAAAGATGTTCTGTATGAAGTAAAAGCGCCTCCGCCAGACTCTCTGCCACCCGCTCGATCAGCTGGTAGGTGTGTTCTTTCATATATTTATCTATAAACTGGCTGACTTCCCCATAATGGATCGAAGCCGTCAGATCGTCCGTCTTTCCTGCAGATCTGGTGTCCGTATGCAATACAGCGGAAATCAGGAACTTCTGCCCCAGCACATTCTCCTCCGGGAAAACCCCGTGCTTTGCAAATACTTCTAAGTTTTCTATTTTAATCTGGTCCATGTTTCATTCCTTTTCTTACGTTTCTTCTATTCTAAACCTGATGTTCCCTCATGATTGCTTCTGTCATCTGGATGGCACGCTTATTCGCCTTTACATCATGTACTCTCACAAATGCACAGCCGCTCTGCATTCCCATGACCGTGGTCACCAGCGTACCTTCCTCCCGCTGGTCTTTCGGCAGATCCAGCGTAAGCCCGATCACGGACTTCCGGGAGGTGCCAAGCAGAACCGGATATCCAAGAAACTTCAGCCGGTTCAGCTGTTTGATGATCTCCAGGTTCATCTCGTACGTCTTTCCAAATCCCACACCCGGATCCAGGATAATCTTATCCTCTGCAATTCCTGCCTTTTTTGCAAGATTCACACTCTTTTGCAGGTCCTCCAGCACATCCGGCAGAAAGTTCACATATTCCGCCTTCTCCCTGTTGTGCATCAGACAGCATGCCACACCGCTTTCCGCGATCACACCCGCCATCTTCTCATCGTATTTCAATCCCCAGATGTCGTTGACCAGAACCGCTCCTGCATCCAGCGCTGCGCCTGCCACACGGCTCTTATAGGTATCAATGGAAACCGGGATATCAAACCGGGAAGTCAGCTGTTCGATCACGGGCACGACCCTCTCGATCTCCTCCTGCTCCGAGATCTGCTCATGTCCCGGCCGCGTAGATTCACCGCCCACATCCAGAATATCGGCGCCGTCCCGGATCATCTCTTCCGCATGTGCAAGCGCCGCATCCAGCTGGTTGTATTTTCCCCCATCTGAAAATGAATCCGGTGTTACATTCAGAATTCCCATGATATATGTATGATGTTCTGTGTCAAATTCTCTTCTGCCTATTTTCATTGCTCTGCCAAACCTTTCTTCTACCATTTGATCTCCAGATTCTTTTTCTGGTCACTCCAGTTACACTGTGGTTCTGCCGGACATGCATAGCATGCTCTCGATAATTTATCGCTTTCATACAGAAGTCTGCCAAGCTGAGACATCCCTTCTTTCAGGCGTCGGTGTTCTCTTACCGCCCTTATGATATCCTCTTTCTCTGCCTCTGTAAAGTCATCGATATCCTTTAAAATCTCTGCTGCAATCTCTGCTCCTGCCACTTCATGCGGTGTCCCGTCCTCATACTGACGGTATTTCCCGAGATCATGCATCAGAGCTGCCGCATAGATCATTTCCTTTTTCAGTCCCAGATTCTCTTCCAGACTGCGGATATAGGCAATCCTTGCCGTATCCAAAAGATGTGTCAGTTGGTGCCTGCAGAAAATCCTGTCCTCTTCCGCCTTCTCCACCTTTTGATAACATTTTGTATAAAGCGGGTGTTTCCTGATCTTTTCAACTGCTTTCATAGATGCCCTCCTTGCCAAAGCACTCTCTAACGCAGCATCTGAAAAAACTGATTGGTCAGCTCCGGATCCTCCAGAAAGGCACCCCGTTTCACAACCGTGACCGTCTGGCTACCCGGTTTTTTGATGCCGCGCATCGTCATACACATATGTTCTGCCTCGATCATGACGAGGACTCCCTTTGGCTTTAGATGTTCCATGAGCGCATCCGCGATCTGTCCGGTCAGCTGTTCCTGGAGCTGCAGTCTTCTGGCAAACACCTCCACTGTTCTGGCAAGCTTGCTTAAGCCCACCACTTTCCCATCCGGAATATAAGCGATGTGTGCCTTTCCATAAAAAGGAAGCAGATGATGTTCACAGGTAGAATAAAACGTGATATCTTTCTCAATCACCATCTCATTGTCAGCCACGTGAAATGTCTTTTTTAAATGCTCTGCAGGATCCTCATACATTCCCCCGTAAAGTTCCCCGTACATCCGGGCGATCCGCTCCGGCGTCTCCACAAGCCCTTCCCGGGTAACGTCTTCTCCGAGACCTTCTAATAAAAGTGTCACTGCCTGTTTTATTTTCTCCTGATCTATCATGACTTCTCCTTTCTCTGCCGCACCAAATCCATAACCTGCCCCAGATAAGACAGGGAGCCGAATGCCAGTATTACATCTTCTGCGTTTCCCGTTTCATACGCCCTGTCCACTGCAGTGTGAAGATCCAAAACAGCCTCCACATCCGCGCAGTAAGGCGCCACCGCCGCTTTCAGTTCCTCTGCTTTCAAGGTCCGGCCTTCATCCGGCAGATCAATGGTATAAATCTTCTCCGCCAGAGGTGCCATGATCCGGGCAATCTTATCATACTCTTTATCCTTGAATACTCCCATGATAAAGGTCAGCTTCCTGTCTGAGAAATACCGTTCCACCGTCTCCCTTAGCTTAAGGGCCGCATCCTCATTATGCGCCCCATCGATAATAAACAGCGGATCTCTGTCAATACAGGTGAATCTTCCCGGCCAGACTGCCTTTGCAAATCCTTCCCGGACTGCACGCTCCGGCACCCTGAATCCATGTTCATTCAGCCCTTCCATCAGCCGGAGAACGGTCAGAGCATTGACAATCTGGTGTCTTCCGCCCAGTGCAATCCCGATATCTTTCCACTTTCCGTATGAAAATCGCTGTCCATCCCAGCTCTCTTCCTCAATATCGGCCTGTGCGGAATCAGCAGTATACATGGGACAGGAAAACTCACCGGCTTTTTCTTCCAACACTTTCATTGCCTCCGGCTTCTGCTCTGCCGTTACGACAAAACAGCCCGGCTTGATGATCCCGGCCTTATTCGCCGCGATCTCCTCCAGCGTATCACCCAAAAAGCCCATATGGTCCCGGCCGATGGATGCGAACACCGCCGCGGCCGTATTTTCCACGATATTGGTCGCATCCAGTGTACCGCCCAGCCCCGTCTCAAGCACCACGATATCACATTTCATCTTCTTAAAATACAAAAAAGCTATCGCCGTCTCAACTTCAAAAACTGTGGGGCTTGCCTCACCTAAAGTCTCCATACGTGCAATAGCTTTCTGAACCTCTTCCACTAATTCTGCGAACTCCTCTTCTGGTATCCACTCTCCGTCTACCTGAATCCGCTCCAAATAGGAAACCACTGTTGGCGATACATATCTTCCCGTCCTGTACCCTGCCTCACTTAAAATTGTTGAAGTGTATGCAAGCACAGATCCCTTTCCATTCGTTCCTGCGATATGTATGAACTTTAAATCATCCTGGGGATTTGCAAGCTCACGCAACAGACCTCGAATCGTATCCAAGCCAAGTACACTTCCGTATTTCGACACTTCGTCCAAATATACCCTTGCTTCTTTATAGGTCACGTTTCTCGTTTCCTTTCCTTGTTAAATTTGAATCATCACGCAGTCAATCATAGCACTAAAATCCAAATCCCACAAGAGAAAAATTTTGCATAAGCTTTAAAACCATTCCTTGACCCAGACCGCCATCTCTCCTTCCCCTCTGTTATTCCAGTAAGCATAAGGAACCGCTTTTACTCTGGTTTTTTCAAAACGTGGCCTGCATGCTCCATATAGCTGTCCGTCCGGCCACTCATCATATGCGATACGGAATCCCTCCGCCTCCAGCAGATCCGTTCCGCCGAAAAGCTCCGGTTCTTTCACGATCACCGGCTCCTTTGATGTATCCAGATAGACTCCCGGTAAATTGGGAGCATTATCTATTTCTTCCAACGCATATACGATGGGTCCGTTCATCATACACACTTTCCCTGCATCTGCCCGCACATTCGGATTTGCACGCACATAACGCGGAGAAGACTCAAAGACTGCCAGGACCGTCCTGCCCCTCAGATCCCCTCTGATGCAGGCATATCCTTTTACTTCCTGATATTCCGTCTCATCCCCATCAATACAAACCTGATAATGTTCTGCATAGTCTGGAATCCGAAGCGCAAGTGTCATATCCCGGACTTCCCCCTCAATCTGGATGGAATATGTATTTTCTACGGGAAACCGGGTATCCAGAGAGATTTTCACCCGTCCGTCTTTCAGTTCCAGCTCCGTTTCGTTTCCTATAAACAGATTCACATAGAGGGTATTTTCTTCATATCCGTATATATACTGTCCCAGTGAAGACAGCGTTCTGGCAATATTGGGAGGACAGCAGGCAACACCGAACCATTTCTGTCTCACACTCTTCACATGTTCCCTGGAAGTACGTTCCATGCAGTTTGCCGGCCACACCTCCAGCGGATTGACATAGAAAAAACTCTTACCATCCAGAGCGATTCCTGCCAGAACCGTGTTATATAAAGCACGTTCCACTACATCAAAATACTTTGCTTCACGAGTAATCTGCGCCATCCTTCTGCCAAACAGGGCCAAACCGATGGAAGCACATGTTTCCCCATAATTACAGTCATTCGGAAGATCATAATCCGTTGTAAAACGTTCCAGTATCCCAGAAGAACCTATCGCTCCGGTCACATACATTCTTTTCCCGACAATATTCTCCCACAATGCTTCACAGGCTTTTAACAGTGGTTCATCTTCATAAAGATCTGCAATATCTGCCATCGCAGAGTAGAGATATACGGCACGCACAGCGTGGCCCTCCGCTGTTCTCTGCTGCCTGACCGGAAGGTGTGACTGTGAGTATTCAGGCCGGTAATCCTGAAATTCCGGAAAAAGATTCTGAAAACCTTCTTTTTCCATTTCCTTAAGAAAATAATTCTGTTCTCCTGTGCCTCTTACATCAATAAAGTATTTGGCAGTCTCCAGATACTGCCGCTTTCCTGTCGCTTCATGCAGCCGCACAAGGGCAAGCTCTATCTCTTCATGTCCCGGCATCCCATGTATCTTTCCTTCTCCCGGACCGAAGGTTTCTGTTACCAGGTCTGCCATCCGGCTTACAATCTCCAGAAACTTTGTCTCCCCGGTTGCCTGTTCATATGCAACAGCCGCCTCGATCATATGTCCCAGTGTATAAAGTTCATGCCCTTCGCACAGATTTTGAAAGCGTTTCCCCGGTTCCTTCAAAATATAATATGTATTAAAATATCCATCCGGCTGCTGTGCCCTCCCGATCAGGCTGATCACTGCATCTGCCCGTTGTTTCAATTCTTCATCAGGTTCTGCGGCCAGGGTATATGCCACAGCTTCCAGCCATTTGGCCACATCCGAGTCCTGGAATACCGCTCCATAGAACTCTCCCTCAGACTCCCCCGCCGCTATCCGGAAGTTCTCGATACAGTGGCTGGGCGCCGCCCCCTTGATCAAATCATTCATCGCTCTCCACTGATAATCTAAAATCTCATCTTTAACCAGATGTGTATACCTGTCCCAGAATGAATCTCTGATTTTTACATGATTTAACTTAACCAGTTTTAACTTCTTCATCTTCCATCCCCGTCCTTTCATTGGACTCAGTAATCTCTATGATTCGAAATGATTCTGCGAACCACACGTTTCAGGAATCCAGATCGTAATCCGTGTCCCTTCCTCCCACTCACTTTCTATCTGCAGACCGCTTTTTTCTCCATACATGAGCTTCAGCCTCTGATGTACATTTTTCAAGCCGAATCCACCTTCGTGAATATCTTTTTCCACAGTTGTCTCTGATTCGATTTCTCTTTTAAGATCTTCCAGTTCCCCTGGCAGCATCCCCTGTCCATCATCTGTGACCCGCAGAAGAATCCCAGCGTCCTGACGTTCTGCCGTTATCTGTATCATTCCTTTTTGTCCTGCATCCCGGATTCCATGGTAGACACTGTTTTCTACAAGAGGCTGCAGAATGAATTTCATAATCTTCACTTTCCTGAGTTCTTCCTGTACAGAAGTTTTCCAGACAATCTGGTCCGGGAAACGGATATTTTGAATTTCCAGATAGCACTGTGCATACTCAACTTCTTTTTCCAGTTCTACAAATTCCTGGCCATGGCTCAGACTGATCCTGAAAAAATCTGAGAGAGCGATTACCAGTTCCTCACACTGTATATCATGATTTTTTCTTGCTGACATACTGATCGAATCCAGCGCATTATACAGAAAATGGGGATTGATCTGATACTGCATGGCTTTCAATTCCAGCAAACGCTGATTGGACTCTTCCCTGCGTATTCTTTCCACCAGCTCCCCTATTTTTTTAGACATGCGGTTCATCGTGACCGCAAGCTGACCGATTTCATCCTCACCGCTTACCGGGACAATGACCTCTATATTCCCTTTGCCCACCTGTTTCATTGCATTTTTAATATCTGATATTGGTCTCGTAATCCGTCCTGACAGATAAATCACCATACACACACTGATCACCAGTAACACCAGCAATTCCAGGAACAGAATTTTAAAAATCAGATAGATGGACGCATAGGCGGTATTTTTATCAATCCACGTTTCCAGATTCCATGTCCCATTGCCGCGTGAACAAAGAATATACTTTTCTGGTGAAACCTCTTCTCCATTGCCGGCAGAAGTTATTCTGAAGTTGCCATCTGCACTCTCCATCCTGTAATTCTGTGTATCTTCCAGCAGGAACTGCTGGATCCTGTCTATGAACAGGCTTTTATCGATTACCATACAGATTGCACCGATTTTCCGCTTCAGATCTGTTGTATTATTATTTACAATTCTGTATACCAGCAGGCTGTTGGTGTCAAAGTCTGAAAACCAGACTGCAGAAGCTTCTTTTCTGCCCTTTAGTTCCTCTTTTATCTCCAGGTATACTGACACAGCATTATGTGACAGATTGCTGTACATTCTCCCTTCATTATCGATCAGACAGATAGACCGGATCGCACTGTCATAATCTGTATACGATAGAATTCTATTCCTGAGTTCTGCTGTCATGGAAGGGGTGTAGCTCTGGCTTATATCCGCAGACTCTAAAAATTTCTGAATTTCTGAATCACCGATCATGTTGACCGTATAATTCTCAATCTTTGTTTTTACTGACAGAATTTCCCAAAACGCCGATTCTGTAAACTTTTCCAGGTGCTCTTCATACATCTCTGTCAGGGAGGGCCGGAGATGAAAAACGGCAAACAGCGCCATAGCAGTAATCTGAAAGACTGCTACTCCGATAAAAAATACCATAATCCTGTTCTTGATAGATTTAAACCTGCGTTTCACATTTTCCCTCTTTCCCGATACTCTTTTGGTGACATCCCTGTGTACTTTTTAAACAGTGCGCTGAAATAATTGGGATTTTTATATCCTGTCTCCTGTGCAATCATATAACTCTTTAGTTCTGTATGGTCCAGCATTTCTTTTGCCGCATCCATCCGTACCTTCGTGATGTATTCGATACAGGTCTCTTTCGTCACACTCCTGAAAACCCTGGAAAGGTAATTCGGAGTCAGCCCCAGTCTGTCCGCCAGACAGGCGACCGACAAGTCAGGATTAGACAGGTCCTCATTTACAATATTCTTGACCTGCTCAATCATAATCTCTACATCTCTTCTGTTAGATTTACATTTTTTCCGGATCATACTTTCTGCCATATAGAGAAATGCCTGTTCCGTTCCTTCAAACTTCTGGATACTGTTCTCTGTATTCTTAAACTCTTCTAATACGTCTACTCCCATGTCGTCTGCCGTACGCCCCATAGCGACAAGAAGCTGAAGCAGCATAATCCTGGATACTTCCATGCTGTACCTGGGAGGCATCACCTTCTGAAAGAAATCCGAAAATATCTTTTCATCAAAATCTTCATGGAACCGCAGCATATCTATAATCTGCTTTTCATCAGAATAAGGGTATTTCTTTTCCGCAGATCTTCTGGGGGCGATATCTGTATAATAAAGATAATACACCTCTTTCAGATCACGGATAGATTTTGCCGCTTCTACCGCCTCTCTGGCAAGTCTGCTCACTGTAAGGATGCCTTTTCCCATCGTGCTTACTCCAAAGCATACCTGTATTCCCAGATTCTGTGCGACAGATTCTTTCATGATCTCTAATTTGAACTGGAACAGCCTGCCTTCGAAAATAATTAATTCGGTTCCCTCGAAAGGTAACTGATATACAACATTTTCACCCAAAATCTCATCCGCAATCTGACGGAGGGCAACCTCCTGTGTCACGGTCAGTGCCTGATGGAAATATCGGATTGCAATACAGGTCACTTCTCCCTCGGGCAGACGAATCGAAGCCTTCCTGGCCCGCAATTTTATCTCGGCAGAATCTTCAAAGCAGTCCCCTAACAGATCATTCCAGAACTGGTTCTTCATGACGGGAAGGTTCTCTTCCAGCTGCTTTTCCGCAATTGCGATCCAGTCCATCAGTTTCATGCGTTCTGCAATATCCGCTTTTATTTCTGCAAGTACCAGCTTTAGTTTTTCCGGAGATACTGGTTTCAGCAGATACCGTTTCACCCCCAGTGTAACTGCTTCCTGGGCAAATTCAAACCTGTCATGTCCGGTCAGAATAATGATATCGCAGATTCTGTTTTCTTCCCGGATCATCCTGATGAACTCCAGCCCGTTTAAAACAGGCATATAAATATCTGTTATCACAACATCTACCTTCTCTGTTTCCAGGTATTGAAGTGCCTCTATCGCGCCACTGAACATGACCGGAGGTTCGAACCCTTCCTCTTTCCAGTCCAGAAGCGACTGAATTCCCTCCCGGATATTATCCTCATCTTCCACAATCATGATCCGCATCAAGTCTCTCCCCTCCTCTATGTAGATGTATTCTGCTACCCCTTTACCGCACCAGCTGTCATTCCTCCGATAATTTTATCTGTTAAAATTGCGTAAACCACAATTGTCGGAAGAATAGAGATTACCATCGCCGCAAAAGCATACGCATAATTTGCCTCAAAAGTAGTCAGAAATGAACGGATCGCCACCTGAATCGTTCTGGAAGAATCACTTTGATTCAGGAGGTTGGCAAACAGCAGTTCATTCCATGAATTAATGACAATAAACACACAGGCTGTGACAATTCCCGGTTTGGAAATCGGCAGGATAATCTTCCTGAATGCCTGTCCTGCCGTTGCTCCATCTATCTTGGCGGATTCCAGCAGTTCTCCCGGAATGGTTTCCATATATCCCCGTATCACCATCAGGCTCATGGGCAGATTCACTCCCGCATATACAAGCGCAATACCGGCCAGATTATCATATAATCCGATCTTATTGATCATAACATAATAGGGAACCAGAAAGGCATTCGTCGGAATAAACAGACACATGGAAAACAGAACTGTCAAAATCTTTCTGCTCCTGAACCGGTACAACATAGCATAGGATGCCAGTGTGGCTGATAAAATCGAAAATACGGTTGCAATCGCTGCAATGACCACTGTGTTAACAAAGTACAATACCATCGGATGACTTTCCATGACTGCCCGGAAATTTTCTAAGGAAAGATGCTTCGGCACAGCAAATGGTTCATTAAACAGATCTGCATTGGGCCGAAAAGAAGATACCAGAAGCCATAAAAAAGGAACCAGCATAAACAGAAGCACTGCTGCCAGAACGAGATACATGCAGGTGCGCCCTGCCGTCTTTCTAATCCGCATGCCTTCCCCTCCTCTCTCTTTGAAGCATATTGACAAGAATCATAATACAAAATCCCAGCAATACAGTGACCAGTCCGGCTACCATGGAGATACCATATCTGTTGGAACCGACCATCTCCCTGTAAATATACAGAGACAGATTCGTCGTACTGTTGGCCGGTCCGCCGCCCGTCATCAGGAACGGATATTCAAAGGTACGAAGACAGAATGCCAGATTCAGCATGATATTGGTAATAATGGCCGGCTTCATCATCGGAAGATACACATGGATATCTATCTGAAAGCCTGTGGCACCGTCCACCATCGCTGCCTCCTTTAGTTCTTTCGGTACTGTAGAGAGCTGGGTCAGGAAAATGATCATGGTCAGACCCACATAGAAAATAAATGGAATCTGATTACAGATCAGGGCTGTCCCAGGGTCATTCAGCCATGCATGCGCCAGCTTTCCCAGACCTGCTGTTTTTAAAATCTGATTCAGAAGTCCTACATCAACATGATAAATAAAATACCAGAGGAACGCAACCGCAGTCGTCGAGATTACATTGGGAATAAAATACATGACTCTCAGAAATTTCCATCCCCTGGGCTGCCTGTTTAAAAGCAGCGCCAGAGTAAGTCCAAAAGGAATGTGTAAAAACAGAGCTGACAAAAGCCAGAGGACAGTATTTTTCAATGCCATTCTAAAAACAGTATCCCCAAAAACATACTTGAAATTTTCCAGTCCCACAAACGTCTTTGGTCCCAGACCGTTCCACTCAAAAAAGCTTACATAACCCAGATAGCACAGCGGCCCTATGAAAAATGCCAGAATAAGAATCACTGCCGGCGCCATATATAATACGGTCTGCTGTCTCTTCATAAACTGTCAGCTCCTTTCTTTTCTCTTATTGATTTTCTTTGGATAACTGTTCGATAAACTCATCTGGTGTCATGCTGTCCAGTGCAAGCCCCTCCAACAGTGATGGAAGTTTTGTATTTGCTGTTGTTGTCAGGTTCCTCTGTATATTCACGGTACTTTCTTCTACAACAGAGTTCAGTGCCAGATATTCTCCGAGAAGGCCTTTTGTATTCTTAACATCAGAATCATCCATATTCAACTTAGGTGACAGGAAGACAGCTCCTTCCAGGGTCAACTGTTTTACACTCTCTTCGGAAGTAATATATTTCATGAATGCAACGATAGCCTCTTCCTTTTCTTTATCATCCGTCTTAGCCGCTGCCCATGGAGTCTGTGCATCCGTTACCAGATAATTTTCTGCCACTTTCCCATCTCCAAAGGAAGGTGCCTCTGCAATTCCGATCTTATCCTGTACCTCTGTAAGGGAACCGATCAGCCATGGTCCGTCTATTACTATTGCAGTCTTTCCTGAGGCAAAATTATTCATGGCAACTGAGTAATTCGCACCAATTGCATCTCCCGTCGTATAATCCCAGAATTTTCTGAGCATGCCGGCCGCCTTTTTCATCTCCGCCGTATCAATACTTCCTCCGCCATTGAGTGTCTCTGTACCGGCATAGCTTGCTGCCAGATATGTGAACAGATTGCAGGTATACCATGCATCATCTGCTGTATACAGGGAGAATGGTGTGATTCCTGCCTTTTCAAGCTTGTCACAGGCTTTAAGAAGTCCCTCCCATGTATCCGGGAATTCCTCAATTCCTGCCTGGGAAAATAACTCTTTGTTATAATAGAAAACTGCACCTGCCTTCTCAAACGGAATGGAAGAAATCTCGCCATTCACTGTCAGCGTCTCCAGATCACCATCACCGAACCTGGCTGCCCACTCATCATCCATATATTCTGAAAAATCCATCAGCTTTCCGGACTCCTGCCTGGACAGATCGTTGGGATTAAAATTGTAATGAAAAATATCCGGCGTCGTATCTGTCGAAATCATTGTTTTTACTTTTTCCTGGTATGCCGGGAAATCAGGATTTACCGTTACCTTCACTTCTATTTTACCTTTATTTTCGTCGTTAAACTCCTGAATCAGCTTATCCAGCGCTGCCCCTCTCTCTGAGTCCGTGCTCCAGCTGTGGTACATATTCAGGACAATCGCACCTGAATCTGATTCTTCTGTTTTCTTTTGTTCCTCCTTTTTGGATGAACCGCACCCTGCCAGCAGGGACACTGCCATTGCAGCAGCTAACAGTACACTTAATACTTTTTTCTTCATAACTTTCTCCTCCTTTTACTTTGACTTTTCAAGTTCTTTTAAATATCTATCCACACCGTCTATTCCGGCGGAATAAATCCATCCTAATGTCCCCCAGATATCTCCTTTGTGTATCATCCCCTCATCCATCCCCTGTGGACAGATTCCAAATCCTTCCGGCTGCATCCCTACATCCGCAAATCCCATAGAGTCTCCCGGCCAGGACATGATCTGATGGGCGGCTGTACAGATCCAGCCTGCCATCTGCATTAAAAATTCATCCTTTACTTCTCTGCCCACCAGATAAAGTTCCCTGATATGGAACAGCGAATAGATATCAACAACGCCTCCGCACCAAATCGAGTTAATTGCTCCCATTCCTTTTGTACAGAAGCCTTTTTCAAATAAGATGGTTCCTTCTTTTGAAGGTACATTCCAGATATAGTTCCAGGTCACGAACTGCTTTGCCGCAAGCACGGCCCCATCGAGGAATCTCTTCTCCCCTGTCAGTTTATACAGATTCCAGCATCCTGCCATTGCATATTGTGCAGCTTCTTTGTCAACGATATTCGGGTTATCCAGAGTTCCCCCCTGAAAAAGTTCTTCCCCGCATTCTTTTTGCAGTACATATTCTCCTGCTTTCACCGCTGCCTCTTGGTATACACTTTTCTCCGGCAGATATTCAGACAGATTGCACAAGAAGGGAATCGGGATTGCCGTCGCCGATTTTCTCCCCCGCTCACACTCTTCTTCTGTCATATTTTCTTCCTCCAGCATAAAAACAGGGGTGCCGTCCGGTTCATAGGACCGATACCATGAGCCGTCACCATTCTGCAGTGAAACAAGGAAATCTGCAAACCGTTTTACATAAGACAGCCATTTTTCCTGCATGTCTCCCCTGGCTTCACACCACTTGGCAAACTCCAGAACATCGTTCAAAGGTTCTGTCATTGTACGAAGATAATTTCCTTTTGCCCCTTTGTAATCCATATAATGAAGTTTTGGGGCATCCGCATCCCCGAAGGAACAGAATGGTTCTTTCTTCTTTAGATCGTAAAGAGAATAAATCCATCCATTCTCTGTCTGGCAATGTTCCAGGAAAAAGTCTATCACCTTTTTTCCTCTGTCTATCCATTCCTTCCCCTTGTCTCTTGCCAGGATCCATGCTGTATGATTCTGCCGCCCGGTAAAACCATATTCTAAAATATGTACATACGTACTGTGCGGTATGGTATTGAAAGAAGTACCAAACCCTGTCGGCTCAGACGCATACCCCTTTTCAGGATCAAAGTGGAAGAAAAATCCTGCGCCATCACTTTCAAATTCACGATAGCTTTTCATCAGGCTTCTCTTACGGAACTCCATCTCATCCTGCAGGGAAAAGGGGAGTTCTATGATCTCGTTTCCTTCCTTTTGATAGTGTCCGGCAAGCTGCACGTAAACTTCATACAGGCTGTCCGTAAAAGACTTTCCCTGTGACCGGATCATTTCATAATGCAGTTCGATCTCCCAGTCTTCATGATCCAGTGGATAAAAAGCCTTCATTGGCGTTCCTTTCGAATCAAGTGCAACGCTTTTTTCTACTTCTTCATAGGGCCATCTCGTACAGAATACATTTTTTCCACCCATCTGCCACTCATATCCCAGCGATCCGACTTCTGTTTTATGCAGAAAGCAAGACTCCCCTGTCCTGCGCTTTTCCTGCTCTGTCCATCTGGCTGTCTTCATCCTGGCGATGGAAAACGATGCTTTCTTATCCGCCTCGTAGCCGATTATCAGTGGCGCCGTGAGACGTTCCTCGGTGTAAGTGTGTTTTCCCGGCACACCTTGTGTATACTGACATGCCGGAATTCCATATCTTAGCTGCCTCCCCCCTTCAAACTGAATGTCCATTCCGAACGCAATTCCTTCCTGCTTCGATGTAATCCTTCCCGTTTTCCTGATTCGGCGTATGAACTTCACTTTATTTTGCTCTGGTAATATGGAGTCGTCGATTCTGATTTCACATCCGGAAATATGGATTGTCTGTATTTTTTTCACATTTTTCCCATCCAGAATACTTTCGTCCAAAGACTGCCTGCAGCCATTTTCTGAAAGAGTCTCGTACCAGCTGTTGAATTTCAATCTGCACATCCTGTTTATTGCCTCCTTTTCTTCAACACGGATATTCACGATGTACTGCTTTGCCTTTCATTTTATATATCCTTTGTAAGATGTCTCTATTTTATCTGCTGTCCGAAAATATAAAAAGCAAATTTTCTACACAATAACTTACATTTTTCTTTCGTTTTTATAAATATTGAAATTTGCAAAACAAAAAATTATACAAATTGCATAAATTTTGCTTTTGTCTGGTTTGACATTTCTCCTATTTTATGTTATTTTAAGTGTATTATTTGAAATAGTACACTTATTACACCCGCAGAACAGGAGGTCCGCATGATTACAATTGACTATCAAAGCAGGGCGCCCATCTATGAGCAGATTGTGGAGCGTTTCCAGCTGCTCATCCTGAAAGGCGTACTGAAGCCAGATGACCAGATGCCCTCTGTCCGTTCCCTGGCGATGCAGCTTTCCATTAATCCCAATACGATCCAGAAAGCATACACCCAGCTGGAACAGCAGGGGTACATCTATCCGGTGAAGGGGCGTGGGAATTTTGTATCCGGCACCGGTAAGCTGGCGGAGGAAAAGAAGGACGCGTTTTTCCATGATCTTGAGGAGCTGCTTCATTATGGGAAGGAAATCGGGATCACGAAAGAGGAATGCAGAAATTTTATTGAACAATCTTATCTTGAGGAGGAGGCTTCATATGATTGAATTGAAGAATTTAGACAAGACATTTCAGGATGTCCATGCCATCGACCATATTTCCGCCACGATCCATGACAATCTGATCTTCGGCCTGGTCGGAAGCAACGGGGCCGGGAAAAGCACGCTGATGCGCCTGATCTCCGGGATACTGAAAGCTGACGCAGGTTCTGTCCTGATCGATGGACAGCCGGTCTTTGAAAATCGTGACGTGAAGAAGGGACTTTGTTTTTTATCTGATACGCCGTACTTTTTTCCGAATGCCACTGCCGGCTTAATGAGGGATTATTACGCAATGATTTATCCGCAGTTTAATAAAAAGCAGTTCGATTCTCTTGCAGAAAAGCTGGGGCTTTCTTTTACCCGGAAGTTAAATTCTTTTTCCAAGGGGATGAAGAAGCAGGTTTCTATCCTCCTGGGGATTTGTTCCGGTGCCAGATATCTTCTCTGTGACGAAACATTTGACGGGCTGGACCCGGTAGTGAGACAGGCTGTAAAGGGGCTGTTCGCATCGGAACTGACGCAGAGGGATTTTACACCGATTATCGCCTCCCATAACTTAAGGGAACTGGAGGATATCTGTGACAGCATCGGACTTCTCCACAACGGAAAGCTTCTGCTGACACAGGACCTTGACCAGATCAAATGCCAGGTGTATAAGATTCAGTGTGTTCTCCCTGACGAGGCGCTGGAGCAGCAGCTTTTGCAGGAGCTTGACCTTCTGCAGTACGAAAAGACAGGTTCTCTTCTTCTGCTGACCGCCAGAGGAACGAAAGAAGGGCTTTTAGAATGCGTAAACCACAGGCACCCGGTATTTGCAGAGGTTCTGCCTTTAACTTTAGAAGAAATATTTATCAGTGAAACGGAGGTAGCCGGATATGACATCAAAAATCTCTTACTTTAAATTCATAGAAGCTGACATAAGACACCGGGGATGGCTCGCCATTTTGACCGCTGCCGCCTTATTTTTTACCATGCCGCTCCATCTTCTGCTTGTTCTGGACAGAGTCAAACAGGGCTATTCTTATGCGGCAGGATCAGAAGAGCTGCAGGAATGGGCTGCCCATTACCTGCCCGGAAGCCTCAACGGAATCTTTTTCACCTTCCTTGGATTTTTGATCGCGGTGATTGCAGTTTTTTGTGCTGTGACAGGCTTTGCGTATCTCCATTCCAGGGAAAAACAGGATTTCTATCATGGGATGCCCATTAGCCGTACGCAGTGGTTCGCCATCTCCTACACCGGGGGGCTTCTCATTTTTCTGGTACCGTACCTTGTATTCGGATTCTGTACGATCCTGATCGCAGGCACAAACATCTCCATCAGCGCCGGCCTTCTGGGCAGCTGTATCACTGCGCTTTTGGGAGGCATCCTTGGATTCCTGATTATCTACCATACTGCGATACTTGCCATGTTTATGACAGGAAAAACCATTACCGGCGTTCTGGCAGCTCTGGTACTGACCGTTTACGGAAGCATCATTCCCACCCTGTTTAGCGGGCTGGAAAAGTACTTTTATGCATCCTGGTCTGATAACACACCGGAATTACTCCAGAGGGCAGAGACATTTTGTTCTCCCGCCGCATTATTTATCCAGACACTCATAAGTACCGCTTCCCGGGGAATAGATGGTTCTTTGACCAGCGGAGTCCTTCCGGGTATACTGACCGGCTTAATTGCAGCTTTGGTTCTGCTTGCAGTCTCACTTTTACTGTGCAGGCATTTTCCGTCCGAGGCTGCCGGGAATTCGCTTGCCTTTCCGAAAGCTGCGCCGTTTATCAAGTTTTTAATTGCAGTCCCTACGGCTTTATTTATCGGACTGATTGTAAAGTTTTTCAACAACTCGGTCAGTGTGAACTGGATCGTTATCTTCAGCATTTTATCCGTTATTTTACTGTGCCTGGTCATCGAATTTATCTATCACCAGGACCTGACAAGACTGCTGTCCGGGAAAATTTCCACCGCACTCTCCGTGGGGGTTGTGCTGATCATCGTCTGCATCCTGAAGTTTGATCTGTTCGGTTATGACACTTACCTTCCAAAAGAGGCGAAAATAGAGAGCATGTCCGTATATTCAGATCAGTTTTCCGGATACTTTACCTACCCCCAGGCATATCAGTCTGTTGTATTTAACCGTCTGAACGAAGATGCCTTTACCGTAACTGACTATGCCCCGCTGCGCGAACTGGCGGAAGAAGGTATCCAGAATTTAAAGCAGGGAATCACCCCGGAACAGGTCATTTTAAATGACTCTTCTTATGGCTATCTCAGTATTACACTGCATTATCAGCTTCACAGTGGAAAAAATGTTTACCGGAAATATGCCGTAAGCCGCGATGGTGCCCTCCAGGCGCTCACCAGACTCTGTGAGGATGAAAATTTCAGAAAAACACTGTTTCCGATTTTTTATTTAGACAAAAAAGCGGTACAGAAGATTTCTATTGAGGATATTTACTACCAGCCCGTCGCACTTACTTTGAACCGCGAACAGCAGAACCGTCTGCTGGAAGCCTATGAAAAAGATGTTCTGGCGGCATCGGTCCCTGACATGCAGTACGAATCCCCACTGGGAGAAATGATTCTGTCTGTTGAGGATCCCAACATGACCCAGTCCGTAAACGGCAATGAATCCAACTTAAGCCAGATCGGCCAGTTTTATATCTATGACTCCTATGAAAATACTTTAGCTCTGCTGAAAGATTACGGGTATACACTTCGGACAGAAATTCATCCGGAAGACGTCATGTTTATGACCTACTATCCGAACGAAAATTCTGAGGAAGACAACTACGCAAGACAGGAAATCAAAGATTATGATTTCGGAGCCGGGATTTCCATTACAGAACCGGAAGAAGTCAAAGAACTGCTTGGCAGAATTACCTACGATCAGTGCAATGGGCTGTTCGGGAGCAGGATTGTGGCAGTCGGGTCCGTTGAGATCACGCTGACTAATAAAGCCTATCCGAGTTCTTATGCTGTAATCAGATAAATCAGAATGGGGCAGAGAAAGATGTGAAACACACTTTCCCTGCCCCTATAGCTTTCCCTACATCAGAAACCGAAACCAGTTCAGCCCCATGAGCAGTTTCACCCTCTGTTCTCTCTTCTTACTGATCTTCTGTCTCTTCACCCCATCGGGCACGTGGTAGCTTCCATCCGGCAGTGCCTGCACGGAGTCTTTTTCGTAGCTTTCCATATAGCCTCTGAGCTGGCGTGCCACGTCTTTGCTGTCCACCACAAGCATCAGTTCGGTATCCAGATAAGCGCTTCTCATATCCATATTAAAGGAACCTACAATCGCCAGTTCATCGTCAATCGTGATACTTTTACCATGGTAAGACACTCCGCCCTCATATTCATGGATCTCAAGCCCAGTCCTTAGAAGTTTTCCTTTGTTCTTCTGATAATCCGATGCGCCAAATGGATTCCCGTTATTTGCCACGGAATTGGTCATCAGAAGAACCTTCTTCCCATCCTCACAGACCTTTTGAAAGGAATCATACATCCAGTCATTGCAGATGATGTAGGGCGTATGCACCGCGACTTCTTTCTTTGCACTTTTCATCAGCTCTGCCAGTGAATAGAAAAGTGTCGGCTCTTTCGCGTACACGTGTGTAGGATTGCTTAACAGAGTAATTTTATTGACCTCGTATGTCATCTCCACATAGTCAGGCTTCTCCCTGATCTCTGGCTGCTCTTTTATAAGTTTCTCAAAGCGGTCTTCCAGTTCTTCTCTCGCCTGCACGACATCCTTCTTTTCTGCCATGCCCGCCTTTTTTCCAAATGTTTTGCATACATCCAGATTCCAGACTGACTCGAAATAATTCTCCAGCTGATGGATGGAGCTCTCTTTACTTTCCGGCTTTGTGCTGTAGACAAGCACGTCCCGGTCATAATTCTTATATCCGTTATCCCCAAGAAAATAATCATAGGTGTTCCGCCCGCCGAGCAGGTACAGGCCGTCATCCACGATCAGATATTTATCGTGCAGCCGGCCCATACTTTTCCACGGAAGCAGCAGATTCAGACGGTTATAGATCTTGATCTCCACATTTTCCATGGAAGACAGTGCATAAAAGTAGTCGTTCCCATCCATCTGCTGCAAGGCAGAGAATCCATCCACCAGAATCTGCACACGCACTCCCCTTTTGGAGGCATCAATTAGAGCCGCGATCGCATCTTTTCCGCTGTGATCCGCATGAAAATCAAAGGTGGATAAAATGATTCTCTCCTTCGCCTGGCTGATCATCTTAAGTCTCTGCTCCAGGGCATCCACATTCTCCTCGATCACGCAGGCCCGGTCCACAGAAATGTTATCCGAGTAGCAGTCCTCTGCCCGGAAAGACTGCTGATATTCGCTGCTGACATGCGGATGCCGGATGTAAGATATGATAATCCCGGCTATCACATATAATACAAAAATCAAGACCACCAGCAAAAGATATCTGATTTTCAGCCATTTCCATTTTCTTAAGTGTCTCATGAAAACCTCCCGGATTGTCTCAGCCTGAGCTGCCACCGTTTACATTAAGACGGTGGATTCCTGCTTCTCCGGCTTCATACTGCATTTTTTAATAATATTTTACCTCTACCTTTTTGCCCATCTGCTCTGCGGTGTGGATCAGCTGTTCGATCAGATTCATCCTCACGCTCAGGTCAAAGCCCAGTTCCGAATTCTGATGGACCTCATTGACCGCTGTCCCGACGAACAGATTCAGTTCCGTGCATTCTTCGATCAGCATTTTCGCAAGCTTCGATGCGCCATTGTTGGCATCCAGCTCATCAAAGAATTCCACATCGAACTCATCGTTGACATATCTTTTCAGCAGCTTTAATGACCTGCCGATCGTCAGCACGCCCTCTGTCACCAGATCCAGCCCATCGATCACTGCCATCGGCGGGACATCCGGATTGTTCCGGTCGACCTTCGTCACGATCTCCTTATGCAGCACACGGGCCGCGATATTGGCACTGGTCCCGCCGGATACGACCTTCTTTCCTTCCATATGCATGAACTCATGCATCAGCTTCTCGTCATCCTCTTTGCTCTTCGGCGGGCCGGTGAAAATATTGACCACTCTGCGCTCGATCACCCTTGCCACCGCCACGGTTGTGTCATCGCCCGGCTTCTGAATATACAGATCATCACAGGCCTGGCTCAACAGCGCCGCAAGTCGGGAGGCAGACAGCGTTTTTTTCGTACATTGAAGAGTATACTCCGCCATACTGTCCCATGTCCACCCCTGAAGATTTAAAATTTCTCCCGCACCCGCATAGATCACGCCGTCACTCATCAGGACGAAACAGTCATTCTGCTGCACCTTGAAGCGGTACTCATGGATTTTCTTTCCCTCGATGATCCGCTCCTCATAAGGATATTTCACGATCTTTTTATCCCGGATAAAGACACAGTCGGGATTATCGAACTCCACCAGATAGGCATCCCCGTTATGAAAAATCTGTAAGATGCTGAAGGTTGCGTAAGCCACCTTCCGCACCTGGCAGATGGGAAGTGTCTTGGCGATGGTCTCCACGCAGGACTCGATGTCAGCCCCCTCGTGCAGCATTGTCCCGAGGATCTTCGAGGTCAGCGTCGCCAGGATATTGGCCTTGACGCCGCTGCCCATCCCGTCGGCAAGGATCACAATATCCGAATCCTCCGTCTTTAAGATCTCCACCTTGTCTCCGCACAATTCCTCATGATGCTTATTCAGGCTTTTCCATGCCACATCAATACTAACACTCATATCATTCCTCCCCCTCATTGAGGATAGAGTCTCTCAGCTTCGTCAGGGTCACCTTCGTCTCCGCAGTCGTCTCTCCCAGAAGCCCTGCGATCTCCTGGGCTACCATCATCTGCTTTTCAATGACTTTCTGGGCCATCTCTACGGTCTCAACCTTCAGGTTGTAATGCTGCTCCTTGATCTTCTCTTCCCTGGTAATATCCTGGAATGTCACCAGCACGGAATCCAGATTTTCAATGTATACGATGGTCTCCTCCGCCGTGATTTTCCCATGCTCCAGCTGGATCTTCTTGTGGATCACAGGCTCTTTTGTCCGAAGCGTTTCCTCAATATCTTCTGCCTCGATAAATTCGAAAATATATCTCTGTACCGCCTCTTCGCGCCCCACTCCGAGCAGATCCTGCGCCTTTTTATTGCATTCCCTGATCTTTAGGCTGCTGTCAATGATAAAGATCATATTCGGTGTCACATCCATCACCACATTGGACATGGATTCAGCCTGTGTCAGCGCATATGGCATACACATGGACAGCTCAGCCTTATTCTGGTAGACCGCGATTGCTTTGTCACGGCAGGTGGCATAGCCGCAGGCGCCGCAGTTTAATTCATCCTCCACAGAATATTTTCCCGTAGACTTCAAGATCTCCCGGATCTCTTCTTCTGTCGGGACTGCATCAGACAGACGGTTATCCCGGAACTTCTTATACAGCTCCTCCACGCTCATATCCGGCAGGTTCCTGGCCGCTTTATGGGAGACTTCATTTTCAATCTTGACCTTCGCCTTCACATAGGAAGTGTTCCACCGTGCCGATGCGGGACCTTTCGTACAGCCGCCCTCACAGACATTGGCCTCGATAAAACAGTGGTCCAGTTCGCCGCGTTTTAAACACTCCAGCATCTCCATACAGTTGGCAAGACCGTCCACATAGACTTTATGGTAGTGATCTGCCTCCTCCTCTGCGATTACGGACTGGACAACGCCGCCGCTGATCGGATACAGACGGTTGACCTGAGGGTCCGGATTGCCCATAGGCTGTTCCCCGCAGTCATGGATATTGATCCCGGCTTCCTCCAGCCAGATGGCGAGCTCCTCGAATGTCAGGATCGCATCAATCGCCCCAAACACCCGCTCATCCCCGATTGCCTCCTGTTTCTTGGCAATACAGGGCCCTAAGAATACGACCTTCACATCATCCCCGTACAGCTTCTTGATATACCTTCCGTGGGCTACCATAGGTGAAACCACCGGGGCCATCAGATCCACACACTCCGGATAATACTTTTCCACCAGATCGTTCACGCTCGGACAGCAGGTCGTGATGATGTTCGGCATCTGGTTCTCGCGGATGATCCTCTTGTATTCATTCGTCACCATAGCCGCGCCCTCCGCTGTCTCCCTGACCTCTGCAAATCCGAGCTTTAACAGGGCATCCACCACCTGCCCCGGACGATCGAATTCCAGCACACCAAGATAGGATGGTGCAATGGAAATAATGGTCCGGAATCCCTGCTTAAGGTAAGCTTTTACCCGATCCATATCACTGGCAAATGTCTTGGCATTCTGCGGACAGATCTCCATGCACCGCCCACAGTTAATACAGTGGTCTTTGAGGATATGTGCCTGTTCGTTCTGAACCGAAATTGCCTTCACCATACAGTAGCGCACACATTTATAACAGTGCCGGCACTTGGCATCCTTAAAATCAATTACTCTCATGCGTTTCTCTTCCTCCTGTTATTCTTTAATGCGGCAGCGGGCAGATCTCTTCGATCAACATATCGACATCCGACCTCTTTTCACTTACAAATGATGCCATATTCAGTTCCACTCCCACTACTTCCTCCTCATCAAAAGCGGATGCGGCAGCGTATTTTTCCATTGCTTCCACAAACGCGGCACTTGCCGAATCAATGTCCGG
Source organism: uncultured Faecalicatena sp. (assembly GCA_902489075.1). GTDB lineage: Bacteria > Bacillota > Clostridia > Lachnospirales > Lachnospiraceae > Faecalicatena_A. The sequence goes on along the minus strand of CABTYO010000002.1, from coordinate 98,667 downwards.
ATAGGCGCCGTTCTGGAACTCCTCCCAGGCATTCATAAAGCCTAAATTCGGCGTGACCGTCACATCCACGGCATACTCTACTAATTTGCCAGGCTGCTTCTGTGGTACACCGACAGAATATTTACATTGTTTCAGTATGCCCTTGCACGCCGCCGCAAAACGGTCCCTGTATGCCTCTGACATATCTTCCGGGGCATCGAAAATACCGCCACCCTCATACCACTCCTGCGCCTCTTCCTGTGTCATGCCTGTATGTATCATAAACTCCTCGAATTCCCCCTTGAAGGCCGCATCCAGATAAGCAGTAATGTAATCCTGTATATCCAGCACTCCATTGACCAGTTCATAGGGCTGCATATACTCTGTCAGAGCTGCTTCTTTGACTTTCTGCACGTCTTCTTTGGATACCGTATAGGAGCTTTCTTTCTTCTTCACCGTAAAATCAACCACTGCCCTGTCGTCATAGACGGCATCCTCTTTCAATGCCTTTTTTCCCTGGGTGAGCAGTCCGGATATTGCCTGAACCTGGTCCGTGCTTGTCATTGACTCCATATAGGCATCTTCTGTGCCCTGCAGGGACAGTGCAACATTCAGCGGGTCGAATCCGACTCTGACAATGTAACCGTCCTCTTTTTCATCTATCGAGGATATCTCCATCTTCACCTTCGAATACGCCGTGCTCAGGAAGTACAGATACTCTTCCTTAGCCTCCCCCGGAAGCGAAAGTGCAAAACCATTGTTCGCATCCGTCTCAGCGATTCCGTCCTCCAGAAGCTCCGTAAAATCCTCTGCCTTCAGCTTTAATGATGCCAGTACCGTCTTCTTCACTGTTTCTTTCGGGTCTTCCTTTTTCTTCCCGCTGCATCCGGACAGGCACATTCCCAATACCACCGTCCCGCAAAGCAGCATACACAATAACCTTTTCCTCATATTTAAAACCTCCCGCCCTGTATTTTATGATCCCACAAAGAACCGCCTGTTCGGTTGTATGAACAGGCGGCCCGCTAAAACGATGATTATAAGACTTAATTGATACTGCGTTTCACATAACTTGTATGTAAGATGTGGTGTGCCTTCTCACTTCCCGGCTCTCCTAAATACTCCTCATATAACTTCTTGATTGACGGGTTGTCATGTGACTTACGCAGCGTCTTTGCAGCGTCATTGTCATACAGTACCTTTGCACGGATCGCACGCACATCCTGGAAGTTGCGCACATCGGCATGTACCTGCGGCTGTCCGCCTCCATTGACACATCCGCCCGGACAGCACATGATCTCGATAAAGTGATAATCAGCCTCTCCTGCACGGACTTTATCCATCAGAACTCTGGCATTGGATAAGCCGGAAGCTACCGCTACCTTGACATCCATGTCTGCCACATGGTAAGTCGCTTCCTTAATCCCTTCTGTACCACGTACCTCTGTAAACTCTACGCTTGCCAGTTCTTCTCCTGTCAGCTTCTCCACTGCGGTACGAAGCGCTGCCTCCATAACACCGCCTGTCGCTCCGAAGATGACGCCAGCTCCCGTGGACTCTCCCAGAGGATCGTCAAAGCCTTCATCCGGCAGGCTTCTAAAGTCAATTCCTACTTTCTTAATCAGACGTGCAAGCTCTCTTGTGGTGATGGAAATATCCACATCCGGCACGCCTGCTGCATTCTGGTCATCACGTCCGATCTCGAACTTCTTCGCCGTACATGGCATAACACTGACGCAGACGATATCCTTCGGGTCAATCCCCATCTTCTCTGCGTAGTATGTCTTGGTAATTGCACCAAACATCTGCTGAGGTGACTTGCAGCTGGACAGATGGTCGATCAGGTCCGGATAATAGTGCTCGCAGTATTTGATCCATCCTGGTGAACAGGAGGTCATCATCGGCAGTACTCCGCCATTCAGCACACGTCCGAGGAACTCATTCGCCTCTTCCATAATCGTCAGATCGGCACTGAAATCGGTATCAAATACCTTATCAAACCCGATCCTGCGCAGTGCAGCTGCCATCCTGCCTTCCACATCGGTTCCCATCGGATAGCCAAATTCCTCGCCCAATGCGGCTCTTACAGACGGTGCAGGCTGTACAACAACATGCTTCGCCGGGTCCGCGATTGCAGCCAGGACATCATCCACAAAATCCTTCTCATATAATGCACCTGTCGGACACGCAGCAATACACTGTCCACAGTAAACACAGCTTGTATCTGCCAGCCCCATATCAAACGCAGATCCGATAAATGTCGCAAATCCCCGGTTATTCGGTCCGATAACGCCGACCGACTGCACCTTCTCGCACACTGCAGAACAGCGGCGGCACAGGATACACTTATTATTATCACGGATCATATGCGGTGCACTGTCATCCAGATCAAAATGCGGGCTCTCTCCTGCAAAATGATCTTCATCATCCACGCCGAGCTCCTGGCAGAGCTCCTGCAGCTCACACTTACCGCTTCTCACACAGGAAAGGCACTTCTTCTCATGATTGGAAAGGATCAGCTGCAGAGTACGCTTTCTGGACTCGATCAGCTGGGGAGTATTGGTCAGAACCTCCATCCCTTCATTGATTGGATGCACACATGCAGCCACCAGGTTCCTGGCTCCCTTTACTTCTACAATACACATACGGCAGGCACCGATCTCGTTGATGTCCTTCAAGAAGCACAGTGTAGGGATCTTGATTCCAGCTCCCCGTGCTGCCTCAAGGATAGTAGAACCTGCCGGTGCGCAGACATCTAAGCCATTGATTTTAATATTCACATTCTCCATATTCTTCTATCCTCCATTACTCTTTGTAGATTGCACCGAAACGGCATTTTTCCATGCAGGCGCCACACTTCACGCACTTCTCCGGATTGATCATGTGCGGTTCTTTTACGCTGCCAATGATCGCATCTGCCGGACAGGTCCTTGCACATAAGGTACATCCTTTACATTTATCAGCATCGATCTTGTACTGAAGCAGGGCCTTGCATACGCCTGCAGGACATCTCTTCTCTACGATATGTGCAATATATTCATCTCTAAAGTACTTGAGCGTAGAAATTACCGGGTTTGGTGCCGTCTGTCCAAGAGCACAGAGTGAATTAGTCTTCAAATGGTTACACAATTCTTCCAGTTTATCCAGGTCTTCCATGGTGCCCTGTCCCTTTGTGATCTTATCCAGGATCTCGAGCATACGTCTGGTACCGATACGGCACGGTGTACACTTGCCACAGGATTCATCTACGGTAAACTCCAGGAAGAACTTGGCAATATCTACCATACAGTTGTCTTCATCCATTACGATCAGACCGCCGGATCCCATCATGGAACCGATGGCGATCAGATTGTCATAATCGATCGGCACATCAAAGTGCTCTGCCGGGATACATCCGCCAGATGGGCCGCCTGTCTGGGCTGCCTTGAACTTCTTGCCGTTCGGAACGCCTCCGCCAATCTCCTCTACGATCTCGCGCAGTGTGGTTCCCATCGGAATCTCCACGAGACCTGTGTTGTTGATCTTGCCGCCCAGGGCAAATACTTTGGTACCCTTTGACTTCTCGGTACCCATGGATGCGAACCACTCCGGTCCTTTCACAATGATCTGAGGGATATTCGCATAGGTCTCCACGTTATTCAAAATGGTCGGTTTCTGGAACAGACCTTTGAGTGCCGGGAATGGCGGACGAGGTCTTGGCTCTCCTCTGTTCCCCTCGATAGAGGTCATGAGAGCCGTCTCCTCGCCACAGACAAATGCACCTGCACCAAGTCTCAGTTCAATATCGAAATCAAATCCTGTATCAAAAATATTCCTGCCCAGCAGACCGTATTCTCTTGCCTGCCCGATGGCAATCTCCAGACGCTTTACCGCGATCGGATACTCTGCACGTACATAGATGTATCCCTGGGAGGCACCTATCGCATAACCTGCGATGGTCATAGCTTCCAGCACAACATGGGGATCACCTTCCAGTACGGAACGGTCCATAAATGCTCCCGGGTCACCCTCATCTGCATTACAGCAGACATACTTCTGATCGGCATCGTTGGCCGCCGCGAACTTCCACTTTAATCCGGTCGGGAATCCCGCGCCGCCCCTTCCTCTTAAGCCGCTGTCTAAAAGGATCTGGATGACATCCTCCGGCTTCTTCTGTGTCAGGACGATTCCAAGCGCCTCATAGCCGCCTGTACCTATGTATTCATCGATATTCTCCGGGTTGATGACACCACAGTTGCGAAGTGCAACTCTCTTCTGCTTCTTATAGAAGTTGGTCTCATTGAGCGGAAGAATCTTATCTGACTTCGTTGTCTCATCATAAAGAAGGCGGGTTACCACTCTTCCCTTTAACAGATGCTCGGATACGATCTCCGGGATATCATCCTCCTGTACCATAGAATAGAAGGAGCCCTCCGGATATACGATCATGATCGGTCCCAGTGCACACAGTCCGAAGCATCCGGTCTTTACGACACCGACTTCTTCTTCGAGTCCCTGGGCTTTGATCTCTTTTTCAAGTCTTTCTATAATTCTCTGGCTTCCGGAAGAAGTACAGCCTGTTCCGCCGCAAACCAAAACGTGTGAACGATACATATTCTTCTGCCTCCTTTATTCTTTCTTCTCGCTTTTCTGAACCGCACCTAATGTGTACTTGGTTACTACCTGTCCGTCTATGAGATGCATTCTCAGAACTTCCATTGCCTTTTCAGGAGTCATTCTTACATATGTCACCTTCTCCTTGCCCGGTTCCATGACTTCTACGATCGGCTCATACTGGCACAGTCCGATACACCCTGTCTGAGTGACATTGATGTTCGTAAGCCCCTGCTCCTGCACAGCATCGGAAAGCGCCGTCAGCACCGGTCTTGCTCCGCTTGCGATCCCGCAGGTCGCCATCCCGACAATCACACGGGTCTGGTTCTCATTCTCACCGCGGATTCCTACTTTTCCCTGCATCTTTTCTCTGATTGCACGTAATTCTTCAAGAGATTTCATATATTTCCTCCAATTCTGCTTCTACTTTCTTCTAAATGTCCGCTCCCTGGTCCGTCTCTGCCTTATTGGATTCCAGAAATTCCTTAATGAACCCGGAGACTTCCAGATCTGTAAATGAGATCTCATCCCCGAGTATCTCCCGGATCTCCTGTGTATCCAGTACGAATTCCCTGTCATCATAACGATAGGTATAGATGAACCTGATCTTTTCATTAAAAACGACCAGCGTATGTATCGTGGAACTCATATCCCCGAGCGGCATCCTGTCGATATTCGATAACTGAAAAACAGCCGTTACAACTGTTCCCTTTCCTTCTTCTGACACAATGGAGAAGCTTCCTCCTGCACTCTCTGCAGCCTGTTTGAAAAAAGGCACTCCCAATCCTACTTTCCGGGTCGTCCTGGTCGTATAAAATGGATCCTGCACCTTCTCAACCTGTTCCGCCGACATGCCGCAGCCATTATCCTTGATGACAACTGTCAGCGTGTCCTTTTCTGTCTGTACAAAAACCTCTATTTCAATAAGTGATGCTCCTGCACGTACAGAATTCTCCGCCACATCCAATATGTTCAGTGATATCTCCGGCATCATAGGCTTATTCGTACTTTGCCAGAATATCGTCTATATCATCCACAGTCAGACGGCCGTATACTTCGCCGTTGATCATCATGACCGGTGCAAGACCACATGCGCCTACACAGCGGCACGCATCCAGTGAAAACTTCCCATCCGGTGTACATTCTCCGCCAACGATCCCAAGTTTTTCCATCAGCGCATTATAAATGTCTCCGGAGCCTTTTACATAACATGCGGTTCCAAGACAAACGGAAATCTGATATTTTCCCTTGGGGCTTAATGTGAACTGTGAGTAGAATGTAGCTACACCGTAAATCTTTTCCAGAGGAATCCCTGTTTCATTCGAAATGATCGTCTGTACCTCTATCGGAAGATATCCGTAAATATCCTGAGCTTTCTGAAGAATCGGCATCAAGGCACCCTTCTCGTCTTTCAGCTCAGCTATTACTTTTAATAATGATTCTTCCTGTTCCTTTGTTCCAGAGAATGGAACTGTCTGTTTCTTTGCGAGCATCGCTTAACCTCCATTTCTTTTTTGGACTACATTTAGTATCATCATAGCATAATCTAGCACAATATTCCACAACTATTTTCACATATTTTTGTCTATTTTATATGATACCTATTCTCATTTTATTACTATTTTTTATCCCTTTGCACATCTTATCCATTAAAATTATAGCTGTTCTTTATACAATTAGCACAATTACCACGATTGCTTTTTACACCCACAAATGCTATACTGAATTCAGGATTTTACCTGAATTCCAGAAGAATTTATACTTACTTGGATTTCTAATCTCCAATCGGGTATATCTATTGAACCCCTGATGTTCCATATGATATGGCCTGATTCAGAATAAAAGGAGGGCTTATGACAATAGGAGAAATGCAGAAACTGCTGGATGCCGAAGTTTTATTTGGTGACGAACTGCTGGATCTGGATGCCAGATTCGTATTTTCGTCTGATATGATGAGCGATGTCCTGGCTTATGCCGAGGAATGTTCTGTCCTGATTACGGGACTGTGCAATCCCCAGGTCGTCCGGACTGCCGAGATGCTGGACATTGCATGCATCATCTTTGTGCGCGGCAAGATGCCGGATGAGAATATCATCGCACTTGCGCGGGGAAAAGGGATGGCGATTCTTGCCACCAGACATTATATGTTCACCACATGCGGAATATTATATGAACATGGGCTGCGGGGAGGTGCTTAGATTGAGTGAACAGTTAACATTTACATATGAAATACCAGGAGATGATTTTACGCGCGCTGGTGAAGCCAGCAGCGCGGTCAAGAATAAGTTAAAGATGCTCGGCGTTGATAATTCGGCGATCCGCAAGGTTGCCATCGCCATGTATGAGGGCGAGATCAATATGGTGATCCATGCCAACGGCGGGGTGCTGACGGTCAGTATCTCGGATGAGGAGATCGTGATGGTCCTGGCAGATAAAGGCCCCGGAATCCCGAATATCGAGAAGGCGATGCAGGAGGGCTATTCCACTGCACCGGAGGAGGTGCGTTCCCTGGGCTTCGGAGCCGGTATGGGACTGCCTAATATGAAGAAATATTCCGATGATTTCCACATCGAATCTGAGGTTGGTGTCGGAACCACCGTTACGATGAAGGTATTCATCTGATGGACCATATCATCCGGATAGAAAGGAGTCTGTATGGATAAGTTTATACGTTCTGTCCGACTGAACGAAGCTGCCTGCCAGGGCTGTATCAACTGCATCAAGTACTGCCCCACCCAGGCAATCCGCGTACATAACGGGAAGGCACATATCATTGACAAGTTCTGCATCGACTGCGGCAGATGCATCCGCTACTGTCCGCACCATGCCAAGATACCGGTGTATGATTCCCTGAATGTACTTAACAATTACAAGTATACAGTCGCACTGCCTGCGCCGTCCCTCTATGCACAGTACAATAATCTGACGAATGTTGATATTGTGCTGAATGCATTATTGAAGCTGGGATTTGACGACGTATTTGAAGTCAGTGCCGCAGCAGAGCTTGTCTCTGAGGCCTCCCGGGAATATATCAAGACCCATGCGGACGAAGGGCCTTTTATCAGTTCTGCCTGTCCTTCCGTTGTGCGTCTGATCCGGGTAAAGTTCCCTGCCCTGCTTTCCAAGCTCCTGCCAATCAAGCCTCCGGTCGAGGTTGCGGCAGAGATTGCGCGGGCACGTGCCATAGAGAAGACGGGGCTGCCTTCAGAGGACATCGGAATTATTTTCATTTCCCCGTGTCCTTCCAAGGTCTCCTATGCCAAGGCGCCTCTGGGAATTGAGAAAAGCAATATCGACAATGTGGTAGCAATCAAGGATGTGTATCCTCTTCTTCTCCCGCATATGACCCGGGATGAAAATCAGCTTAAGCCGCTGTCCAGCTCGGGACGGATCGGGCTTGGATGGGGGAATGCCGGCGGCGAGGTCGGCGGGCTTCTGATCGACAGTTATCTGGCTGCTGACGGAATCGTCAATATCCTGCGTGTTCTGGAGGAGATCGAGGATGAGAAGATACACGGGCTCAAATTCATTGAACTGAATGCCTGCAACGGCGGATGTGTCGGCGGGACTCTGACCGTGGAGAATGCCTATGTGGCAACGACCAAGACGAAGCGTCTTCTGCGCTATCAGCCTGTTTCCAAGAGTCATCTGTCCACCCACCCCGAGATCAAGAATATTTACTGGGATGACGGCGTGGAATATGAACCGGTATTCCGTCTGGGGAATACTTTCAAAGAGAGCCTGGAAATGATGAGTACGGTAGAGGAACTGACCAAGAAGTTCCCGGGACTCGACTGCGGCTCCTGCGGCGCGCCTACCTGCCAGACTCTGGCAGAAGATATTGTGCGGGGGGCAGCCACAAGCAACGACTGTATCTACGTCCTGCGTGAACATATTTCCAGCCTTTCAAAAGAGATTGACTTTCTTTCCAAAGCTTCGGGACAGAACTGCGGTTTCGAGGACGAAAGTACAAAGCTTCTTCATGAATATATTCATAAGCTGACGACGGAACTGGATGCTTTTGGAGTACCGGAGCAGAAGAAAGAGTAGACCTCCCGGTATCGCTGACCGGATGTTTATGTTATTTGAAAAATGTTCTGTTATTTGAAAGGAGAACGAATTCTATGAAGCTTCAGACTGTATTAGATCTGCCGGATTTAAAAGTCCTGGTAAAAGGGAATCCTGACCGTGAGATTTCCAAGGTATTCTGCTGTGACCTGCTGAGCATTGCCATGGGAAAGGCTCCCGCTGACGGCGTGTGGGTCACGGTGATGGGGAACAAGAATACACTCGCAGTCGCCACACTGACAGATACTGCCTGTATTATTCTGGCAGAGGGCGTCACACTGGATGAGGGAACTTTGAAGCAGGCAGAAAAAGAGGGGATCGCCGTGCTTGCATGCGATCTGCCTGTCTTTGATATGGCACTGAGAGTACATGAGGCGGGGCTTGCATGATTCCGCTCTACTATGACCTCCATCTCCACTCCTGCCTTTCCCCATGCGGAGATGATGATATGACCCCCGCCAATATCGTAGGGATGGCTGCTGTCAAAGGACTGGATGTCATTGCCCTGACAGACCACAACAGCTGTAAGAACTGTCCTGCAGCCGTTTTCCATGGACACAGCTACGGTGTGATCGTGATACCCGGCATGGAGCTGTGCACCGCCGAGGAAGTTCATGTGATCTGCCTGTTTGAGACACTGGAAAATGCCCTTGCCTTTGATCAGTATGTCTATGAACATTTGCTTCCGATTCGGAATAAAGAAGATATTTTTGGAAAGCAGCAGATCATGAATGAAGAGGATGAAGTAACCGGTACTGTGGAAAACCTGCTGATCAATGCGACGGATATCCCATTTGATGAGGTTGTCCCTCTGGCAGCTTCCTATGGCGGGATCGCATATCCTGCGCATGTGGATAAGACCTCCACCAGCCTTTTAAGCAACCTGGGATTCGTGCCTCCGGACAGTACTTTTACCTGCGCGGAGGTACATGACCTTAAGAATCTGCATAAGATCCAGAAGGAACATCCTTACTTCCTGAACTGCAATATCATCAGCAGTTCGGATGCACACTATCTGGAAGACATCCGGGAACCGGAGTATCAGATATTCGCAGAATCGCGGGAGATCGCGGATATACTGAGAGCGGTGCAGACGAAATTGTAAAAATGACAGCCAAAGAGGCTGATCTGAATGTCAGAAATTCAGGTCAGCCTCTCTATTTCATTTTTTCATATCTCTCTAGTAAATAGGATTCTATATCTTTTAAAAACCGTTCCGCATTTGAAATCTGCTGTCGTACGTCTTCTTTTGAGATTATAAAATAATCATCGTGTTCTGCTAAAAGCTTTGCAGATTTGATACACTGTTCTGCCTGACTAATTCTATATTTTGACAAGTCCACAAGGCTGTTATTCATACAGATACACCCCTTCCCCCGCTACATTCCTATAGAAAGGAAGTATCTGCTGTCCTTCTTCGAAGCTCTGCCTGTCCCTCAAAAGTAATGATACCTCTATATCATTCTTCAGTCCTATCCTGCTCGCCAATCTGCTTACCTGTGAACGGTATTCTTTCACCTCTTCTTTACTACAGTCTAAAAGTATCATAATATCAATATCAGATTCACTGGTAAAATCCCCTCTTGCATAGGAGCCATATAAAACAATTTTATAAACCTTTTCTTTCAGTAAATCTAAAACAGCATCTACGACTTCTTTTGTAACAATATTTAATTCGTCTCTTTTTTCCATTTTAGTTCACCTCTGTCTCCAACTATTTTATCATAGCCCTTTTGATATTTTTATGATACCACAGAGTCATTCCTTTGTCACGGTTTGCCACAAATTCTCATACCTATTCTTTAAACCGGTATCCGACCCCGACCTCCGTCACAATAAACCGGGGCTCCGCCGGATTCTTCTCGATCTTCCGCCTCAATGTCGCCATAAAAACTCTTAAGGTTCCTGCCTCCACGCCTTCTCCATACCCCCAGATCTCTTTCAGGATATAATTATGCGTAAGCACTTTTCCCCGGTTGGCAATCAAAAGAACCAGTATCTTATATTCAATCGGTGTCAGGTGGATCTCCTCCCCATCGATTTGGACACTCCGCTTAGCGTAATCTACGGTCAGATAGTCCTGTTGGAACATCTCCTCCGTATTATCTGAGACCTTGCTGTCCATCTTGCGCATGGCAACCCGGATTCTTGCCATCAGCTCTCCCATGTAGAACGGCTTGGTCACATAATCATCCGCGCCCGCGTCCAGCGCCTCTATTTTCTCCTGCTCCTCCTGCCTGGCCGAGACTACAATGATCGGGGTATTGGAAAGTTCCCTGACATTTTTGACCACATCGATCCCTTCCCCATCCGGCAGCCCTAAATCCAGCAGGATCATATCAGGCTGGTTTGCATAAAAAAGACTGATTGCCTCCTTCACAGACTTTGCCACGTAATAACCATAGCCTTCATCCTTTAAAGTCATACTCATAAAATTTACAATATATTTATCATCTTCTACAATTAGAATTGTCTTCTTGTCTTTCATTCATACCACCTGTCGTTCTTATCTGCTTTTCCACTCCATATGCCGCCTAATCTACCTCTGCCGCCTTCAGCCAGAATGTAAATCTCGCGCCGCCTTCAGCACGGTTCTCTGCCCAGATCTTCCCACCGTGAGCTTTCACTACTTCCCGGCAGATCGCGAGTCCCAGGCCGATTCCCCGCTTCTGGTCCGTGCTTTTATCGGAAAGGGACACGAATTCGTCAAAAATCTTCTCTTCCATCCCTTCTTCAATTCCATCCCCATCATCTTCCACTACAAAATAGACGCGGCTGTGCCTGTAAGAAACATTCAGGCTGATGTATCCGGTGTCTTCTGTATGCTTCATCGCATTATCAAGCAGATTCACGAGAACCTGCATGATCATCTTCCCGTCCATCTCTGCCACGACAACCCTGTCCGGCAGGGCAATACGGAAATTTCGTCTGTCTTTCAGCCCAATCACATGCTTTTCTGCTTCGTAAACGATATCATCCACCACTTCCTGATGCTTCTCGATGAACTGCTGCCCGCTCTCAATCCTGGTCATGCTCAGGATATTTTCCATCATCTTCATCAGCCACATCGCCTGCTCCATCACATCCCGGACCAGACCGTTTTTCGCATCAATGTCCATGGAATGATTGTTCAGAATCAGGCTGCAGTCGCCCATGATCCCTGTAAGCGGTGTCCTGAAATCATGGGAAATGCTTCTTAACATGCTGCTCTTCATGTGTTCCCGCTCCACTTCCAGTTTGATCTGCTCCTGCTCCGCATAGATCAGCTCACGGTCCAGCGCGATCCCGATCTGGTTCGCCGCCGTCTTCACGAGCATCTCCGACTCCGCAACAAGTCCCTGGTTATGGTTAAATACCTTTAAAGTCCCAAGCTGCCTGACCATTCCGATGATCGGGAACATCAGATAATCCTTGGAGGTATATTCCTTCACTGCTCCCCCGCCGATGGTCTCTCCTTCCAGTTCCACGATACAGTCATAACCCGTATGTTCATAAATATACCGGATGCCAAGCTGGATGATATTCTCCTTGCCTGTCACATTGATGAACTTCTCCGACATCTCATACAGACGAAGTGCCGTCTCCTCACTGTGCTGTGCGATCAGAAGCTGCTTCTGGAACCGTGCAGTCAGACTGGATGAAATACACGCAGCCAGCAAAAAGAATCCCATCAGAGCAACATCATTGGGATTCATAATCGCAAATGTATGGACCGGGACCGTGAAAAAATAATTAAACATCATGACGCTGACGATGGCACCTATGATACCATACTCATAGCCTCTGGCAAGACACTGATCAGCAGAACGCCAACCATAAACACCATCAGACAGTTTTCCTTCGCTACACCTGCCTGGTTCAGAATCAGACAGAACAGACTGGCGGAAAGTACGATCAGAATCGTTCTGAGTGCATAGTTCACCTTTTTATTCTTTGCAATATTTCTAACAAACACAACAGCCCTTTTCATGCCTTCACGGTCCTTCCTCTGTTACTTTGTTTTTATCATCATACCACAAACACCAGGCTCATGAAAGCCCCTCTGATTGTTTCGGTACATGCCCTGCCAGGCGCATAAATTCCCTGGTAAACGCAGGCATTATACCAGCTTAATGGATATTTGCCAGAATCCGGTCAATATCCTTCGTCAGGCCGACCACCATCAGATGATCCGTTTCTTCCAGGAGACGGTCCGCCTGCGGCAGTAACTGCAGATGCCCGTTCTTCTTGATTCCCAGAATGCTGACATGATACTTTGAACGGATCGCCAGCTGTCGGATACTCTTTCCGATCCACTCTTTCATAGGCGGGATCTCGAAAATAGAGTACCCTTCCGTCAGTTCAATATAATCAAATACATGATTCGCACTGTGCTTTACTGCCAGCCGCTCTGCAATATCCCGGTCCGGATAGATGACTTCATCCGCACCATTCCTTAACAGGAACTTCGCATGGATATCGCGGTTTGCCTTGCTTACTACGTATTTTGCCCCCATCTCCTTGATCAGGCTGGTAATCTCCAGGCTGCTCTGAAAATTAGAGCCGATACATACAAAACAGATGTCGAAGTTTCCCACACCAAGGCTCCTTAACACATCCTCATTCGTGCAGTCTCCCACCTTGGCCATTGTTGCGTATGGCAGAAGATCCTGCAGACTCTCCTCATTCCGGTCTACAATCATGACTTCGTTCCCCAATTGTGACATATTGATGCACAGGTGATGCCCCAGCCTTCCCAGACCTATAATTAATACTGTTTTCATTACCAATTCCTCCATTCATCTGATTGAACACATTTCTTTATCCGATCATGATCTGTTCCGCTGGTACCTTAACCGGCGGTTCTACCTTATGTCCGCGCAGAGATAGTGCAAATGTCATACTGCCGATTCTGCCGCAGTACATCAGGAAAATCAGAACGACCTTCGAAACCGTTACCATATCCCGTGTGATTCCAGTGGACATTCCCACCGTTCCGATTGCCGAGACCACTTCAAATGCCACATCTGTCACCGGCACTGGCTGCACTGTAATAATAATCAGAGTCGCCAGAATTACGGAAAACAGATTAATACATAATACCGCACTTGCCTTTCTGATCGAGCCATCATCCAGCCGCCGCCCCAGAACGTTACAGTGGGCCTCCTTTTTCAGATTCGCATGTGCATAAACAAGAAGCACGACAAATGTAGTTGTCTTGATACCGCCTGCCGTGGATCCCGGACTTCCTCCAATGAACATCAGTATCGAAGTCAGCAGCTTGCTGCTTTCCGTCAGTGACGCCGTATCTACCGTATTAAATCCTGCCGTCCTCGCGGTTACCGAACCAAACAGAGAGCAGAGAACCTGGTCGCCGAACGGCATTCCTGCGATCGTATGATTCCGTTCAAAGAAAAAGAGCAGCGCAGCTCCTCCGAAAATAAGTATAAAAGTAGAAATCAATACGATTTTAGTATGCAGCCTGTATTTCTTAAAAGCCAGCTTATTCAGTGAGATATCATTCCAGACAAAAAAGCCGATTCCTCCTATGATGATCAGACTCATGATCACCAGATTCACAACCCAGTCATTATAGTATGGCGTGAAAGAGGAATAAGCCCCGTGCTCTCCCATCAGGTCAAATCCCGCATTACAGAATGCAGAGACCGCATGGAAGATTCCAAAGTAAACTGCCTTTCCCAGGCTCATTGTCCTGCTGAAGCGAAACGCCAGGATCAGCGCGCCGATCCCTTCAAAAAAGAGCGTTCCAACCATAATCTTTTTTGCCAGCCGGACAATGCCGCCGACCTGCATAATATTAACACTCTCCTGCAATGTACCGCGGGTCCAGAGTCCAATCTTTCTCCCCAGCATAATTGCAAAAAATACACCGATCGTCATAAATCCCAGCCCGCCGATCTGAATGATCCCCAGGATCACACACTGTCCAAATGTAGACCAGTACTGGAATGTATCTGCGATCACAAGTCCCGTCACACATGCGGCGGAAGTTGAAGTGAACAGGGCATCCACCGCCGGAGTGCTCACACCTGACCTGGTGGAGACCGGCAGCATCAGAAGCCCTGCTCCTATAAATATGATCAGACAATAGCCGATCACAATCATCTGTGTCTGCGTCAAACGCTTTGTAAAGAATTTCATGCCGCACCGACCTCGTTTTCCATAATCAACAGTTCCAGACGCTGCATGAGCTCTTCTTTTTCCGTAAATACCGTAATGTGAGCCTGACGGAATAACCGCATATTCGCCTTCTCATTGCAGAGACCGAAAATCTGCGCCTTCGGATACATTTTCTTAAACAATGTGCATGCGGACAGGTTATCAATATCTGATTTTGAAACCGCTGCCAGATACTCTAAATGCCTCCACTCCCTGTCAATACAGATCGTTTCCAAATAGATCGGCTGAATCCCTGCCTGCTCAAACCAGGCTGAAATCTCTTCCACTTCCTTGATCCTGCCAAAGATAACAGCATACTCTTTCTTCTTGCTGGCCTTATGAAGCCTAAGTTCCTCATCCATGAAATTGTCCAGCCCCTTCATCAGGTAAAGTCCGTATAACGCGCCTGCTGTTATAATGATTCCTAAAATTAAATTTGTTAACATCATCATCACCTTCTTTTCTTAACTTTATGATAGTACCTTTTCTATTAAGGCGGTGATAAAATTATGGGGGGATATATTAAGATTTTGTTTAGATGAGTGAAAGGATTTTTGCCATATTTTGTCCTTATACAAAAAAGTTCTTGATTTCATCCTGAAAAAGTTTTATAATAAATCACATGCAGATATAGTTCATTGGTAGAATGCCAGCTTCCCAAGCTGGAGAGGCGGGTTCGATTCCCGTTATCTGCTTATATAAACCCTTGATTTTACTGGCTTTGTAAGGGTTTCATAATCAAGAGGTAACCAGAATGCTTGTTCTCAAACATTCTGGTTATTTTTATTTTACCATCAAATCAGGTATATTACTTACAATATCTACCTTGGCAGGTTCTGCCTGTGTTATATTCTGTTCTTTTCTAGCAGCAATAATCTGTTGAATTGTTTCATATCTTGGACGTAATTTTTCATATTCTATCTTGAACTCTTCGTCTTTTAACATATCGTTTTTCATTTCTTCAAAAGGAACTCCGACTTTACTCATTTCCAGCTCTCCTTTTATAATGTTGACAAATCCATTCAATAGTATATACATATTATTATGAAAGGTGTACAAATTGTCAGTACTACTTTCAAATTGTTATTTTATCTCGATACCAAAACTACTTCTCTTGTCTCTCTACTGCAATTTCATTTTTTGACTGGTATAATGTTAATACCAATTCAACAATCTTACCTATATCTACTTTGTTCTGTTCATTAATAGTTTGAATTTGAGCATTTACATTTTAATATAAAGCCAAATAAGATAGAAAATCAGTAAGCGCCGATGGTATAACTGCAATTAAAAATGTTTATAAAAATCCGATCGTTTTCTCCTTTAAAGCTTAGATTCTATATCAGTATTAGTGTTGATTATAAATGTGTAAGTACGCCATATATTCTTATACCATTTTTATAAAATTCTTCGTCTATAATATTTAGAAATGCTTTTAATTGATTTTGGTTTATAGGAATATCAAAATTTATACCAGCACATGGCATATAATCTTTTTCAAAAAATACCCATTGAAAGCCCAAATCCAAATCTTCTTCTAATTGAGCTTTTATATCTTCGAATAGTTCACGATCTTCCTCATCAATAATCTTATTATCCTGGTTCACTTCAACATGACAAGATATTGATAATACAATATAGCAAAAAAACCTAGATAGCTCTAATTCTGGAATAAAATAAACTGGTATTGATGCATTCATTAGTTTTGATATCTGCCTTTGGATATCACACGTTTTCTCCATATGTTTATTTTGCAAATTTATTGACTTTTCTAATTCATCATTTATGTATTCTATATCTTCATGAATGTGATATAACTCTAGCATCTCTTTTTGAGCCCTTTTCAAATAGCAAGAACAAATCTCATCCTTGATGATATCTTTATTCCCATCAATATTTATTAGATCCTTAAGTAAGTATTCTATATTATTCATAAGTTTTTCTTTTGATAAATTAGGTCGTATACTCTCAGAACTTACTTTCATTATTTTATCTTTTTCTATATTGAACCCATCTACATTTGTACCTCTTTCTTTTTCAAAATCTTTTACTATTTCAAAACACTGTAGAAGTATTCTTTGAAGTTTCATTTCATCTAAAAATTCTTTTAATTTATTACTAAATAAATCTAAGCCTTTGTTCCCCATATACTCTAAAAATAAATTCATATTTTCTTCTCCATTCTTTCTTGAAATAAACTTTCATTGACTCATTTGTGTTTCTTTATTATACTATAGACCTTCCTGCTTTACTAGCATACTTTTCCTCTAAGACTAGGTTGTGTTTCTATTAACTGGTCCCTTGACTAAATTTTCTATCCTCACTTATTAATACCTTGTCTCAAGATAAGACTTGTCTAACAGCTTTATATGATTTAATATATTACTTTCTACCTCTTTTTTTATTAATCTCGCCTAATATTGATACAATTATATACAGATCCAATCTGCCATTGGGACTAGCACCAAAAATCCAATCATACTTGCAAAAGAATCCGGATTATTTCAATCTACGATAGCAAAGAATGTTATGTAAGACTACAAATCCCACAGACCCTATTTTAATTATCAAGAGTCTGTGGGATTTTTGTCTTTATAAACATCTTTATAAAATTTTCTCCAGTCTTTTCCGGATCGCCTTAACCTTTCCGGGATCTTTCCCCCCTGAATTAATTCCAATTACAATATCATCCTGTCTGATTACAGATGGGAAGTAGAAATCACACAAGGACCTGTCACTGGCCACACTGACCAGGATTTTTCTTCCACTCTTCTGTTCTGCTTCCCGGCAGTCCTGTACAATCCGCTCATTTAAAAGCTTATCATCCGTCGCCGCCAGAACCATATCCGCACCCTGGATATCTCCTATCTGATATTCCCGGTGAATACAGTGTATCTTTTCTTCTGCCTCTAACTGCCCCACTGATTCCGTAACTAAAGGAGCTATGACCGTAATATCCGATGCAAACTCAAGCAGGGTTCTGATTCTGCGCGCCGCGATCTTCCCACCGCCGATTACTACAATTTTCATTCCCGATATATCCACAAACATTGGGAAATATGATTTTGATATTTTACGCTCTTCCATTTATTATGAACTTCTCCTTATTATTCCATATCAATTACTGCAAACAATTTCTCTACACTTTCCATGACCATGCTCCAAGTTATATCCTCAGCATAGCTGAATTATTTTTGATAACTTCTCCATAGAGATTGCATGAGCATATTCGTTCTAGAAAACGCTCCATCACGTAATTCCGCATAATAATCTGTGCCTGGATGCTATCACCTTTTGTTAAATTTCTCACCAATGCCTTTAACTGTCTTGAAGTTTTAATCATTATAATAACACCTCCAAGTATAGTCTTAAAAGCTTTTCCACTCGAAGATCTTTTGCATATCGCATAAGCCGCGGAATATTCTTTTCTTTACTTCGCACATATGCCTTCAAGGCTGACTGTAAATCCTGAATTTCTATATTACTACGGCTTCGTAACAAATCGCACACAGTACGCTCTGCGTTATATGATTTTACAAGATGTCCATCTGTTGATTTTAATTCTATTATGCCTAATTTCCACAGCTCCTTTTTTACCCGATATACTTTTATCCTTTGTTCTTCCATACTTTGTGCATGGTATCCTGTCTTTGCGGTAACTGTCAACTGCAGTGGCTCCCGTTCTGCCATTCCCAATAGATACAGGGCTGTTTCGTGTGAAAAAACTACTTGTGGATATCTCATTTGTAGGAGATAAAAAGGATCTGCCCATGCGTCCGGTGACAAATAAATTCCTTTTGCTATACGCTCTAACCCCATTTTTTTGGCATATTCCATAAAATATGTCTTTGATATTCCTGCTCCAACCACGTCACAAGTCAGAAGAACTCCATCCTTTTTATATAGCATTTCATCTAACATAGCTTTTTTGTTCATTCCATTCACCTTACTTTCATACATCTATTATATGTCATTATTGTGTGAAAGTAAACTTTTATTTTGAACCTAAAAACCTCTGTCAGTACACTAGAAATTATCGAACAAATTAGTATAACAAATTCTACTTTACTCCAGCATATACAGCAGTGCATTACAAATGCATGCCGCTATATTACTGCCGCCTTTGCGTCCTCTTGCGACGATCGACGGCACATCTTTCAATTCCAGAATCAGTTCTTTGGACTGCACCACATTTACGAACCCAACCGGAACTGCAATGATGAGTTCTGGATTGAGGCGTCCTTCTTTTATCAACTCATAGAGTCTGACAAGTGCAGTCGGTGCATTTCCGATTGCAAAAATCAGCTTCTTATCTAACGCCGCCGCTTTATCCATGCTTGCCGTTGCCCTTGTGGTCCCCTGCTCTTTTGCGATTCTGGCAACATCCTCGTCCGACATAAAGCAGAATACTTCGCCGCCATATTTTGCGAGTTTCTTCTTATTAATCCCTGACTTTCCCATCTGGGTATCTGTCACGATGGATGCACCATTTTTCAAAGCATCAAGCGCACGTTCCACGACTCCTTCCGTGAAAACCAGATTTTTTGCATAATCAAAGTCAGCGCTTGTATGGATACAACGCTTCACGATCGGTTCTGTTCCGGGAAGCAGCGGCGTGTCTCCCAGCTCTTCTGTAATTATCTCAAAACTTCTGGCTTCAATTTCCGCCGGAAGTACCTTTTCCAATTCTATATGGTCCATCATTTTCATTCCCCTTTCAATGTGATGCCGATCCCGCAGACTACCCGGTCCACCTGGGACGAAAGTTCTGCAAGCTGTGTGCAGATGCGTCCTGTCTGTTCTCTGTATTCCCGGTCAAACGCATCGATCGGCACGAGCCCGTAACCGATCTCGGTACTGACAATTACGATTTCCGGATTCTTCCTGGCAAGCAGGGATGTAAACCCGGAGATGTCCTCTCCATTCTCCATCATACGTTTTATAAGAAGTTCGAAATTGTAAATTCCTCCGCAGGTATAGACTTCCTCAAAAGAGCAGTCTTTTCCGTCAATCCAGTGAAACTCTTCTTCTGCGGTTCCAGACTGCCTGCCGACGTATGTTCTTTTTGCGTAATCCAGTTTTCCCTGGTGTGCGCCGCCAATCACCAACTTCATATCCGGTACTCCTTTTCTGTATCCTGCATCTGCTGTCTGAACTGCTGCTTCTGTTTTCCGGTCTGCCCTTTCTGTCTCACTCTGCCTTTCTGACACAACACCTTTCAACCTGCAGGGCATTCCGTACACCACTTCCGTGACTTCATCCGCCATCTCTGCCAGCCGTACATTCACAGCCGCCAGAATCTGCTTGTACTGCTGCATTTCTTCTGAATCCTCTGTGCACTCGGAACAGACTTCATTGGTCACGATCACAAGATGTCTGCATTTCTTCTGTAATGCCATGACGCCACGGATAATTCTCTCCGCCACATCTGCACCGCCGCGCTCCGGCTGATAGATCTCATTCGCCGTCAGATTGGACATGCATTCCAGCAGAACACAGGGATGAAAAGAGTCCGCCCAGCCGGGGCACTCCTCATCTCCCTGTTCTGCCAGCTGTTCCAGACCGGTATAGCATTCGATTGTCTGAAATCCTTTATCCGCACGCATTCTGCGGTGGCGTTTGATCTTCCGTTTCGTCTCTTCCCCGAAGGGCATCATAGTCGCTATATAGAACAGGTTTCCTTCGCATTCTTTCGCATACTGGCAGATACGATCTTCCGCAAAAGCAGATTTTCCACTCCCGCTTCCCCCGGTTACAAGATGAAACATATCAACTGCCTCCCTAAAAATCTGTACAGAGCTTTAAGCCCGTACATTTTTCATGCAAATCGTTCTTTTATCCTGATCATTTCTATGCTCTGATCCGCTTTTTACTGTACAACATCCGCATACCTGAACTCCAAAGCTCCGGTTGCCGGAATCTGTGTGATTCCCTTGATTGTTGGCCGAATCAGGTTACAGCTCTTCATAGAGTACAGCGGAATGATATAGAACTGCTCACCCACTGCCAGCTTCTCTGCCTCATGCATCAGCTCCGCCCTTTTTGCAGGATCTTTTTCCGTATCAGACTGCTCCACCAGCGCATCATATTTCTCGTCATGGATGCCGCTGCAATTGTAAGTGCTGTTACTCAGCAGCATGGACAGGTAAGTATACGGGTCCGCAAAATCCGCGGTCCAGTTCATCCGGCACAGATCAAAATTGCCTGCCCGGCGCTCTGTGTAGTTGACCTGTAATTCCTGGGCATTCAGTTCAATCTCGATATTCAGGTTCTTTTTCAGCTGTTCCTGAACTACCTGTGCAGTATCCGAATCCATTTCCAGAGACGGATAATTATAAGTCAGCTTTGGAAATCCCTTGCCATCCGGGTAACCGGCCTCAGCAAGCAGCTGTTTTGCCTCCTCCAGGTTTTCTTTAAACGGCGGGTCAGCCTCATCTACGAAATATCCCCCGGTCTGTTTATCCTTCATATATTTGGCAATAAAATTCACAGTAGGCTCTGTGTCATCCCCTACCATCCTGCACAATTCCTTACGGTTGATGGCAAGGTTGATTGCCTTTCTGACCCTCACATCATCCAGCGGCTTTACATTCAGGTTCGGATAAATATATCTGGTGGCAATGGTATCTGTAATTACCAGATCGTCTTTTCCTTCATATAACTTCATAACAGAAGACTGCAGGGCCGCGGCCACATCCACCTCACCCGTCTCATAGGCACTTGCCATGGACTGCTGGTCATCAAAGAAACGATAGGTAATCTGGTCCAGCTTTACTTGATCAGCATTCCAGTATTTATCATTTTTCTTCAGGACAAAATACTGTTCCGGCACATATTCTGCCAGATAGAACGGACCGTTTGCCACACTCGTAGCCGGATCCTTATCCCATCCGCTTTCTACAGAGTCCGCATATTTGACACAGGACGGCGTGTACACCGGAAGACGCAGAAGGTCCAGGAAATAAACGCAGGGCTTTTCCAGCGTAAACTCCAGTGTATAGTCATCGACTGCCTTGACACCAAGTGTATCCGCCGCAGCCTCCCCGTTATAAACTGCCTCTGCATTTTTGATCGGGAACAGGTAGTTGGCATACCCATTGCCGCTCTTCGGGTCCAGGGAACGGACCATGGTATTGATAAAATCTGCCGCAGTGACAGGAGTTCCATCGGACCACACCGCCTCTTTACGGAGATGGAAGGTCCATACGGTAGAATCATCATTTACATCATAGGACTCTGCCGCACGGTAATCAATCTTCCCGTTTTCATCGTAGGTCAGAAGCTCATCCAGCGCACACACGGAATAGGACAGATAGGTCAGCGCGATCATTCCCGCCGGATCCATCCCGCCTGTTTCACTGTTCGTCGCCACTACGATCTCTTTCTTCGTTTCCCCGCTTTTTGTATCCTTCGTGCCCGCTGCATCTTTTCCCTGCTTCCCGCAGCCTCCAAGCAGCAGTGTGCCGCACAGGGAAGCCGTTAACAGGGTACACAGTACTTTTTTCATTCGATTTTTCATTCACGTTCTCCTTCTATTTCAATCCTAAATCTGTGAAGTCATCTTCATGCCGCCGCTCCGTCTGCCTGCATGTTCCTCTGAATAGAGGAAGCAGGCAATTTCCCGTCCTTCAAAGCGATATCTGTCCGGCCTGCCCGTAAAACAGCAGTCCATGGCATATCCACATCTCGGGGCAAATGGACACCCTCTGCCCAGAGGAACCTCCACCTTTTTTTCTTCCGTATGGAGAACTCCCTTTTTCCTTCTTGCCTTCCACGGGTCAGGCACCAGTACTGCCGATAGCAGCGCCTTTGTGTAAGGATGCCATGGATCCTCATAGACTGCTTTCGTCCTCCCGGTCTCCACAAGGCTTCCCGCATACATCACGCCCATCTTCTGGCTGATACGCTTGACCACATTCAGGTCATGGGAAATGAACAGATACGAGAGTTTCTGCTTTTTCTGTACTTCCTCCAGCAGACTTAAGATCTGCTCCTGAATCGACACATCCAGCGCCGAAACAGGCTCATCGCAGATCAAAAGTTCCGGCTTGAGGATCAGTGCCCTGGCAATGCCGATCCGCTGCCTCTGCCCGCCGGAAAAAGCCTTCGGATATTTCTTTGCATCCTCCGGGCGCAGGCCGACCAGCTTTAACATCTCTTCTATCTGCCTGAGACGCTCCTCTTTTGAATCCTCTGTATTGAGAAGAAGAGGCTCTTCCAGGATTTCCTGTACCGTCATCCGCGGATTTAAAGAGGCATAGGGGTCCTGAAATACCATCTGCACCGGGTATTTCAGCCTGTTCTTTTCTCCCTCATACAAAATCTTCCCGGCTGTCGGTTCCAGGATTCCTGTGACCATCTTTGCCAGCGTAGACTTGCCGCATCCGCTCTCTCCCACCAGGCCATAGGTCTCCCCCTTCCCGATCTCAAGAGAGACATCCAGAACTGCTTCTGTCTTCTCCTGCTTCTTCCAGTAACCGATATCTGTATAATATTTACTGACGTGTTCCACTTTCAGGAGAACTTCTTCTGCTTTCAGGTTCTCAGGCAGCTGCTGCAGTTCGGATGCCTGGGCGAGAAGTTTCTGTGTATAGGGATGCTTTGGCTCATAGAAAATGTCCTCCACAATCCCTTCCTCCACCAGCTTTCCTGCCTGCATCACAAGCACACGCCTGCAAAGAGAGGCAATCACGCCCAGGTCGTGGCTGACAAACAGGATTGCAGTCCCCAGTTCCCGGGATATTTTCTTCAACAGGTCCAGGATCTGCCCCTGTACTGTGACATCCAGTGCGGTCGTGGGTTCGTCTGCGATGAGCAGCCTGGGTTCACAGGCAAGGGCAATCGCGATCACGACTCTCTGGCGCATCCCGCCGGACAGTTCAAAGGGGTACTGTCCCATCCTCCGGGAGGCGTTTCGGATTCCCACCAGGTCCAGAAGCTCTTCCGCGCGTTCTAGCGCCTCTTTCCGGCTGCACTTTTTATGGGCGCGGATTGTCTCTGTGATCTGGCGCCCGATCTTCACGGTCGGATTCAGATAGGTAAGTGGGTCCTGGAATACCATTGCAATGTCATTCCCCCGAATGGCTTCCATGGTGTGTTCATACGTCTTTACCGCTTTTTTGTCCCGGGATTTGGGATTCGGAGGAGTCATGTCTTTTCCATCAAGAAGAATTCTTTCACAGGTTACCTCTGCCTTTTCCGGCAAAAGGCCCAGGATGGCATGCATTCCCGTACTTTTCCCCGAACCGGACTCGCCGACGATTCCCACGATCTCACCGGGGCATACCTCGAAAGACAGATGGCTTACGGCCTCCTGCCTTGTGTTTCTGTCATGGAATTGTACGCTCAGATCCTGTACGCTTAACAAACTCATCTTTTTGCTATCCTTCCTCCATCTGTCTGACATACCGTTCCAGTCCGGCCCCGATCAGGTTCATGGAAAATATTAATATACACAGTACCAGAATGGGATACAGCATCTGGGACGGGTATACCTGCATCTGGCTCCTCGCATCCTGGATCAGAGTGCCGAGGCTGGCCGCCGGAGCAGAGATTCCCACGCCCACAAAGCTTAAAAATGCCTCTGTAAAAATCGCTTTCGGTATCATAAATGTCAGATTCACAATGATCGGCCCTGCCGCATTCGGGAGCAGGTGATATCTCAGGATTCTTCCGGTCCCTGCCCCTGCAAGCCGGGCCGCCGTGCAGAATTCCCTTGTCTTTAAACGCTGGATCTCCCCCCGCACGATCCGCGCCAGGTCAATCCAGCCGGAAATGCAGATGCCCAGCAGGATGCTGCCCACATTTGCCCCCATCACAAGCATGATCAGGATGACGTACAAAAGGGACGGAATCGCGTCGATTACATCCGCTGTACGCATCAGCAGAAGATCCACTTTCCCGCCACAGTATCCCGCCGCGCTTCCGAAGAGGATTCCGATAATCCCGCAGATCAGCGCACTTCCGATTCCCACAGTCAGGCTGATCCTGGTGCCATACCAGACCCTCACAAAAATATCCCTGCCAAACTTGTCTGTTCCAAAGGGATGGACCAGTGAGGAAGCGGCGTTCTGGATGTCCACACTCTGTTCCGTATGGGAATACGGAGAAAAAGCAGGAACCAGCACTGCCAGAATCGTAAGGACCGTCAGAAGGACCACACCAGCCCAGAACAGCCTGTCTTTGATACACTTTCCCTCTCTCATCGATATGCCCTCCTGACTCTCGGGTCCAGCCATGCACACAGCAGGTCTGTCAGGAGATTGATTCCGATCACGGCAACGCCCATAAAGATCGTCAGACCCAGGATCAGTGTGTAATCCCGGTTTTCAATGGAATTCACAAATTCTCTGCCAAGCCCGGGAATGGTAAATACACTCTCCACCACAAAGCTTCCTGTCATCAGGAAAGCGGCCGCAGGGCCGATGTAGTTGAGCACCGGGATCCAGGCATTTTTCAGGATGTGGGTGACGGCTGTACGCCTCCACTTCAGCCCTTTTGCTTTTGCCAGCACCACATAGTCCCGGCCCATCTCCTCCCGGAACGTATTCTGCATCAGCCTTGTGATCACTGCCGCAGGGTACACGGCCAGGGAAATGACAGGCAGGATGTAGTTCTCTGCCCCGGTCAGCCCGGCAACAGGGAGAAGCTTTAGTTTTACCCCAAAACACAGCATCAGAAGAAGCGCGATCACGAAGTTGGGAATCCCCGTCCCCAGCATGGTGCTAAAGAAGATCCCGCCCTTCACAGCCTGCTTCCTGGAGGATGCCTGCCAGATTCCCAGGAAGGTCCCCACTGCTGCCGCAAGCAGAATTGCCAGCGCTCCCAGCGTTGCCGTGGCGGGCCATGCCCGGCTGATCACCTCGCTTACCCTCACACCCGGCTTCTTAAAGGAGACACCCAGGTCCCCATGCATAAGATTGGAAAGGTATGTCACGTACTGCCTGGAAACCGGCTCATTCAGCCCGTACTCTTCTTCCATGGACACAAGAACCGATTCCGATACATTCCCCGTTGAAAACGGACTTCCCGGCATCAGGCGGGTCAGGAAGAAGGCCGCGGTCACAAGTACAAAAAGAGAAAGTACGCCTGTGAATAATCGTTTACATGTATACTTTAACACAGCAGTCTCCTCCTTTCGTACTTTCTATCCTCTGTCTCTTCGTGTTACTTCTCCGCCCCAAATTCTTTCAGCATCAGTTCCACCATGCTGTCGATGGAAGCTTTCTTCGAGATGCTGATCTGCATTCCGTATTTTTCTGCCTCTGCCGCCGTCTGTTCCCCGATGCACACTGCATGGATGTTCTGGTAATCTTCCAGTTCCAGTGCATGGACGAAGCCTTTCACCGTGGATGCACTGGTGAAGGTCACCGCGTCGATCTCCCCTGCTTCAAACTGCTCCGCGATCTTGTCTCTGATCTGCTCATGGGTCTCATAGACCGTCTCGTACAGCGGAATATCCACGGCCTCGATTCCCGCCTCCAGAAGCGGGGGAAGCAGTTCTTCAGATCCGGCTGCCGCGCGCACGATGGTCACTTTGCTTCCTGGCTTTGCTGTGGCGGCAATCTCTTTTCCGAGATCACCTGCACAGTAAACCGCCGGTACCAGATCCGCAAAGAGTCCATGCTCTTTTAACTCCCGCCCGGTAGCCGAGCCGATGGCCGCGATCTTCACCTCAGCAGGACAGCGGAAGAGCATTCTCATATCCAGCTTCATTTCCGCCAGCTGCGCGAAGAAGACGCGCACACCGATCGGACTGGTGAATACGAGCCATTCTTCCTCTGCCCCATGCCCGAATTCCTTCATGGCAGCCATAAGCGCTGGATTCGGAGAGATGGTTTTCGTATCAATGGACGGCAGCTCGATTACCTGTGCACCAAGGGCGCGCAGCCGGTCTGCCAGTCTGGAGCTGTTCTGTCTCGGACGTGTGATCAGGATCTGCTTTCCACCCAGTGCCCGGTCCTCCGCCCAGTGGAAGGTATCCGCAAGTGCACACACTTCACCGACCAGAATAATCGCAGGGGTACCGATCTCTGCCTTTTTCGCATCCTCTGTCAGCTGTCCGACCGTGGACACCACGCGGCGCTGGGAAGAGAGCGTTCCCTTTTCCAGCACGGCTGCAGGGGTATCAGGGTCCATCCCCGCTCCCATCAGGCCGTTTAAGATCGCCTCCATGGAAGAGATCCCCATCAGGAACACCAGTGTCCCTTTGAGATTCACAAGAGAAGGATAATCCACTCTGCTTGTTCCATCCTTCCTCGGATGTCCGGTTATCACATGAAAGGAGGACGTATACTCCCTGTGTGTGATCGGAATTCCCGCGTAGGCAGGCACCGCCGCCGCGGAAGTGATTCCCGGCACAATCTCAAACGGAATCCCGTGCTCTTTCAAAAGCTCCAGTTCCTCGCCCCCGCGTCCGAATACGAAGGGGTCACCGCCTTTGAGCCTGAGCACTTTCTTCCCTTTCTGCGCCTCCTCAAGCAGGATCCGGTTCGTCTCCTCCTGGGGGACCATATGGTGCCCGGAACGTTTTCCCACATGAATCATTTCTTTATCCGCAGGAATCAGGCTTAAGATCTCCGCGCTGATCAGAGCGTCATACACGATCACATCCACACGTTCCATCAGCTCTCTCGTCTTGACTGTCAAAAGTCCTGCATCTCCCGGGCCTGCACCTGCAAGCCATACTTTCCCTTTCTGCTCCATCTCTAACTCCTCTTTCTCATCTCTTCTGCCAGGGAAGCTCCCAGCTGTCTCGCCTTTGCAGCCTCCCCTGTCTTCGTTTCCACCCAGAATGTATCGTCTTCTTCGCGGTAATACAGTCCCGTCAGCCGGATCTCTTCCCCGCACATGACCGCATGCGCCGCCACCGGGGAGGTACAGCCGCCGTCCAGTGCGGCGACAAATTCGCGCTCCGCACCGGCTTCCGCCTCGCTCTTCCTGCTTAAAATGCAGTCCAGGTAAGAATGGTCTTCCCCTTTTCTGCCCTGCACCGCCAGAATCCCCTGTCCTGCCGCCGGGATCATCTCGTCCGTCTCAAATACCCTTCCGATGACGGACTCCATATGAAGCCTCTTAAGTCCCGCCGCCGCCAGAACGGTGCCGTCAAAGTTCTGTTCTTCCAGTTTCCGAAGCCGGGTCTGCACATTTCCACGGATTCCCTCAAAGGTACATGCAGGGTACAGCTTCCTTAACTGGATCATCCTGCGCCTGCTGGACGTTCCGATGACGCCGCCCTCCGGGATCTGTGACTGTCCCGGTTTGTAGATCAGCGCATCTCTCGGATCCTCCCGCCTGCTGTAACCGATCAGCGGCAGATCCTCTGGCACTTCCATAGGCATATCCTTTAAACTATGTACGGAAATATCGATCCGCCCGTCCAGCAATGCCTTATCCAGTTCCTTCACAAACAGCCCTTTTCCGCCGATTAGTTCCAGGCTTTTGTCCAGGATCTTGTCTCCTGTTGTTTTCATTGTAACCAGTTCTACCTGTATCTCAGGATGATTCTTTTCAATTGCATCCTTCACGATTTCCGCCTGTATGACAGCAAGACGGCTCTCCCTGCTGCCGATTCGAATGATAGACTTCATGATGCTTCATTTCCTTTCTCCAGAATCTGGTAGACTGCTTCCATATCCAGACTCTCCCTGATGATATCCGCCAGCTTATCATACTGCTCTTCTTTATAAACTTCAAGGTCGATGGCTTTGATATCACTCTCATCCAGACCCTTTGATTTCAGAAGAGCGCCGATCAGCCCTCTGGCCGCCCCGGGTTTATCAAATACTCCGTGGACATAGCAGCCGTACACATTTCCCTGTGCCGCCCCGTCCAGTTTTTCTGCACCGTCCTTTACATCGTCCGATAGAGACAGGACCGCATCTCCGCGTAAACGTGTGGTCGTTCCCATGTGGATCTCGTAGCCCTCGATTTCGACTCCTTCAAGACCACCCAGCATTCCTTCCATCGCCCGGAACGTCCCGCGCACTCTTGTCCTTGTCTTTTCCTCTTCAAACACAGTCTTCGTCGGAAGAAGCCCCATTCCCTGAATGGTGCCTTTCTGCTCCACGCCTTTCGGGTCCGTAATTTCCTCTCCCAGCATCTGATAACCGCCGCAGATTCCGAAGACCAGTTTTCCGGCACTGGCATGGCGGATCACTTTGGCCTCCAGTCCGCTCTGGCGCATCCAGAGCAGGTCCCCGATGGTATTCTTGCTTCCCGGGATCAGGACCGCATCCGGACTGCCGAACTCACCCGGCGTGGACACATACCGAAGGGAAACGCCCTCCATACATTCCAGTGCCATGAAATCTGTAAAATTGGAAATCCTCGGAAGACGGATCACCGCAATATCAATCAGCCCCGCCGTCTCTTTCTTTTGAAAACGTTCGGTCAGGCTGTCCTCATCGTCAATGTCCAGATGGAAGTACGGCACCACACCGCGCACCGGAATCTTCGTCTTCTCCTCCAGCATCCGAAGCCCCGGAGCCAGGATCTCTTGATCCCCGCGGAATTTATTGATGATGGTTCCCTTGATCCGCCTGCGCTCGTGTTCCTCCAACAGCTCGATGGTGCCGACCAGCTGGGCAAATACGCCGCCCCGGTCGATGTCGCCGACCAGAAGCACCGGGGCATCCACCATCTCGGCCAGCCCCATGTTCACGATGTCCTCATCTCTTAAATTGATCTCCGCAGGACTTCCGGCCCCCTCAATCACGATCACATCGTACTCTTCTTCCAGTTTATGGTAGGCTTCCAGAACTGCGGGTACGAATTCTTTTTTGCAGCGGTAATACTCCGCCGCAGACATGACCCGTGTCACCTCACCGTTTACGATCACCTGGGACCCGGTATCATTGGTCGGTTTTAACAGGATCGGATTCATCAGCACGGAAGGCTCGATTCCTGCCGCTTCCGCCTGCATCACCTGCGCCCGTCCCATTTCCAGGCCGTCCTTCGTGATAAAGGAATTCAGAGCCATGTTCTGTGACTTGAACGGCGCGGTCTTATAACCGTCCTGCCGAAATACCCGGCACAGCCCTCCTACTAAAATACTCTTTCCCGCATTGGACATCGTGCCCTGTATCATGATGCATTTTGCCATCTCATGCTCCTCCTTCCCTGGACTCATGGTCTCTGTAAACTGCCTCCAGCGCCTCCAGAAGTTTCTCATTTTCCTCATGTTTCTTCACCGCCACGCGGTAATATCCCCTGTCCAGCCCCTCGTAATTGCTGCAGTCCCGGATCAGGATATGCTGTTCCTTCAGACGTTCAAACAGATCGTACTCACTTTTCAGCAGGATATAATTTGCCGCTGAAGGAAAATATGTAACGCCGATCTGCCGAAAACGGTTCTCCATCCGCCTGCGCTCTTCCTGCACATAACGTCTCGTCCTCTCCACCCGGTCCTGTTCCTGAAGGGCCTCCAGCCCGGCCGCCTGTGCCGCCACGGAGACGCTCCACGGCTGCCGCACGGATGCAAGCCGTTCAAGCAGCGCCTCATCTGAACAAAAACCATAGCCGAGACGCAGCCCCGGCATGGCGTGCATCTTCGTAAATGCCCTCATCAGGAACACCCACGGTGTCTCTAACGCTTCGGACGGTGTCAGTACATTGTCCTGGCGCTCCAGAAATTCATAAAAACATTCATCCAGCACCAGTCTGATCCTGTCTGCTTTACATTTTTCTACAATCTTGATCAGCAGTCCTTTCTCGATCTCCTGCCCGGTCGGGTTATCCGGGGAACATAAGAAAGCCATATCCACATCTTCACTCAGCTTTTCCAGATAATCTTCCCCCAGGCGGAAGTTCTCTTCTTCCTCTAATCTGTGATACACGATCTCACAGCCCGAGGCTTTCAGCGCCTGGGCATATTCTGAAAAAGACGGTGCGGTCAGTACTGCCTTTTTCGGTTTTTCCGCAAATACAAGGGAGAAAATCAGGTCCGCCGCCCCGTTGCCAAAGACAAGCGTTTCTTCCGGGACTCCTTCCTTCCTGGAAAGTGCCGCCCGAAGCTGCCTGCATCTTACGTCCGGGTAGGCACCGATCCGATGGGCGCTTTCTGACACTGCATCCAGCACCTTCTGGCTTGGCCCAAAGGGATTGATATTCGCCGAAAAATCAATCATGCCCCCATATGTATAAATGTCTCCGCCATGCACGTAATCCATAATTCCTCCCAAACTCACTCCCCTTTCCCGTCTCACCGGATCAGGGTGGATATTCGCAGTTCCTTACACTGCCTGTTATCATAAGAAAAACAATATTCCCAGCTTCACGATCCCGAATACCACAAATGTCAGTACCGCGGTCCCGTACATCAGACGGTTGGCTCTTATAATATCCTCCGCCTCCACAGGGCGGACCGCATCGCCGATGTATTCCTTTTTATATAACTTTCCAAAGTAATACGCATCCCCGGCCAGCCGGATTCCCAGCGCCCCGGCACAGACCGCCTCCGTCTGTGCGGAGTTCGGGCTGGCATGCTTGCGCCTGTCCCGAAGATAGATCCGCCATGCGCCGCGCCCGTCCATGTCAAGGAGGTATGCCGCAAGGGTCATCAGCACCGCTGACAGCCTTGCCGGAAGATAGTTCAGCACATCATCCAGCTTTGCCGCGCATCTTCCCAGATACAGGTACTTCTCATCCTTATAGCCGACCATGGAATCCATAGTATTCACCGCTTTGTAGAAAAATCCGAGGGGAGCGCCGCCGATCATCATGAACAGAAGCGGTGCCGTCACGCCGTCGGATGTATTTTCCGCCACAGTCTCCACAGCCGCCTTCACAACTCCCGCTTCATTCAGGCTCTCGGTATCCCTGCCCACGATCATGGAGACCGCCTTTCTGGCTCCTGTCAAATCTCCTTTTTTGATCTCATCATAGACCTTCATGCTCTCCTGCTTCAACGACTTTGCCGCCAGAAGCTGATAGCACCAGAAGCTTTCCAGTACGAACCGGGCCGCCGGGTGAAGCAGTCCTGCCGCGTACAGAAGGGCGCAGGGTACAGCCACAGAGATACTTACCACGATGATCCATAAAAGTATGCCTGCCGCCAGAAGCGCCTTTTTCTTTTCCCCGCACACTCTGCGGGCCAGCTTTTCCAGGCCGGAAATCAGCGCTCCGATGAGCCGCACCGGATGGTACAGCCACACCGGGTCCCCGAATAGAAAATCTAACACAAATCCTGTCCCACAGGCTAACAATGACATCATAACCGTACTATCTCCCTGCATTCTTTTTGTCCCTGTTCCCAGGCCTTCTCATCCACAGTGACCAGGTAACCGCCGCCGTTCTCCACCTGCCAGTGGTAGAACTCATGGCCCTCCCTGTCAAATCTGGACAGCACCGCCATGATCGTGCCGCCGTGGACGACCATCGCCGCTGTATTGCATCCCCGCCGGATCAGGGCTTCGAGCATCTCCTCAAATCCTCTGACACACCGCTCTTTGAACTCCTCATGAGCCTCCCCCTCCGGGAAAGGCAGCGCTCCGCGGGAATCCAGCCATTCCTGATAAGCGGGCAGGTCTTTTAATTCCTCATAATTCTTTTCCTCGAACAGCCCGAAATCGCATTCCCTCATCTTTTCACACAGAAGAGGCTCATTTCCCGGGAACAGGCATGCCGCCGTCTGGATGCAGCGTTTCATCGGGCTTGCCACTATCACCTCGGGATCTCCTGCTGCACTCAGAAGCTTCTTCTTCTCTTCCACGAGTTTTACCAGCGCTTCATTTTGAAGCAGAGGTTCATCCGTGCGTCCCACATACCGTCTTTCCAGGTTTCCGGGAGTCTGGAAATGCCGTATCATCATGATCTTCATAACAGCCCTCCTGCCAGTACAATACAGGTCAGCATCGCCAGTTCGCAGATCTGCAGGAAATATCCTGCCAGGTCCCCGGTCACGCCGCCGAACTGCCTGTCACACAGCCTTTTATAATACAGAAACACCAGAACCGCCGCGATCAGGGCTGCCGCTCCCAATACCGGGTTCAGCCACAGGATCAGTGCAGAGAAGACAACAAGATAGACAATCATAACGATCCGGACATTTTTCCGTTTGGCTCCGTCCTGAAAGGTACGGGCCAGACCGGAATTTCTCGCTGCCTGAAAGGTCACAATGGAAAATCCGCTGAAAGAACGGGACAACACATAACCGCATGCGATCACAGGGAACATTTCAGCCGATGCCTCGCTCCACATGGCCAGGCTCCATAAGAAATAGCAGCCCAAGCCAAGGATTGCAAAGGCGCCGGAATTGGAGTCCTTTAAAATCGCCAGCTTTTTCTCCCGGTCACCATAGGAACTGACGGCATCCATGGTATCCATGAATCCATCCATATGGATCCCTCCTGTGACCAGTACTGGGAGCAGTGTCATTGCCGCCGCAAAGAACAGACTGCCTGCACCGATTTTCATGAGCAGCGTTCCCAGACCCACTTCAAGCGCGCCGATCACCGCGCCGATCACAGGGAAAAAGCACATGGCATACTTCATATTTTTTTCGTTCCAGTCCACCCGCGGCATGGGGATCTTGGAATACATGGAAAATGCTACCGCACATGATTCAAGCAGGTACATGTCTCTTCCTCTCTTCTCCTGCCGGAAAGCTCCGGCGTTTTTACTTTAACACCTCATACTTTTCGATCTTCGTCTCCTCGAAGGTACTCATCCCGCGGTAAACCGCAAGTCCCATCTCCAGAAGCGGGAAGACCGCCACAGCGCCGCTCCCCTCACCCAGACACATGTCGCAGGTCAGGAACGGGGAGACATGAAGGGCATCCAGCAGCATCTGCCCTGCCGGCTCCTTTGATACATGGGACGGCATCATATAATCCGCCGCATCCGGCACCATGCGCACTGCACACAGCGCTGCCACGGCTGAGATAAATCCGTCAATCACCACCGGGATATGATAGAGCGCACCACCCAGGTAGACACCCGCAAGCCCTGCAATATCCAGCCCGCCGACCTTGGCTAAGACATCTAAAGCATCCTCCGGGTTCGGCTTATGGAGGCTGATGCCCCGTCTGATCGCCGCGATCTTCTTCTCCAGCCCTTCACTGCTTAAGCCCGCGCCCTTTCCGGTCACCTCTTCCACTGGTCTGTCTAACAGGACTGCCGCCACCGCACTGCTGGTGGTCGTGTTGCCAATTCCCATCTCTCCGGTAGCCAGGATGTCATAGTCCTCTTTTTTCAGTTTCTCTACCATGCGCACGCCGACCAGCACCGCACGCCATGCTTCTTCCCTTGTCATGGCTGGTTCCCTGGCGAGGTTCCTTGTCCCATAAGCGATCTTCTGCTCTGCTTTGGTGACAGAAGGAACATCTGTCGCCATCCCGATATCCACCGGGAACAGGTCCACGCCCGCAACATCACTCATGATCGCCACACTGGCCGCCTTTTTGGTAAAATTATCCGCAACGATCGCAGTCACTTCCTGTCCTGTCTGGGTCACGCCCTCGGCAACAACTCCGTTATCTGCACACATGATGACCAGACCCTTCTTCTTCAGTTCGAATTCAGCAGTCCTCTTGATTCCCGCCATGCGGATCACCCCATCCTCCAGCTTACCAAGAGAAAACAGCGGCTTTGCCACAGACATCCAGCGTGCCTTTGCCGCCTCGATACTGTCTGCATCTGCCGGGGTGATCCGCTTCTTCATTTCCTCAAGTGTCATTGTATCCAGAATTTCTGTTCCCTCTGTCATTTCCTGTGTCTTCCTTTCTGCCTGCAGTTCTCCACAAATCTTTCCGCAAATACCGGATTGGAATAAAAGTGGATATGCGGATAACCTGCAAATAAGTTTCCTTCCATATGTATGCATT
Source organism: uncultured Faecalicatena sp. (assembly GCA_902489075.1). Classification (GTDB taxonomy): domain Bacteria; phylum Bacillota; class Clostridia; order Lachnospirales; family Lachnospiraceae; genus Faecalicatena_A. The sequence continues at coordinate 64,045 of CABTYO010000002.1, read as the reverse complement.
CCCAGGAGCGTCTGCCATCCGGCTTTACTGCCAGGCAGTCTGCGCCGTTACTGGTGCTGTCCCAGTAGTGGAATTCGTGTCCTCTTAGGACATCACCTTTCCTGAAATAGACTCCGTCCTTCTGTGCTTTTAATTCAATATATCCAAACCTGACCAGCTTCTTTTTCTGAACGGCCTTTCCAGGGATATTCCCGGTCATGGGGCGTAAGATGCCGTCTTTCCCCTCCATCTCTTCATGCAGATACATAAATCCGCCGCATTCCGCCAGACAGGGGATTGCATTTTCGATTGCTTCCTGCACCTGACAGCGCATCTTTTCGTTTGCGGAAAGCGCCTCTGTATAAAGCTCAGGATAACCTCCTCCGAGGATCAGTCCCTGAATCCCTTCCGGCAGAGAGGTATCATGCAGGGGGCTGAACGGGATCAGCTCACAGCCAAGCTTTTGAAGCAGTTCCAGATTGTCTTTATAATAGAAGCAGAACGCTTCGTCCCTGGCTACACCAATTTTAACCGGGGATGGCTTATTCAGCGAATCTGTGAGGTCCGCCGCTATTGTTTCTGCTTCTGTTTCTGCTTTCCTTTGTCCTGTCGTCTCCGTGCAGATTCCCTGCTTTCCAATCTCAAGCAGTAGGTCCAGATCCACCGTTTCCATCAGGATTTCCCCGGCTTTTAAAAGCCGCTTTTGAATCCCTGAGATTTCCTGCGGCGTGATCAGCCCCAGATGTCTGCTCTCCAGGCCAAACACCTCATCCTCGGGCACATATCCGACCACGGGGATCTGATATCCGTGTTTCTTCAGCTCGTCCTCGATCATTTCCTTCATCTTCGGATAGAGCATGGCGGAAACCCGGTTCAGCAGGATTCCCCGGATATTGCTGTCTTTGCGGAATTCGATCATCCCCAGGATTAGCGGCATGACGGAGAGTGCCATCCCTCTGCACGGTACGGTAAGGATTACCGGGACATCCAGTGTCCTTGCCACATCATAGGAGCTTGCCTTCTCACTGTTCAGGGACATCCCGTCATAGTAGCCCATCACCCCTTCGATCACCGTCACAGCCGCCTGCTTTGTATGCTCTGCAAATAAAGTGGTAAGCGTATCCGTCTCACAGAAATACAGGTCCAGATTCTCAGACGGAACCCCCAGGACCTCCCGGTGAAACATGGGATCGATATAATCCGGTCCGCATTTACAGGCGGCAACGCTTAACCCTTTTTGTCTGAACGCGGACATCAGAGCGCAGGAAAGAACCGTCTTGCCGCTCCCGCTGGATGCCGCCGCGATCATCAGTCTTCGGTTTTCCACTCTTATATCCTGTTCCATCTTTACGCCTCTTTTCCATCCGTGATGATATACACCGGATTCATCCCCATCATCATGTGGTATGCTCCCAGCTTCTTTGACCGGGATGCCATGATCTGTACGATCTCCGGATCTTTCAGAATCCCTTCCTCTGCCGCCTCCATGGCCTCTTTCACCGTTTCCAGGGAAATGGCGTTAAGAACGATTCTGACATGGGGATTCTTTTCTTTGACACAGGTTAAAATCTCTTTCAAATTCCCGGAACTTCCCCCGATGAATACATGGGTCGGCGGTTCCAGCTCTTTCAGCGCCTCCGGTGCCGTCCCTTCCACGACTTCCAGCCAGTCACAGCCAAACTTCTTCTTGTTTTCCCGGATCATGTGCACACCCTCTGGATTTTTTTCCACTGCATAGACACGGATCGTCCCGGACTGCACGGCCGCCTCGACTGCGACCGATCCTGTCCCGGCCCCCACATCATAGAGCACCGCATTCTCTGTAAGCCCCAGCTTTGCCAGGCTGACCGCGCGGATCTCCGACTTGGTCATGGGAACCTTTCCCCGGATAAATTCTTCATCCTCGAGATGTCTGTATGTACGCCTGTCCGGTGCCGGATTGAACACCATCGCCACATCCAGGCCGGAACAGTCCTCCGGAACCAGTTCTCCCCCCTTTTTATGCAGGATCACTTCGTCTTCATAGGAGAGGTGCCTTCCGATCCAGACCTCGGTCTCTTCCAGACCGTAATACGCAAGCTTTTCACAAAACTCTCTTCCACTATCCTGACCGCCCAGCAGAAGAAACGTCTTCTCACTGCAGCGGATGGCATGGATGTAATTCTGTTTCCGTCCATGGGCGCTTACCAGTGCCGCATCCTCCCAGGAGGTGTGAAGCTTCGCCGCCAGATAGACCACGGAGCTGATTCCCGGAATCCGTTCGGTCCGGTACCCGGAAAGTGTCTCCTCCAGCTTCCTGGCACCGCTGTAGAATCCGGTGTCCCCGGAGAGAACCACCGCAATCCGGCCATACTCCGGATGCTCTTCGATATAACTTCGGATCTCGTCCGGCTGATAGGCGGCATAGGAAGGCTTTCCAAATTCCTGGACCGCCGCCAGCATCCTATGTGCCCCGATGATCAGGTCACATTCCTTTAGCGCCTGCTTCGCCTGAACCGTGAAGGAGGATAAGTCCCCCATCCCGATCCCCACCAGATCAATTCTCTGCTTTTCTTTACACATTCCGATATCCTCTTGGTGTCACCATTTTTCCATTGATCTCCACGGTCTGCTCATTTCCGATAAAGACGGTGGTGAACATATCTACCTCAGTCTCCTTTAACTGTCCTAATGTCATGACGCGGGCTTCTTCCCCGTCTCTGCCGATATTTCTTACGGTTCCGCAGATGGTATCAGGAGACTTATATTCCAGCATCATCTCACAGGCTTTTTTCAGATAATCTTTGCGCTTCTTACTGGACGGGTTATACAGACAGATCACAAAATCCGCCATGGCCGCCGCCTTCACCCGCTTCTCGATCTTTTCCCAGGGAGTGAGCAGGTCGCTTAAGCTGATGACTGCGAAGTCATGCATTAAAGGCGCTCCTAACACGGCCGCACCGCCATTGGCTGCGGTAATTCCCGGCACGATCTCGATCTCCACATCCGGGAAGTCCTTTCCGGTCTCATACATCAGTCCTGCCATGCCGTATACTCCGGCATCCCCGCTGCAGACCATGGCCACAGTCTGGCCCTTCTGCGCCTCCAAAAGCGCCATCTGACAGCGTTTCACCTCCTGGGTCATGGGCGTGGTCAGAAAGATTTTATCCGGGTACTGTTCCTTCACCAGATCCACATACACCGTGTATCCGACGATCACCTGGCATAAGTCCACCGCCGCTTTGGCCTCCAGCGTCATCTGCGTGTCGGCTCCGGGGCCTAGGCCCACTACATATACTTTACCCATTGTCTTTTCCTCCTTTGGATGCCTGTCTGAATTCTGTCGTAAAGGACGGATTATAAAGCTTAGACCGCTCATATTCTCCATCCAGCACATTGCCGACCACGATCAGTGCCGTCTTTGTGATCTGTTCCTTCTCTGCCGTTTCCGCAAGATTCTTCACGGTGCAGCGGCACACCTTTTCATCCGGCCAGGTCGCCTTGTAGACGATCGCCGCAGGGGTATCCGGTGCATATCCGCCTGCCATCAGCTCTTCTGAGAGCTTCTTAAGCATTCCGGTGCTCAGGAAGATGACCATGGTCGCCTGATGTGCGGCAAAGCTTCGGATGGATTCCCGCTCCGGCACCGGGGTCCTGCCCGCCATTCTGGTAATCACGACGGACTGGGAGATTCCAGGCAGAGTGTACTCCGCATTCAGTGCAGAGGCTGCCCCGCAAAAGGAACTGACTCCCGGACAGTACTCATAGGCAATGCCTTTTTCATCCAGCGCGTCCATCTGTTCCCGGATGGCACCGTACAAACAGGGGTCTCCGGTGTGCAGGCGCACCACCTTTCTGCCCTCTTTTTCTGCCTTTACCATCACTTCCAGTACTTCCTCCAGCGTCATAAATGCACTGTTATAGACCTCACAGTCCTCTTTTTTTACCTCCAGAAGTTCGGGATTCACAAGACTTCCTGCATACACGATCAGATCTGCCTCCTGCAAATATCTCTGGCCCCTGACTGTGATCAGGTCCGCCGCTCCCGAACCGGCTCCTACAAATGCGATCATATCTTACATCCCCCGTTTTTCTTTGATTATCATCAGTGAATAGTAGCCCGCATCATCCGGGATCTCGTCCACTGTCCTGTAAATATGCTCATTGCTCATCCCGCAATTTTCCACCATCTCCGTCTCCAGGCCCTTTTCTCTGACAACCTGTTTGACATAAGGCATCTTTTTCCCTGCTTTCATCAGCACCTTTGTGCCCGGTATCTCCATGCTCTCCTCGATTCCGTAGGAGGCCGGGATCACGTGCAGCTCCTCTTTGTTCTCCACCAGTCCCATGTCCATCCTCGCTGCTGCCGCGCAGAAAGAGGGGATTCCCGGGATCAGGCTGGTCTTAAGGCTGCGGCGTTTCAGCCGTTTATGTACATACAGGCAGGTCGAGTATACCGTCGGGTCACCCAGCGTGATAAACGCGACATTCTTTCCCTGCTTCATGATCTTTTCTATCATGTCAGCACAGAGATCATGAATCGCCTTTAATTTATCCTTCTCCTTCATCATCGGCATAGGGAGAAATAATTTCGCTTTCTCTGTGGCCTCCGGTACTGCCGGAAGCACGATCTGATAAGCCACACACCTTTCCAGAAGCTCAGGAAAAGAGCTTTTTGTTCCTGCCTCTTCATAGACCGGTGCTTCCAGATCTGGGGAGGAAACTGCAATTGCCAGCACCTCGCATTCCCGGATCATCCTGACCGCCTTTAATGTAAGGAGTTCCGGGTCTCCCGGCCCGACTCCGATTCCATAAAACATCCCTTCCATGGCTATAACCTCTCCTTCTGTATGTATTCCAGCAGTTCCGGGGTGTCAGAAGTACTTCCCAGGATTCCTTCCTCCACAGAAAATACGATTGCCCCGGTCTTCAAATGTTCCCCCGCACGGTATTTGAGGTAAAATTCAATTCTTTTCATGATATCCTTCATCACGGCTTCCAGAAGCCCTTCTGCCTTCAGAATCTCGATGGCCTCTGTTGTCGTGAAACAGTTCATCAGTTTTTTCAGAACTTCCGGGGAAGCTCCATTTAATGCCGCGTGGGACGTAAAGACCTCCATCCGGCAGTCCGCCTGCCTGGAATGGGTATTCATCACCCCTGCCGCCAGCTTGACCAGCTTTCCAATGTGTCCGATGAACAGGATGCCCTTCATCCCCAGGCTGACCGCATCATCGATGGTCTCGCCGATGTAGTTGCTGCATTTGACCGCCATCCCGCCGTCATACTCAAGCTGCTGCGTCAGAAAATCACTCCCGTAATTCCCGGGGACGACATAACACCAGTCATGGCCGCTTTCTTTGAGCATCTTCATTTCCAGAAAAATCGTATCGGTCAGTGCTTTCTCGCTCATCGGCTCCACAATCCCGCTGGTCCCAAGGACGGAGATGCCGCCCTCGATCCCAAGGCGTGGATTAAAGGTCTTCCCTGCCAGTTCTTTTCCTCTGGGGATGGTAATCAGAATCTCAAGGCCGCCCTCATTGTGATACTTTTTTCTCTGGGAGTCCACGGCTTCCAGAATCATCCGGCGGGGAACTTTGTTGATCGCCGCCTCACCGATCTTCTGCTCCAGACCCTTCTTCGTGACTCTGCCGACTCCCTCGCCGCCGTCCAGATGAAGGGCTTCTCCCTCACATCTTCGGACGGATGCATAGATCAGAATGCCGTCCGTGACATCGGGATCATCACCGCTGTCCTTGCGGATCGCACAGCTGACTAAGCCGGGGGAGAGACGGATATCCTCCACGTCCAGATAGAGACGGACTCCTTTGGGTGTCAACAGAGATACCTGCTGCATGGTTTCCCCTCCAAGGAGCATCCCGGCCGCCGCCTTTGCCGCGGCTGCCGCACAGCTGCCTGTAGTGTAGCCTGTCCGAAGCTGCTTCTGGTTCTTCCAGATGAGACACCCCTGCTTTTCTTCTGTGCCTGACTGTGCGTACTGCATTTCTTCCATGCCTGTACCTCCTTATCATCCGCTTCTTTTCCTGCTGATTCTTCCGCTTCCCTTTACATTGCCGCCTCGATGTGCTCGATATAAATATTGCGGATTCCTCTCATCTCCCCCAGCCCTTTGATGACCGCCTTCACTTCGTAGCCTGCATCCTCCAGTTCTGTCTTCCAGGAGTCTTCCTCTCCCGCCATGTCATTCTTCGCGTGGTCCCCTGCCACCAGCATGAACGGCATCAGGGTTACCTTCTTCGCCCCGGAGATTTCCAGCCTGGTCATCACATTTCTCAGATCTGGAAATCCCTCCACGGTTCCCACCAGTACCTGATTGTACCCCAGGGAATGGAAGGTGTATTCCAGCGTCGGATATGCGGAATTCGCATGGTGGTCTGTGCCGTGTCCCATCAGGACTAGTACTTCCCCCTCTTCCAGATCTACCTCCGCCATCATGGCGTGGATCGCCTTCTTATAATCATCCACACTTGTCAAAAGCGGCTTTCCCACACGGATCTTCTTAAAACGGTCCATATATTCCATCACATCACATATCATCCGATCATTCTCGATTCCGTTGATGATATGGGTGGGCTGCACGATCACCTGCTCGATGCCGTCCTCTGCCATCTGCTCCATCGCTTCTTTGACCGTAAAGAAATGAAGATCTGCGGTCTTCTTTAATTTCCGAAGGATCATCTGGCTCGTAAAAGCACGGTAGACCCTGTAATCTGTAAATGTGTCCGCGATCTGCCCTTCGATCTTGTCAATATTCTTCTCCAGTGTGTCCAGATGGCTGCTTCCAAAGCTCACCACCAGGATTCCTTTCTTGGTCTCTGTTCTCTTCTCCATCACTTTTCCCCTGTTCTTTCTATATATTCTTCCAGCTCTGCCATGCTGACAGGCGGTTTTAATCCTGTTTCCAGAATGCCCTTTCTGACAAGCCGTTCAAATAATTTCAATACCGCCGGCTCCTCCTGATTGGTCATTTCAAGCGCTTCCTGACTGGTACATACCGTAACCGGGTCCGCCTGCATCAGGACTTTTCCCTCATGCATGAGGACGATCTCATCCGCCCAGGAGAGCGCATAGTCGATATCATGGGTTGCCATGAGAATGGTAATCCCTTCTTGTGCCAGCCTGTCCACGATCTGATTCACCATCTTCGTGTGCTTTGCATCCAGCGCCGCTGCCGGCTCATCCAGAATGATCACCTCGGGATGCATCACCAGGATATCCGCAATGGACACCTGCTTCTTCTGCCCGCCGCTTAAAGCATGTGCCGGACGGTCACGAAACGGCGTGATTTCCAGATAATCAATCACCTGCTCGATCTCTTCTCTGACCTGTGCTTCCGGAATCCCAAGGTTCATCGGTCCGAAGGAAATCTCCTGATACACACTGGCGGAGAAAAGCTGGTTATCCGGGTCCTGGAACACGATCCCGACTTTTCCCCTTAAGTTCAGAAGCCCTTTTTTCGAGTAATCCACTGGCTTTCCATTAAAAAGCAGTGTCCCTCTGTCCGGCCTGTAGATCCCGTTGCAGCAGAGGAAGAATGTGGACTTGCCACAGCCATTCGCCCCCATGAAGGCGACCTTTTGTCCCCGTCTGATCTTTAAGCTGACACCGTTTAAGGAATGAGGACCGCCCTCTTCATAGGTATAGAAAATATCCTTTGCTTCTATTATAATGTCATCCTTTTCCACACTCATACCATCTTCTCCCCTATTGTAATTCCGAGCAGTGCCAGTTCATAGAGAACGATCATCACGACTTCCTTTTTCTTTGCAGGATGCTGCACGCTTAATACTTTGATCTTTCCGTCATAGCATCTGGATTCCATCGCATCATACAGTGCGTTTGACCTTCGTAAGGCCCGGATGAAAAGCCCGGCGCCCATCTGTCCGAAAGACTGAATGGACGTCTTTAGATTCCGGTTGCCGAGCCTGGACTTCTGTGAAACCATGATCGCAGAGGCGGCCTCCATCAGTACAAAGATAAAACGGTAGATCAGCATCATCAGCTCGATCATAATCTCCGGGCAGTGCAGCTGATCCAGCACATCCAGTATATCCGTCATGGTGGTATTCAGTGACAGAAAGTACAGGCACGATACACTCGCCATCGCCGTCATGATCAGCTGGATTCCAAACCGCAGGGATTCCCGGCTCCCTGTGATAAAAAAGCTTCCCACCGGGAGGGCATAAGCGTCCAGCGGGACCTTTGAAAGGTTGACGATAATCGCGAGAGTACTTAAAATCAGGAAGGTAAATGGAACCGCCAGCAGCCGCAGATACCGTCCGCATGAGATTCCGCCTTTTTCGATCATCAGGTAACCATTAACCAGAAGGGCAATTGCAGCGATCAGAAGGGAACGGCTGACAATACACAAGAACAGCGTCAGCATGGAAAATACGAACTTTTCCCCTGCATTCACATATCGAAGCTTTGAACGATAACAAAGCTTATCCACTACAATCATATCCCACTCCTTACCCGGCACAGATTTTTATTCTTTCTGGACCGTTTCCTCTTCCCATGTATGTTCTTTCTTCATCCATTTTCTGCGTTCCACGAGCCGTCCCATCACAAACGCGATGATTCCGATGCCGATCCCGGTCTGAAGACAGAACAACAGGCTTTCCACCTCTCCCGGCAGTTCTCCGCCAAGTGCCCTCTCCAGGACCGGGGTGAACCATGGAGTATATTCTTTTCCCTGTATCTGCTCTACCATCACACTCCCTGCATCATCGGAGCCCCCAAACTCGGCTCCCTTTCGTGCAAACAGCGGAACCACTGCGATCAGCACGGCCAGGATCAGTAAAACAATGGTGGTCTTTACATTCTTACTCATCTTACTTTGCCTCCTTTATAAAACCGATTGCCTTCAATTCAGGTTTTGCATAGGATTCCAGTGCCATCACAATGATAACAGTCAGGATTCCCTCGATAACCGCCAGTGGAAGCTGTGTCGGTGCAAACACCCCCAGGAACTTTACAGCGGAAGCCGCAATACCACCGTTCTCAGAAGGATAGGCAAGCGCAAGCTGGATGCTTGTCACACAGTAGGTAAACACGTCGCCTAAGCAGGCTGCCAGAAACACGGAAACCTTCCTGTTGACATTACATTTTGTACATAATTTATAGATTCCAAATGCCAGAAGCGGTCCCGCGATCGCCATGGAAAATGTATTCGCGCCCAGGGTCGTCAGTCCGCCATGTGCCAGCAGGATCGCCTGAAACAATAGCACGATGATCCCCAGAATGCTGACCGCCGCCGGACCAAAAAGGATTGCACCCAGCCCTGTCCCTGTCATATGGGAACAGCTCCCCGTCACCGACGGAATCTTAAGGGAAGATATGACAAATATAAACGCTCCCGCCATCGCGATCAGCGTAATCGTTTTCCTGTTTTCTTGAATTCTCTTTCTCAGGGAAATGAATCCGGTCACTAAGAACGGGACACAAATAACGCCCCATGCAACGCAGAAACCTGCGGGAAGATACCCCTCCATGATATGCATTGCATTCACTGCCGGTGTGATGGCAAACATCACGGCAAACGCGATGGATGCTTTAACTAAGATCTTTTCTTTCTTTGTCATGCTGCTCTCTCCTTTTGTGTTCTGAAAATAATTCAGGTTTACCACAAAATCGGAAAGATTCGCGGCAAACACATGATCATACTCCCGTAATCATTCAGATCCATTTTAAAAGCGGGTGTTCTGACTCAGGTATCCTCACGATATTCCGTCTTCCCATAAGCAAGCCTTACAGTGACCTAATGGAATACCGCTCCTCCAATACAGCAACGGGTATTGTGCAGGATTCTAACCTGCTTCCCCTGCCATCCATACGAATGGCTTTCTTCTAAATTGTCTGCCAGATCTGAATTGTCAGGCTGCATATATCAGCCGAATAAATTCTACCACATTCTGCCTGATTATGCAATCAGGGCAAAATGTCTGCTACATTACTCATTCTATAGAAATCTTCTTTCTGGTTCTTGTAATTTTTTAAGATAAGTTTGTAGGAATATTGGGAAATATCCGGAATCTAGAATTTTTACTCTTTTCACAAAATTGCTCCATAACCAGTTCTGGAAATCCTGCTATAATAATGGACATCATAAATCAGAAAAGAGGCATAGAACCATGATTGGTATTGGAATTGATACAGGAGGCACTTACACAGATGCGGTCATCTATGATCTGTCGGAGCATAAGCTGCTTGCCTCCGGGAAATCACTGACTACAAAAGAAGATCTGAAAACCGGTATCCGCAATGTGCTCAAAGAGCTGCCCCATGAGCTGCTCTCTTCCTGCACCTCGATCTCCTTATCCACAACACTGGCAACGAATGCCTGCGTGGAAAATAAAGGCGGGAACGGAAAGCTTGTGCTCATTGGCATTGAACGCAGAATCCTGAATGAGACTTATCAGGAATACGGCATGGAGTCGCTGGATGATGTCCTGCTGGTCGAATGCACCCTGACGGATAAACCGGAGACCTCGAAGGAACCGGACTGGGAAGACTTCCGCCGGAAACTGAAAGATTTTGCCGGAACCTGCGACTGCATCAGTATCGTTCAGCTGTTTGCCAGGGAGCATCTGGGCAGCTATGAGAAAAAGGCGGCCGAGATCGTGAAATCCGAGCTGAATATCCCGGTCATCCTGGGACACGACCTGTTCCCGGACCGCAATATTTTAAGAAGAGGTGCCGGAGCACTTCTGAACGCAAGGCTGATTCCCGTGATCCACGAATTCATGGCGGCAATCCGTACCGTCTTCCTGGAATACGGGCTTTCCCTCCCCATCGTCATCGTGAAGAGCAACGGGAACCTGATGTCCTCTGAGTACACCTGCCTTCATCCTGTAGAGACACTTCTGTGCGGTCCGGCTGCCAGCACCATCGGCGCCATGCATCTGGCCGCGGAGGATCAGGCGGTGATCGTAGATATGGGCGGTACCACCACGGACATTTCCATCATCCGTGACGGCCAGCCTCTCGAAGCCAGAGACGGCATCCAGATCGGCGGCTGGAAGACCTTTGTGAAAGGGCTTTATGTGGACACCTTCGCACTGGGCGGAGATACCGCGGTCCACTATAATTTTGACGGCGACCTGTATCTGGAGAACTACCGTGTCATGCCGCTTTGCATGCTCGCCTCCAACTACCCGGGCGTAAAGCCCCAGCTGGAAACACTGAAGACCTATGACAGGGGACACACCCTCTGCCTGTACGAATTTCTCGTAATGATGAAAGATATTTCCGGCAGCCCCCAGTATACGGAGGAAGAAAAGCAGTTATGTGAGGCATTGAAAAACGGTCCTCTGATGCTGCCAAATGCGGCAAAAGCAATCGGCAGGGATGTCTACACTTTGAAGACAGAACACCTGGAAGCCGACAGTGTGATTCTTCGGGCAGGACTGACCCCCACCGATATCATGCACATCCGGGGCGACTTTACCGCCTTTGACCGGGATGCATCTTATACCGGCGCTGAATTCGTGGCACGTTATTCTGGCATCACAATCGAAGAGATCTGTACTCAGATCTACGAACTGGTGAAGAAACGTCTGTACTGCAATCTGGTCAGGATCCTGCTCCAGACAGAGTATCCGAAGTTTCAAAATACAGCCCCTGATTCCCAGTTACAGCAGCTGATCGAATACAGTTACGAACAGGCGGCAGGCAATGTGACTCCACTGTTCACAACAATGTTCCATACCAGATCCGTCCTGATCGGCGCAGGCGCACCCACTCATGTCTTTCTGGAACCTGTGGCAAAGATGCTGGGCACCAGGGCCATAATCCCGGAGAATGCTTCTGTCGCCAATGCAGTCGGAGCCATCGTGGGGAATATCGCCGCTACCGCCCAGGCAGAACTCTGCCCGAGCTATACCGACGGAGAGATCAACGGTTACAAAGTAATCACACGCACCCTCTCCCAGTTCTTCAAGGAATACGAAGATGCCCTGCATTTTGCAGAAGAAGAGACACGCCGCGCAGCCGTGGCCGCTGCCAGACAACAGGGCGCAGAAGGCTCCCTTCATATCTCTGGACAGAAGATCCGGAAAGAGGCGCCTGGAGGACGCGGCACCACATATCTTCTCTCGGAACTGATCAGTGCCACTGCTTCGGAAGGAATTTAACGCTTACAATACAAAATACAAAAAAAGGATATGCAGCCTCATTTTCCATACTGCATATCCTTTTTCTATTTTCTATTCTGTTACAAGGCAAAACGGATATTCTAAATCCGCTTCCCTGATGAAGCGAAAACGCTGCCGTCCCCATCATCGCATTATACTTCCTCGAAGAACATATAATCCATATAAAATTCATTAAAATCTTTGTCATTCGACAGCCTGATTTCCTCCGAAACACCGCGGATCGCCTCAATTGCAGTCTCTGCCTCAGGATTCATTAATCTGGCGATGGTCCCTTTTAAGCAGCTGTTCCCGACCGCCTCGATCTTCGCTTCGCAGTCCTTCGGGAGCAGACCGATGCCGACCGCTTTGCGGATGTCCAGCTGATAACCAAATCCCCCGGCAATATAGACTTTCTCCACATCCTGATAGGATATGCCATATCTGAGGATCAGCATCTCCAGACCGGCCCTCACCGCTGATTTTGCCAGCTGGATCTCCCGTACATCCTTCTGATAGAATCCGATCTTTCTGCCGGATGCATCCTCGCCGAGGAGATATCCATCTTCAAAATAATCTTCGTCTAGCAGTCCGGTATCGTCGATCAGCTCCTCCTTAAGCAGCTCATAGGTAATCTCCACGACTCCGGTCCCGCAGATTCCGGAGATTGGCTGATCCAGGATCGTCTTTAATTCTGCCTTTCCATTCTCGATGACTGCCCCGCAGACAGCCCCCGGGATGCTTCCTGTTCCGCAGGTAATGTTGCCGCCCTCAAAGGCCGGGCCTGCTGCTGTGGAAGCCACATAGATCTTCTCTTTATTGCCGACTGCCATCTCCCCGTTGGTTCCCAGGTCGATCAATACGGATACCTTTTCCTTTTTCTCAAAGCCCAGTGCATACAGTCCCGCTGTAATATCGCCGCCCACATAGGTAGAGATGCCCGGATAGATACTGACTTCAAAGTCCCTTTCCAGGTCCCCGGCGCATGTCCCGAGCAGTTCCTTTGCTGTAGTCCGAATGGTCTCCAGATTCACCGGGGTAAATGGAAATACCCCCAGTGTCTCGCAGGAATATCCCATCAGCAGATGCACCATCGTCGTGTTGGCGCCGATTGCCATCTTCTCGACTGAAATGTCCCCGTTTCCCGTCAGTTCCCTGATCCCGGACATCAGGTCGCCCTGAATACTTTCCCTTAGTTCTCCGCCTTTTCCCTGATTCGAAGCTTCGATCCGGCTGATGACATCCGCGCCGTAGGCACGCTGTCTGTTCATCGTCGTAAATGTCCTGATACTCTGCCCCTTCTCAAGATCGATCAGCTGCATGGCAATGGTCGTTGTCCCGATATCCACCGCAATTCCGTATCTGCCGCCAGCCTGGGGAAGCGCAGCTTCTGCCTGTCCGGCTGTTTTTGTCTGTCCTGCTGCCCCTTGTCCCGCCTCATCCTGGCTGCTGCCTCCAAAATCTGTCAGGATTGCAAATCCCTCTTCCTGTCCGCAGTCCAGTGTGATCGTCACATCTCCCTGTGCATAGGCCTTACATGCCAGCCGGAATCCAGCTCTGATCTCCGTCTCATCGAAGAATTTCCGGTCCGCATCGGACGGATTCACATCCCCCTTGAGCACTTTGATTCTACATTTTCCACAGGTTCCGCGTCCCGCGCAGACTGCACTTAAGAAGATATCATGCTCCTTTAAGATCTCCATCAGCGTCTGATCTTTTCTGCCACTGATTCTGATACTTTCTTTCTGTGCATCGGCCACCTCTACCATGATCTCCGGTATATTTCTGAGCTTACAGGTCGTATTCGGGCACTTGCTGCAGTCATGTTCTATCTTAAACTGCTCCGTCTTATTGTCCAGCAGGTAGATCTGGCAGGTCGTCTTTACAGGATCATACATAAAGCTCTCCTTGATATGAATCCCCGCCAGTTCTTCACCATTTGTAACATCCAGAGCCTTTTTCTGCGCCGCCATGGGAATGTCCTGCGGAGCCTCCAGCCTGCGCAGGACACCGCACTTTTTCTCCCTGCACAGCCTGATTACGGTCTCTGAGAGAAGATGGTCCATCTGGAACAGATAATCATCCGCCATCGCATCCGCCAGCATTCCACCCAAGTAATTTCCCTCGGCAAATAACTCTGTGGCCCACCGGCTGAGCTTCCCGCCTATGGAAGTAATACAGAAAAGAGCTTCTCCCGTTCCATTTCCATACTCCTCCATGGGAAATTCCTCCACACTTCCGAATTCCATAAGCGCTGCCGGTTCTATCTTCTCATATGCCGTCGGCAGCATCTCTTCGTACTCTTCGATCACTTCTTCGTAGATCGCACTGTCCTCATAACAGTCAATCAGATTTAATACATTTTCCTTACAAATCTTAATGTCAAACTCTCTTATAATCATATGGCTGCCTTCCTGTTTCCTGATAAAAAGAAAAACCCTTTGAAAAGAGTTTCCGAATGTATTCGTGATTCTGTTTTTTTCAAGCACCCGTCTCCTACCCACGACAGGCTGCTGATTCTGACAAGTATCCTGGCTCACGGGTCATCCTCGGAATGCCTTCTCATCCAGTCCTGGACAATGGCTTATATTCTTCGTCTCCGTTTACAGTAGGGGCAAGCCTGCACCGGATTTACACCGGTTTCCTTGGTTTCTTCCTATGTATCTGCGATTTAAAAATGATTACTTTCTGTCCAGTACTGCCTGCTTTGCAACTTCTGCTGCTGTAGCTGCGTCCGGTGTGTAGTAATCTGCTCCGATCTGCTGGGCAAAGCTGTCGTTAACCGGTGCTCCGCCTACCATTACGATGTACTTATTGCGAAGACCTTTTTCGTTCAGCTGGTCAACACAATCCTGCATCTTCGGCATGGTTGTTGTAAGAAGTGCTGACATACAGATCACATCTGCTCCGACTTCCTCTGCTTTGTCGATAAATACGGATGTCTCAACATCTACACCAAGATCGTAGATCTCAAATCCTGCACCTTTGAGCATCATGACAACCAGGTTCTTACCGATATCATGTAAGTCTCCCTGTACGGTTCCGATCACAGCCTTACCAACCGGCTCGTTACCCACTTCTACAAGCTTCGGCTCCAGAACAGACAGACCTGCATTCATGGCTCTTGCTGCAACCAGAACTTCCGGTACAAATACTTCGTTATTCTTGAACTTTGCTCCGATGATCATCATTCCTGATAACAGACCTTCATTCAAGATTTCCTTTGGATCCATTCCCTCATCCAAAGCCTGCTGTACTAATGCTTTTACATTCTTAGCTCTTCCCTTTTGCAGAAATTCTGACATTTCCTGAATAATAGACATAATTTCATTCCTCCAACTTTATGTATTCTGTAATTTTGCCGTTTGGCTGTTTCTGATGCCTATTTTATCTTTTTTCATTTTAAGTTTCTGGTAATTATTTTAGAATCTTTGTACAAATGTTGCGAATCCCAAAATAAATGAAAGACAGGCACTTTGTACTTTTTTCGGATGTACTTTTTTCTTTTTTTCACTTATAATAGGATGAGAAAACAATGAAGACTTTAATTTTTACGGAGGAACGATCTTGAAACCTTTATTATACTCTATTGTGCCTGAAGATACTCTCAAAGCTATGACTAATACCTTTTATGCCTGTATGCAGCTTCCGATCCAGGTCATTGATGAACAGGGGGAATTTCTGGCCCAGAGCGGGCCTATGTCCAACTTCTGCCTTTGTTTCCAGGATTATCTTCCGGACGGGGACACCTGTGAGAAGATGCACATCTCTGCAAGTAAGAAGGCGATTACACTGGGCGAGCCTTATATTTTTGCCTGCCATGCGGAGCTGAACCATATTGTGTTTCCTCTGATCAGCAAGAAGACTTTTCTGGGGTCCATCCTGGTCGGTCCTTTTCTGATGGATGCCCCGGATTCGATCCTGATCTCGGATATTGCGAAAAAGTATAAGATCTCCACGACAGAGGCTCTGGATCTGTATGATGAGACTTCCAGTATTCCGATTGTGCCTCCGGCAAAGGTGAATCATATCAGCAGGCTTCTTTATTATATGTTTGCGAACCTGATCAATGAGAGTAAGGAGGAACTCAAGCAGAATAACCAGAAGCTGGTGCAGCAGTCCCGGATCAATGAATCGATCCAGCGGTATAAGGAAGAGAATATCAGTACGGATTCTTATCCCTATGAGAAGGAAAAGGAGCTTATCAGCAAGGTCAAGCTGGGGGATATCAGCCAGGCGAACGCTGTCCTGAATGATCTTCTGGGTTATGTGCTTTTTTCAGAGGGGAACAGTCTGGATATCGTAAAGGCCAGGGCAATCGAACTCTGCTCCCTGCTCTCCCGGGCGGCGATCGAGGGGGGTGCGCAGACAGACACGATTCTGAAGCTGAATAATCATTTTCTAAAGAATATCCAGCAGGTCGATTCCATGGATACGCTCTGTTTTAAGCTTCAGGAGATTGTGGAGGCGTTTACGGAAAGCCTGTTTAATTATATTCCTTCCCAGAACAGTGAGCTGATCAAGAAGGCGATGACATACATATCGAAGCATTTTAATGAACCGCTGACTCTGGAAGACGTTGCCATGCAGGTCCATCTGCATCCTTCCTATTTCTCAACCATGTTCAAGCAGTCCACCGGATCTTCCTTCAAGGAATATCTGAATATGGTGCGGATCGAGGAAAGCAAGCGGCTGCTCTCCAATACCGACTTTTCCATTATTGATATTGCGGTTGCGGTGGGGTTCGAGGATCAGAGCTATTTTTCAAAAGTATTTAAGAAATATACTGGGCTGACGCCGAAGCAGTTCCGGTAAGCCAAAAAACGTTTCCTCTTAGATGAACACCGCTAAGGAAGTTTTGGAAACAAATTAACTTAACAACTGACAAACAGGGTGCAACAACTCCGAATGTTAATAGCATTCGGAGTTGTTTTAATGCTGCTAACTTCCAGTAATTCGCTCTACACCTGTTTCGCCTATACTCTTTTCCGATTTGAGCGTCGGTATAACCAAAGAAAAAGTATATTCGATATGCTCCTTGTATTCTTCCAAATAAATCATCTAACTCACCCCATTCCTTCTCAACAGAGGATATTACAGCAAGCGCCCATGCGGTCATAAAACCATATAGGCGTTTGGTAATATGAGTTATTTAAGTATATATAGTGATATGTGTGTCCATACTGACTGTGGAATATCCCGTTGTTCTTCAACTCTGTATCTTCCCGCATTCTTAATCGGGTTTTAGACTTACATATTGGATATAAAATTCATTGTTCTTGTTGCAATACGCCACCTCAATTTCACTTGTTCTGTTGTAAATCATAAACAGAATACTGAGAAACCACCTTCGTTCCCAAAATTGTAATTGCCTTACTGTTGCATTGATTTACACACCGATAGCATAAAGTACAGCGCCCTCTTGCTTTGATTTCATTTTGTGACAAATATAAATTTTTCATAGGGCATACAGCTACACAATGACCGCACTTAATACAAGCCTTTGTATCAATACGTATTTTGCCAGAGTATTTTTTTGTTTTTTCCAAAAACCAAAGCCGTTGTCCTAAGAGACCTGCAATATGGCATAAAAAACTCAACCCATTTTTAGATGGAGTACCATTTTTTAGATTGTTGATCGCTAATTTTATGCGTTCCTCTGCTTTTGCAACGATTTGCTTGTTTTGTGCCGGAGAGCGTTTCAGTGCTTTTACATCACAAATACAGTCTGGCATTTTTAGATGAAGTCCTCCCCATATCTGTGCTCCGTACTTTCTAAATAATCGTGCAGCTATACCTGCACCGTCGCCGCTAAAGAGCCCCATTGTCGCAAGAATAAAAATACGTTTTCCTTTCCATAGTTCAGAATTCTCGCATATAAAATCTCTTACTATCTTGGGAAGGTTGCTGTAATATATGGGATATGCAAAAATGATATCTTTATGGTGCGTTATTTTTTCTACTGTGTGAATATCCTCTAAAGGGGCAATTTCAGCCTTAACATCATATAAAGTAACAAATTTTTCTAAACAGTATTCCGTGTTACCTGTTCCACTAAAATAAATTCCTATCATATTTTATCTCCTGTTTCACTCATAAAAGAAAGTTGAAATATGTTCATAAAATCAACTACTTTCTGTTTCCAGTCATTATCATAAGACACGTTATTCATGGTAGCTAATGCAGCAACTCCATGTATAAAAGCCCATATTGTTATGATAATGTCATTTTGCTTTTCTTTTGGATAGTTTGCTTGTTTCAATAAGTTGCTGACAATATTTTTGTAAATAATAAAGGGCTTATAATTTTGACTATCCGTTATTGACATGGATAAGTCAATTTTAATATTAGATTGAGCATACAGAAATTGAAAATAAGAGGGATTTTCTACAAAGAAAGATACATAGGCCATTCCCATATCTTTTAGTAACTCTGTATCATTGCTATTCTTTTCAATGGTATCTTCTAACAATTTAGAAAATCTTTCTGTAATAAATAGCTGCATTGCGTTTAGTAATTCTTCTTTATTTTGAAAGTGGCTGTATGGGGCAGCATGGCTAACCCCGCAAGCCGCAGCTACCTTTCTTAGTGAAAAGGCGTTTATTCCCTCTGTGCTTACAAGTTCAATTCCTGTTTCAATCAAAGCGTTTCGTAAATCCTTGTGATGATAAGATTGCTTTTGCTCCAACATATAAATCCCTCCATAAATCTTTACACTGTCTATATTATATCTTTTAATCTTTACACTGTCAAGTTTCGGAATAACATTAGGAAGTTTATTCCATACGTTTTTTGTTTTACCATATCATTTTGGCATTTCTAAAACTTTTCCGTATTAAGAAGTGAAGAAGAAAATTTGTAAAATCTCTCTCAAAACTTCGGCAAAATCGCCTTGTCCGGTGTTGTAGGTAATGAGAGGAAATTCAAGAGGTTTTTGATACTTCCCAATAAACAAAAATCGCCCGCTGTCGGAAAAGGGCAACTGCTGCATGAAACAGTCACTTACAAAATAGACGGCACATTCTATGAAATATCTACCTCCTGCGGCGGCGCTGATCTACTCTATGATAAAACGGAACGGCTCATAAAAGCGGAATCTGGCAAAGCGCCTCCCGACAAAGGAAAAGAAGTTCTCTATAATGAATATAGCAACCCGTTTGTCGGACGTGAGATTCCCTATATCGCAATTAACGCCGGAGTAGACAGTGACAAAGGCGACAACGAATTTACCCCATTCCGTAATTTGTTCAATGATTTTTACGCGCGAAATGAAACATGGTTTATCAGCAGCGGTTTAAGAAAGTAGAAAAGGCAGTAAAATGACAAGAGAAAGATTTAAAACAGGCAAGGAAACGGTTTACCGAACTTGACCGTATTTTCAAGCGGATTTATGAGGACAACATCAGCGGTACAATCAGTCATGAGCGTTTTTTGAAGTTATTCGCAATTATGTAGGAATACGGGAATTAATCCCAACTATCGTCAATGAGTTTGTGAAGAAAATCATTGTCCACGCGTCGGATAAGTCCAGTGGACATCGCAGACAGAAGACAGAAATTGTCTGGAACTTTATCAGGGAACTGGAACAGGACGAGGACAAGCAGACTATTGAAAGACAAAGAAAAAAGCAGAACGGTATAGCCAAAAGACTATGCCGTTCTGCGGTAATAAAATTACTCCCTTATAGGTGCACCGCTTTAGGATAAGCGTCCTTTTTCTATAATCCTCTGCACGGTCTGCCGGGGGCTGACACCTTTTTCCCGGGGTCTTGCAATGACGATGAGTGTTGCCCCTGTCTCCTTCGCGGCCTCCGCCTTTTCTGCAAATCCTCCTGCCTTTCCGGACTCCTTTGTCACAAAATACCTGGCACCTGTGAATTTAAGCATGGCGATATTCATCTCTCTGCTGAATGGTCCCTGCATGGCAATTAAATTCGGTCCTTTGAAGCCCAGGGCTGTGCTTTCCTCCACCGCTTCCTTCGTAGAGAGAACCCGCGCGCAGCATCTTTCCTGATACTTTTCAATTCTCGTATAAAGCTTTAATTCTTTGCTTCCGGTCGCGATGAGTACTTTTCCCTCTGTCTGTGTGAGATATTCCACGGCTTCTTCCACAGAATTCTTCCATACAACATGCCCATATTCGTCCGCGTCCAGCTCCTGCTGTTCCCTGAGACAGCGGATATATTCTACATTGCAGGCTTTGCAGGCATTTTGGATATTCTCTGTGACCACTCTGGCAAATGGATGAGTCGCATCTACCACAAGGTCGATCCTGCGTTCCCCTATAAAATGGACCATCTCCGCTTCATCCATCCGTCCTGCCTCTGTTCTGATATTCCAGCCCGTCTCTGCACATTCTTTTCCATATTCTGTGGCAGTGCTCACGTAAACATAGACCGGAAGCTCCTTCAACTCCCGAACAAGCTGCCGTCCTTCCGTCGTACCTGCAAATAAAAGGATCCGCATCACTGCCTCATTCGCATTTGTATCTTCCTGCTGCATATTCGATTCCTCTTTCTGTATTCTCATTCCCGCCGACGGGCTAAAAAGCCAGCCTCACAGTCCTCTTTACCAGGGCAAATGTACAGCCTGCCTCACATATCTTCGTCTGTAGCATTTCTCCCTCCTGACAGGCGTATCTGGCCGCGCGTTCACAGACATTGTCCACACCTGTGGTCTGTTCCACAAATGCAGAATGGCTGCTGACAGTACTGACCGTCTTTAATTCTTCCACAGAAAATGTCTGGAAAGGTACTCCATATTCTTCCGCAAGCTCCAGAAGCCCGGCTTCATCCTTTTTTAATTCGATACTTACAAAAGCTTCTATCTGACTGGGTCTGATCTGGTTCTTATCAAGCACATTCTTTAAGCCGCACTCTAACTGTTCCTTCTTCGTCCCTCTACGGCAGCCAATCCCAACCACTACTTTTTCCGGATTTTCATCAGGATCCACATACAGCCTCAGCACATTAGAACTCCCGAAAACTGCTTCTTCAACCACTTCATTCTGGTTAGAGACAGCAATTCCATACGGATACTGTTGCAGTTCTTTTGAATTGCTGCATCGCCTTAATTCTTCCGGCAGCTTTCCTGATACAGGCAGACTGCTGATAAAACCGATTTTTTTTCCTTCCAGTACAGCCGCAGATATCTCCTTGGCAAGTCTTCTGTCCGTAATCTGCAGTCCATTCTTTTTTGCGAATACATCTACTGCAAATTTCCCCTGCACATCTGTAGCCGTAGTGATCACCGGGACTGCCCCAATCCAGTCTGATATCTGCGCTGCAATCTCCACTGCACCGCCCACATGTCCTGACAGAAGAGGAATGACAAACTTCCCTTTTTCATCCATGACAACTACTGGAGAATCTGTGAACTTATCTCTGACCCACGGAGCGATATACCGGATGGCTATACCAGATGCACCGATAAAAATGAACCCTGCCTTTCCCCAGTGTTCTCCAATCCATGCTTTGATATCTTCCGGAAGTGGATGCATCCCGCAGTCTCTTCTGGCAAACCGCTCTGTGCTGTAACTTTCACAGGGAATCCCCTGCTCCTTAAACTTACTTTTCAAGACAGCATTCAGGGTGCTGCCGGTCTCTGTAAAACTGATAATCATCATTTCTATTTTCTTCATGGGTGTATTGTAAGTAATATTTTCAGGAAAGTCAAGCTGCACCTGACCTGTGAGTATATCTCGCATCTGCTGCGTCAGAAGAAAAATCACTTGGAACAAACATGTAAACTCGCAGAAACCCAGCTTCCTCCTTTCGTCGGAATTCTGGGTTTCTGCCATTCTTCTATTCTGTCTGCCAGGTACCTCCGGGCTGCATTCCGTTTGGCATCATTGTACCTGGCTGCATCTCCCTCTGTTCCATCCAATCTGGCTGTGTTCCTCCGGGCAGCATTGTATCCGGCTGCATCTCCCTTGAGTCCATCCGGTCTGGCTGTGCTCCTCCGGGCAGCATTGTATCCGGCTGCATCTCCCTTGAGTCCATCCGGTCTGGCTGTGTTCCTCCGGGCGGCATTGTATCCGGCTGCATCTCCCTTGAGTCCATCCGGTCTGGCTGTGTTCCCCTTGGCAGCATTGTATCTGGCTGTACCTCCCTTTGATCCATCCGGTCCGGCTGCATCCCTCTTGGCTCCATTACATCTGGTTCCATCTGCCACTCCATAATTTCGCCGCAGGCAATTTTTTCTCCGCTGTCTCCGGCTGGCTGGGACTTGAAGTCATCAGGCTTACTGTGGATCACCGCCGTCTTACCGACCACATCTTCCGGATAAAACCGCCCTGTATAGACAGCGTTCCAGGCTGCACCATGAGTCGACAAAAGTGGTGGAAGGTCTCCTGCATGATCCGGGTGAGGCGCCTGTTCCGGGTTAAAGTGCATCCCTGCATTCGGAAATGCCTCTCTGCCGTTCCCACCACAGCTTCCGCCCTCGTGGATATGAAAGGCGAAAAATCTCCCCATATCCTGTCTTTCTTCATCCGGCAGCCCGTAGATTTCTGCCATCACGATGGTTCCCCCATATACTTCATAAAAGTACACCATGCCATGTATCTCCGGATACTCTGCTGAGCCTTCTAGCTGCGCAAAAGCCTCCGGCATTCCGTTTAATTTTTCTACCATAACATCACCCTCCTTCTGCACATTATATGCAGAAATACGAAAGATGTGTAACAATACAGTCTGAGCAGTACCCGCAGGGATACTGGTATCCTAAAAAAGCACCTGCCGGGATCAAAGTTCCGTTTCCCGGCAGGTGCTTTTTATGATTGTTCGTCCGAATGCTGCAACTTGTCAGCTAATTGTTCAATGAGTGCCTGGTCTTTCTCCAATAGCTCGGCAATCTGAGGTATGGTATAGCCTTTATCCAGCTTTTTACGGATTATTTCCTGCAATTCGAGAGTTTTCCCATGCTCAACACCTTCCTCATATCCCTCTTTCCGAACAGTCTGCATATGAAACTTTTCATCATAATCTGTCAAGATCACATTAATCACCTCACTGCGGTTCTTTCTAAGAATATCGGCCAGTATTCCTTCTTCAGTACATTCATCCACTGCCCGGTTCACTGCTTCCTTTAAAGAATACTTCCTGTCAAGATAGCCGCGGATGCGAGCAATAAAACAGGCATATTCATTCAGTTTGTGACAGCGTTCCATCAATGCCTGATTATGCCCCAGATTGATGTTCAGCATCCTTGCCCGGCATTCCAGGGCAGGAGAAAATCCAGCCGGGAGTTCATGGAAAGCGTCGGAAAGCCGGTACTCCATTTCATCAGGAGCTTCATCTACCCCATTGTAAAAAATAAGATAAACGGGTGCCGGAAGTGAAACAAGGGTGCTGCTGTAAATATCCAGGCTGTTCGTTTCAATATAGGACCTCAGTACATCTGAAAAATAGAACAGCCCCCGAAGTGGCATATTGGGATTCAGAGTACTCTGGTGCTCATACAGATTCAGGACATTGGCAATGAGAAATGAGAGATCATTCTTCATCCCCAGATAAACAGCGTCATTGATCGTCGTAATAATCAGATCCTCAGAATCCGTGTAACTTGTAGAATGGACTGCATTGTACAAATCCAGCAGGTCCTGCTTGTTATTGAAGATCAGTCGGAACAGCTTATCCTTATACTTCCGGTTGATACGATATTTCCGGCTGATATTTCTGAACCGATAAAAAAAGTTATTTGTCATATGTTTCTTACCTTTCATTTTAACATAAGTATTTTTGAAAATATAGTTGTTGTTAATAGACTTTATAAAAGTTTTCACAAATTTGACATACCATTAGAACATAAAATCACCAGGCTTTCTGCATAAAAAATATAAATTACAAAGTACGGATCATTGCAGATACTGCAAGATTTAAAAATATAACAGAAAAGTACACTGCCCCTCAATGTACTAAAATGACTCGATCAACCAATTCGAATGAGATTATCATAACAGATTAAAATGGAAAATACAATCTGATAATTATGATCTGTATGGATTTCTTCGCCAGACACTTTATAAAACAAAAGAAATTTGATATAATAAGCAAAAATCGACAAAGGGGATATTATGGATTCTAATTTTACAGTCACTGCACTGAAAATCAATAATAGAAAAAGTGTTTTAAAATATATCTATGACCGGAAACGTGCTACTCCGCGTACGCTCCAGGACGAGACTTCTCTGAGCCGTCCTACGATTGCACAGATTTTAAAGGAGCTTCAGGAAGAGAATCTGATTTTTCAAAATGGCCTTGCCAGCTCCACAGGTGGACGGAAGGCTATTTTGTATGAATTCAATCCTTCCCTTAAGATTACAATCGGGGTAGAGCTTCTGATCGACCACTATGAGATTACTGCGGTAGATCTATATGCCGATACTTTGAAGTATGAGAAAAATACGCTTGCCTTCACTGACACCCCGGATTATTATGACCAGGTCTGCAGCTCTATCGGCCGTTTTATCAACTCGCTTCAGGTCAATAAAGAACAGATCCTCGGAATTGGGATTGCGTTGCAGGCTCTGATCTCAGCAGATGGCACGAAGATTATATATGGTAAGATCCTGAATTGTGATGGATTGGATATCAGGGAATTTACCGACCGCCTTCCTTATCACTGTACTTTTAATCACGATGCGGAATCCAATGCCAATGTAGAACTGTGGATGAACCCGATGCTTGAAAATGCGATTTACTTTAATATCCGTTCTGACCTGAGCGGTGCTATTATTATTGGAAGGAAGTTCTTCCAGAGCGGTGAATATAAGAGCGGTGTTTTCGAACACATGACCATTGTTCCAAATGGAAAGCCCTGTTACTGTGGGAAGAAGGGGTGTGTTAATTCCTACTGTTCCCTGTCTGCACTTCTGCATGATGGTGAGGACGTCCAGAACTTCTTTCTGATGCTGCGTAATGGTTCCGCAACTCATAGAAAAAGGTGGGACAAGTATCTTGAACATTTGGCAATGGCCATCGATAACCTGCATATGGCTATTAACTGCGATATTATTCTGGGAGGTACACTTTCCAGATTTCTGATTGAAGAGGATGTGACCAGGCTCCAGGAACTGATCAATCAGAGAACGGCTTTCCCTTCACAAAGACAGTACATCTATATCAGCCGCTTCTCCAACCTTCCACTCTGCATCGGCGCGGCAATGCCAATCATCCAGGAATATCTGCAGACCATCATGTAGCAGTTAATAACAACAATAGAATCCAGAATAGTAAAAGGTATGACCAATACAGCGTAAACTGAAATCCAGTCATACCTTAATTTACAGCAAAGCTGTAAATACGCCCGCAGGGCATGAGTTACAGGATGCCCTATGGGTATACCTTTATTCAAAGCTCATGAATCAATCTTTAGAGTTCACAGTAATAAGGACAGATATCTTCATAATGCCCATCCTTCATCCTGAACCCTCGCGGAATCGTTCCGAGCTGCACAAAACCAAGTCTTTCATATAAGTGTCTTGCATGGATATTAGTTGCAACGACCGCATTAAACTGCAAAATGCCATATCCACAGTTCTTTGCCTGCACAAGGCAGTCCTTTACAAGCTTTTCCCCGATATGAAGCCCTCTGCTGTCTTTTGCAACCGCATAACTTGCATTACAGATATGCCCACACCTTCCGACATTATTCGGATGCAGAATATACAACCCGTAGATCACACCACTATCCTGGTCCTGTGCCACACCACAATAAGTCTGAGACGCAAAAAATTCTTTTCCTGTATCTGCATCCAGCAATTCCTCCTGAGGGAAAGCAATGCCGTCTTCCACAACATCATTCCAGATTGCTGTCATGGCAGGCAAATCTTCTTCTTCGTATTTTCTGATTATCATATCCATACTTTATTTTCTCCTTCCTTAGATGGGAGTTTTAAACAATTCATGCCTGTTACACCAGGCATAAAAAGCTCCTTCTCCCAGCGCAGTTATAATATTACCACAAATTGGACAAATATAAAATTGTATCTTTTTCATATTTCCAGATGTATTTTCTTTATTCATATTTTTTCCCGACAATATAAGTTGATATCAGCATGCTGCCCAATACAATCACTAACAAAATATTTTGTATATGATTCCACCATTCCATACTGAAAACATGAATCATTAAAATACCGGCAAGAGGATATAATACTGCCGTTGCAAGTGTACACACCTTTAATGTGGTACAGATATATGGCCAGTTTCCATTATGAAAGGACAGACCTGCTATGTGTATTCTAAAAATCCCCTGTGAAACGTAGTTTATTTTGTTATTATCATAATACGCCGGCAGTAAATCTTTTGCAAAAAGGCAGAACCAGCCGCCAAACAAAAGCATAAGTCCGACGACCAGACATACATTTTCCTTCATTTCCACCAAAGAGATTCCTGACAGAACCAATATAATAATTTCTGCTATAGATATAAAAAAACATAGCAGATATGCTGAGATCCAATTCTTTTTATGCTGATGAACCGCGTTTCTGACAGATAAATCAAGTGATCCTACTACCAGTCCCTCGATCTCTTTTGCATCTAAACGATTCTCTGGATCAAGCCTTTCACCACGCAGCAGCTCAGTAACAGTAATTCCAAAAACGTCTGCTATTGGTATCAGCAATACGATGTTGGGCATACTGATACCACGTTCCCATTTGCTGACCGTTTTATCTGATACATATAATTTTTCAGCCAGTTCTTTTTGTGTCATATTTTTTTCTTTTCTTAATTTAGTTACAAACAGGCCGAACTTTTCATTACTTATTTGATACATGACATCCACCTCCTGCACACATATTACAATGCAGGTGTATATAATTCAATCGACCAACAGTAGAATTAACCCAGTATACCGCCTTTTCAGCTCAAAATCTGCCAGTCAAACTGGTACTTTATTATTTTAG
This sequence comes from uncultured Faecalicatena sp., assembly GCA_902489075.1. Lineage (GTDB taxonomy): Bacteria > Bacillota > Clostridia > Lachnospirales > Lachnospiraceae > Faecalicatena_A. The sequence continues at coordinate 37,028 of CABTYO010000002.1, read as the reverse complement.
TTGCCCTTCATTTGTTTTTTGATTTTTTCCAGCTGATCTTTGTATTTTGGGTTACGCAAATCTCGCTCAGTATGACAAGAATAGTACTCTTCCCAATATGGCCCGTTGCTCCCTGTGTCAATACATTTACGCAGTATATCCACTGTAAACTTTAAGCCGCAGCCTATACCGTTATTTCGAAATCCATCATATAATGCTTTCGAATTTTCAATCCGCCGATATGTCTTACCCTGCTGAAAATATACGACTCCCTGGTCCCTCTCCAAATACGATATACTATTCCCGTACATGATGGGATAATCTTCCTCATCTGAAACAGGGATATTTCCTATTACTTCATAGTCGCCGTAATAGAGTACATTATCTGACATTATGCAGGAGGGCAGGGACCTGAGCTGTTTCAGTTTCTCCACACTCACGTCTGCATCATCGGTCAGAATATGATAGACACTGCAGACCAGAGGATTTGTCATCAGAATATCCCAAAATTCCTGCTTTTCTTTCCTCATTTTGCTGTAATTAAGCAGGATTCTCCCATAAGTATACTGACGTCTGCCAAGCTTGATTCGAAATACATCCCCTTCTTTGTACTTTACATGTCTGCGGGGCTGTGAAGCAAAAGCCTCGACCTCCCTGATATCCTTCTTATCGGTTTCCGCACACCACTGCTCCACCCATTTTCCAAACCCATCTATATTCTCTTCTTCTGGAGAATCAAAGACAGAATTCACATAATCCGAAGAAAAATAGTGACGTTGGGTTGAATTATTGAACAGACAAATATGCTTGTGATTATAGACCAGTTCCATCCCGATAACCGTACGTTTCAGCAGATTGGGAGCTGACAAAGGTATGGGCTTCCCCTTTGCAGTCTTAGGAAGCAGATACTGTCCGTCCTCTGACAGAGTTTCCGATATCTCCCATTCATCATATCTTGTTTCATTGAAAAGCAGACACTTGACAAGCTTACTGCCATCCACATAAGCAATCAATTCATAATCATCCTGGGGGCCCGGTCTGACTTTCATTCTCCGCCATTCTGCTGACACCGGCTTCAATGCAAAACATCTCCGCTGCTCATTAGTAAGTTCATACATATAGTAAGCCTTCCTTTGAATGCTGATTTTCATTACCTTCGTTCTTCTGAAATTTTACTCCCTATAAGCAGATCGAACAAACGGCTGTTCAATCTTTCTGTCTACTAATAGTCCATACTTTTTAGGATGCCGATAAGCATTTCCGTGCACTTCTCTTTCACGATACGCTCGAAGCTGTTTCATATCAAGTTCAGCCATATAAATCCCTTCTTTTCCATCCGCCTGCAAAATACAGGTATCCCGTGAACCATCTAATCCTGGAAGATAAACCACTCCATCAAATACGCTGGATCCACCATTACAGTCAGGTACTGTTTCAGGATAATTGCAGGTAGCAATCGCAGTCATATTCTCAAAGGCTCTGGCACGAAGCTGTGAAAGACGATTTATTTCCATCGGACAGGCATTCGGAACAAGAATCAGTTCCGCACCCTTCAGCATCAAAATTCTTGCACTCTCGGGAAATTCCCTGTCATAACAAATCATCGCGCCTATTTTCACTTCTCCACATGCTGTATCAAGCACAGTAACATAGAAATCTTCACCAGGCAGTAACTCCCTCTCCACATCAAAATCACAGGTATGTACTTTTGCATAAGTAATCTTTTTCTTTCCAAATCGGTCAAACAGAATCAGAGTATTGCGAGGAAATCCCTCATAATTCTCCAATAAAGTAATGCCGATTGCCATGCTCAGTTCTTTCGCCAGACAGCCAAAGGATTTTACAAATTCTCCGTCTGCCGGAACCGCTTCCGCTTTCCAGGCTTCAACAGATCTGCCATATATACGGTATCCGTTGCTCCACATTTCAGGGAATAATGCGATATCAGCCCCCATTTTTTTAGCTTCTCTGCACGCCTCCATTCCTTTTTCCAAATTCTCTGTTACTGTAGCACAAGGCGCTATCTGCAACAAGGCAATTTTTAATGTATCCATTGTTCATCCCTCTCCTTTTCTGCCTGTGGCAATGACTTTATTCACCCGTAAATAGATTTCATCTTCTGGAATCATATTGTTCTCTGTCTTTTTAATAACCGCTGTTTAAATGCTCTAACTTTTAAACCATATTTACTTGAAAATACCAATCCTGCAAAAAGCATTCCTATTGCAAATTCTTGTGCAAAATTTGTAAAATATCTAATAACTTGATTATCATAAAGACCGGTGTCTTTAACCATTAAATATATCAATATAAGAAACATTGCTATAGCATTGCAAATACGTACACGCCTGTTATTGCATTCTGCTTCCGTATTAGAGTAATCTACTGCTTTTAATACAGTCTCTTCAATCTCTTTGTTCATTTTCTCTCTTCTCCTTTCGCCATCAAGTATCTCGCGAAGATCAATTTCATAATAATCGGATATTTCAATTAATATATCCAAATCCGGCATATTGTTTCCATTTTCCCATCGAGATACTGTTCTGTTTGACACATTAACAATTTCTGCGAATTGTTCTTGAGTAAGTCCTTTTTGTTTTCGGAGTTCCTTTAGAAACGCTCCTACTTTTTGTTGGTTCATTAATTTATTGTCCTCCTTCCAGTAAAAAGATTATCAAATATCTCCAAAATTAACACGACATAAAGCGAGAACTATCATTTTTACTTACCTGACATACCTTGTCTACCCCTGCAATTTTCAAGCGGGACAAGATACAATCCGATTAACTATGCTCTCAGTATATCAAACACACCGAACCAAATCAATCTCATGATACTTTCCTTATGATTCTATTTTTAACATGTTATTTACACTACTATTTCCGAAACCTGCACCATTTTTTTTGAAGGACACCCCGCAAAACGCAAGAGAAGACCCGCAATTCATACTAAAGTATGACGCAGGTCTTCTCTTATATTTTCTTATTATATTTGTCTTCTTATTTTACCATTGTTGCAAAGTCCAGGTCCTTATCTGCATATTCGCTTACATTATCTGCATCGATAACAACGGTTCCTGCATCTACGAATTCCTCTACCTTTTCTCCGGCATTTACCTTGATTGCTGTATCAACTGCGGTCTGTCCGAGCAGTACCGGGTCATTGGATGCTGTACATGCATATTTACCATTCTGAATCTCAAGAACAGCCTCCATCAGGCCGTCTACACCGCATACTTTGATATCTGTAAATCCCTGTTCTGCGCAGACCTGGGCTGCTCCCAGTGCCATGTCATCGTTGTGTCCAAAGATTGCAACCACGTCTTTGTTTGCCTGAAGCAGGTCCTGTGTAGCAGGGATTGCCTTTGATCTGTCATAATCACAGTAGGAAGACTGTACGATCTTGAGCCCCGGTGCTTTTTCAAGTGCTTCATGGAAGCCGTCGCGGCGGTTCATCATTGTTGTAGAACCGGCTGTCCCCTGGATTTCAAGAACCGTACCTGTTGCGCCTTCGCCACCCAGCAGTTTAATCAGCCTTTCACCGACCAGACGCCCCATCTCTTTATTGTCACGTCCAACCCATGCAGTATAACCGCTCTTTACATTCTTATCCACAGTGATAACCGGGATATTGGCGCTTTTGCATGCTTCGATTCCTGCAGACGGTCCATCCTCATTCACGGGGTTGATAATCAGCACGTTGATTCCCTGTGAGATCAGGTCCTGGATGTCTTTATTCTGTTTTGCTATATCATTATCGGCATTCAGCGATACGACACTGATTCCCTTTTCTTTTGCATAATCCTCAATGATCGGAGTCATGTTCGCGAAAAACGGGGTGTCCTGTGAACAGTTGGAAAATCCGATCTTTAATTCCGATTTCGCGGCATCTGCTTTTCCCGATGTCTGCTTGGAATCGGAACCTGAATCCTGTGAAGTGACAGCGCCGCATCCTGCGGCTGAAATTACTGTCAGAGCTGCAATTGTGACTGCGAACATTTTTTTCAATTTCATAATGTTTCCTCCTTTAATCCTGATACAATTTTGAGTTTCCCCGGTGTCCCGGTAATATCTGAAAAGCCTGTGGCTGATCATTCTGTCCTGCCTTTTTCTTTTGATACAAACTGGTTCAGAAGCAGTGCGAAAATGATGATCGCACCCTTTGCGATCCGCTGGTAGTAAGATGGAAGACCGACAAGGTTGAAAATGTTGGTGATAATCTGCAGCAGAAATACGCCTCCAAAGGTTCCGCCGATGGAACCAATACCGCCGCTTAAGCTGGCGCCGCCGATAACACTGGCTGCGATTGCATCCAGTTCATAGCCGTTTCCTGCGGTGGGCTGTCCTGTCGACATCCAGGAAGCCGTCAGGATTCCTGCAAAGCCTGCAAGAATGGCGCTGATCATATAAGTAAGTGCATAATTTTTCTTCGTTTTAATACCGGAGAGCATCGCTGCCTCACGGTTGCCGCCGATCGCAAACAGACTGCGCCCGAAGACCGAATATTTCAGAACAAGGATAAAAATAACAGTCAAAAGGATCCAGAAAATACCGCTGATCGCTACTTTTCCAAACAGGAATCCGCCGCCAAGCATATGGAAAGATTCTCCCAGACCGAATACTGGGTTTCCGCTCGTTGTCAAAAGTGCGGCTCCCCTTCCAATCTCCATCATTGCCAGGGATGCGATGAAGTCGGGCAGGTGGAATCTGGCAATCAGTACACCTGTGAGCAGTCCCATTGCCGCACTGACAGCCAGGCCTGCGAGGCACCCGATGAGGATTGAACTCGTGCTGCCCTGTGAATTTTCTACAATGATCGCCGTGATCATTCCGGAAAATGCAAGCACAGAGCCTACAGATAAGTCAATTCCACCAAGCAGGATGACCAGTGTCATTCCGATTGCAACAATTCCCGGAATAGACGCCTGCTGCAGCAGATTTAAGAAGTTTGCCAGCGTCAGGAAGTTAGGTGACAGTACGGTCGATATAATAATAAAAATTGCCAGCAGTATGATTAAATTATATTTTTTGATGATCTCACTGAATTTTGTTTTCTCTTTCATTCTTTTATAAGCTCCTTCCAATTACCGATGCATGCAGTATCTGGTCTGCATTAAAGTTGGCTTTATTCGTTTCCAGTACCTGTTTTCCGTCATAAATGACGTGGATATTATCGCTGACACGCAAAAGCTCCTGCAGCTCTGAGGATACAACAATCACACTCTTTCCCATATCCGTCATCTCACGGATCAGCTTATAGATCTCTTCCTTGGCAACGACATCGATGCCCTGGGTCGGCTCATCCAGAAGAAGGATATTGCAGTCCTGCATCAGCCATTTTGCAAGAATGACTTTCTGCTGATTTCCGCCGGACAGGCTGCCGGTCCTCGTTTGGACCGTCGGCGTCTTGATGTTCAGTTTCTCCACATAATCTTTGCATTCTCCATTGATTTTCTGGTAATTAATCCTCATCCCTTTTTTAAATCTTCTCAAGGCGACCATGGACATATTTTCCCAGACAGGCAGGATCAGTACCAGCCCCTGTGTCTTCCTGCTCTCGGGTGCAAGACCGATCTTATAACGAATGGCTTCCTGGGTATTGCGAAAGTTTACTTTTTCTCCGTTGATGCGCATCTCTCCTGAAAGGATCGGCTTAATGCCATAGATAGACTGCAGGATCTCTGTCCTTCCCGCACCTACCAGCCCGTAGAGTCCTACCACTTCTCCTTTGTGCAGCTTCAAATTGATATCGGAAACCTTATAGTTGCACATATTTTTCAATTCCAGGACTACATCTTCTGAAACCTGATGAACCTTCGTCTCTTCATTTTCAATCTGCGTGATCTTAATTCCGGTCATATATTCAACGAGGCTGTCTTCATTTAATTCGGAAACCGATTTGCACACGATAAATTTCCCATCCCGCAGTACTGTGATCCGGTCGCCCACTGTAAACAGCTCTTCCAGATGGTGTGATATGTAGATAATGGTGATTCCTTTTTCCTTTAAATCTTTGATCACTTTGACCAGTATCTCGAATTCTGACTGTGAAAGTGTGGAGGAAGGTTCATCCATGACAATCAGCTTTGCGTTACAGGCCAGCGCCTTCATGATCTCTGTCAGCTGCCGCTGTCCCATATTCAGGGAAGAAACCTTTGATTTTGCATTTATTTTAATGTTCAGGCTGTCTGCCAGTTCCTGTGTCATCTGATATACCTTTTTCCAGTCGACTCCACCGGCGCGTCCCCGTGGATAGTTATTAATGTAAACATTCTCTCCTACGGTCAGTTCACTGAAAAGTGAGAGCTCCTGGTATATCACGGAAATTCCTTCTTTTCTTCTCTTCTGCGTTCCGTGGGAGCTTAAGATTTCTCCATCAAAGAAGATCTCGCCTTCCTCTTCTGTATATGCTCCCGAAAGAACTTTCATCAATGTAGATTTCCCTGCTCCGTTGGCTCCAATCAGGCAGTGTACTTCGCCGCGTCTGACCTGGAAGTCCACATGGTCCAGGGCTTTTACACCTGGAAAGACTTTTACGATCTGTCTCATTTCCAATATGTTTTCTTCGTGCACTTCGATACCTCCATTCAAATTTATTTCCATCTCGTCTCGTGCAAGTTAAGTAAAATCTGTTTACATAAGAATACCCCAACGTCTGTCATTTCGTCAATTGGACATATTGCAACTATTATGTGCTTTGTTTTTGTGCATTTTTCACAATCTTTTGATTATCCATCAAAAACGCGCTTGATTATTCCTGTCTTTTATTAAAATATTGACCATATTTCTGATATATTTTTGTCAATATTGTTTAAATTAAATTTATGTATATTTTCTTGAATATGCATAATCCAGCATAAAAAAATGGAAGTTTATAACATAAATTGTCGAATAGTTGTATTTTGCAACATAATTTTAGTTCGAGTTTTGTAGAATTTTTAACAGGTATTTGTACATTTTTCATAATTTTTATACCTATATTTTGTCTATTTTATACTGTTGACACATGTCATCCAGCCGATGTACTATTATGTAAAATAAGTTTACCTAAGTTTTTCAAGCTGCGCAGCCATATCTCTGATATGAATCCGGAAATCATATCAGCAAAGCAGGATAAGGCAGACAAATATAAATGTAAAAAAGAAAGGACAGGTAAGTATTATGAATGAATTACCAAAAAAAATGAAAGCAGTTGTAGCATACGCACCGGGAGATTACAGATTCGAGATGGTGGACACACCAAGAGCCGGTGAGGGTGAAATGATATTAAAGGTAGAAGGATGTGGAATCTGCGCCGGGGATGCCAAGGCTTTTGCAGGAGCTGCCAGCTTCTGGGGGCTTGACGGGCAGCCCAAATACATTAAAGCTCCGATGATCCCGGGACATGAATTTGTCGGGACCGTTGTTGAGATGGGTAAGAATGTAAAGGGAAACTGGAAACTCGGCGACCGCATCTGCCCGGAACAGATCGTACCATGTGGAGAGTGCATGTTCTGCAAGACCGGAAGACACTGGATGTGCGAAAAGCACGATCTGTTCGGATTCCAGAACAACGTAAACGGCGGTATGGCAGAATATGTAAGACTTACAAAAGAAGCGATTCCTTACGCAGTGCCGGCAGATATGCCGCTTGAGAAAGCCGCTCTGATTGAACCCTATTCCTGTTCTTTCCATTGTGTAGAACGTGCCCAGATCACACCGCGGGACTTTGTTGTATTGTCCGGTGCAGGAACACTGGGACTCGGCATGGTAGGCGCAATCCATCAGGCGAACCCGAGATGCCTGGTCGTACTGGATATGAACGATGAGCGTCTCGCTAAGGCAAAAGCATTTGGCGCAGATATCATAATGAATCCTGCCAAAGAAGATGTGGTTTCCAGAATCAAGGAAATGACCGGTGGTTACGGCTGTGATATCTATATAGAAGCAACCGGACATCCGTCAAGCGTACAGCAGGGGCTGGATGCGATCCGTAAAATGGGACGTTTCGTAGAATTCTCCGTTTTCGGGCAGCCGGTTACCGTAGACTGGAGCATCATCTCCGACAGAAAAGAACTGGATCTTTTAGGCGCACATTTAAGTCCGTTCTGCTATGACAATGTCATCGAATGGATCGGAAACGGAAAACTGCCGACAGACGGTATCGTAACACATCAGTTCCCGCTTGAGAGATGGGAAGAAGGCTTCGAACTCGCCAAAACAGGAAAAGACGGTGCCCTCAAGGTTGTGCTCGTACCAGGCATGGAAGCATAGCAATGCAAGCGTAGAAATGCAAGAATAAAAAAATGCAGTTTATGGAGGAATCAGAATATGCAGAGAATTATGAATAACCCGGATGACATTGTTGATGAAATGCTTAAGGGGTTTTTAAAAGTACATAGTGATCTTGTGGAAGAGACTTCAAATCCACGTGTTGTTAAGGCCAAAAATATTCCTGCCGATAAGGTAGGTGTCGTGACCGGCGGCGGTTCCGGGCACAAGCCTGCGTTTATCGGATATGTCGGAAAAAATATGTGCGATGCCGCGGCTGTGGGGGAGATCTGCTCCTCTCCGACTGCTGCCGCATTCCTGGACGCTTTTAAAGAAACGGACCAGGGAAAAGGGGTTGCCTGCCTGTACGGAAACTACTCGGGAGACAACATGAATGTGAAGATGGCAGTGAAAATGGCGAAAAAGCAGGGCATCGAAGTTAAGACTGTTGTCGCAAATGATGATGTTGCATCCGCCCCGAAGGATCAGAGAGAAAAACGCCGCGGTGTCGCAGGTGAAGTCCTGATGTGGAAAGTCGGCGGTGCAAAAGCTGCCGCAGGCGGCAGTCTGGATGAAGTCATTGCTGCCGCCCAGAAGGCGATCGACAATACAAGAAGCGTCGGCATTGGACTGACGCCATGTACCCTTCCCGCTGTCGGACATCCGAACTTTGAGATCAAAGACGGCACCATGGAAGTTGGAATCGGACACCACGGCGAACCGGGCATCGAAGTCTGTGAGCTGGAAACCGCAGATAAAATGGCTGCGCGAATGGTGAATGTAGTTGTTCCTGACCTCCCTTATGAAAGCGGCGATGAGGTTGTTGTACTCGTCTCCGGGCTGGGCGCAACCCCTGTCATGGAATTATATGTTTTATATGATGAGATCAACAGACTGCTTGAGGAAAAGGGCATCCGGACACACAAAGCTTATGTCGGCAATTACTTCACTTCCCTGGAAATGATGGGCGCCACCCTTACTGTTATGAAACTGGATGACGAATTAAAAGAATTGATCGATATGCCGGTAAACACCATGGGCATGAAGCAGTTTTAGGAGGAAAAGAGCATGGACAGATTCAAAAATGCAGACGGAAAATCCGTTTTATTAAAAATAGTAAAGGCAGTCCAGGACAATAAGGCTTATCTCGGAGAGGTCGATGGACTGATCGGGGACGGCGACCATGGAATGAATATGAACAAGGGATTCACTCTGTTTGAGACCCGGTTTGCCGACAAAGATTTTTCCTTTACAGAAGGACTGGGCGAACTCGGCAACATCTTATTTTCCGAGATCGGCGGCTCCATGGGGCCTATTTACGGAACAATTCTTTCCGATATGTCAGAAGCCGGAGAAAATCTTGACGTCATAACGCTGCCGGATCTGGCAGCAATGCTCGGAGCCGGGCTTGAAGGCCTGCAGTGCATCGTCGAGGCGCAGGTCGGGGATAAAACCCTCGTGGATACCCTGTCACCCGCTGTTGACAGCCTGAAAGAATCCGCGCTCTCCGGGGAAGAATTTTCTGCCGCCCTCAATAAAATGAAGGCTGCCGCAGAAGCCGGACGTGATTCCACAAAAGAGCTGATAGCAAAATTCGGCCGTTCCAGCCGTCTCGGCGAACGTTCCAGAGGTGTACTGGATGCAGGCTCTGTATCCTGCTGCATCATTCTGGAGGCAATGGCGGACGGAATCAGGGAAATTTTAGAGTAAGCGGCTGTTCATAAGACTGATTTGATAAAGGAGAGAAATGAAATGAAAATAGCAATCGGATGTGATGAGGCTGCTTACAACTTGAAGGCAGCGATCATGAAGCATCTTGACCTGAAAGGGGTCGAGTACTTTGATTTTGGAGCGGGTGAGGGCGATGTCGTCCTCTACCCGGATATTGCCTACAAGGTAGCCGATGCCGTAGCCTCCGGGCAGTACGAACGGGGAATCCTCGTATGCGGCACCGGAATCGGCATGGCGATCTGCGCTAACAAAGTACCCGGAATCCGCGCGGCAGTCTGCCACGACCCGTTCTCGACCGAGCGTTCACGCAAAAGTAATAATGCACAGATCATGTGCATGGGAGAAAGAGTCATCGGCGTAGAACTTGCAAAATACCTGGTCGATATCTGGCTGGAATGCGACTTCGCGGGTGGGGGGTCTGCACCGAAGGTGGAGAGGATAAGTGAGCTCGAAAAAGAACATATCGAGGCGGCCAGGTAAGGAAGAGAGCTAATGACGAGCTTTCGTTTCGGAGCGGATGTAGGGACGCTGAGAAAAACGGATGCCGGGGACCTGCCTGTATGTCGTTTCAAAATCCGGACCGCTTGACGAAGATGTTCTAACGGTCCAGAAGGCGCCCAGAAGGGCAGACCCGGGATGCGGTGAAAAAATTGATATTTTTTCACCTTAGCCCGGGGTGAAAATTGATTTTGGTAAATCAATTTTCATCCCTTCTGAGCGCCTTTTGGGCCGTAAGAACATCTAATCGTCCGCTATAAGGAGTTTTGAAACGACATACAGGCAGGTCCCCGGCATCCATTTTTCTCAGCTGGTTCATCCGGTCGGTTGGAAGAAAGTTCGTTACTGAGGAGGGCTCTCAGACGGTGTAAGCGTATTGAGTCGTCTGGTGAAGCTTTCTCTGTACAGGGTGTTATCGTTCCAACGGGTATATCAATCTATCTCCAGCCGCAAATTTCCCGGCTGCAGATATTCCGTCCGTTCCGAGGCTAAAGTTCGTCACTGAGTGTTCTATTTTTCTAATAAGAGCCAGTTTGCGCGAAATGGGCGCATGAGGTTCCAGTATCCAACTCCCAGGAGTCCGAAGTCTCTTGCCATGTTCAGTTTTGCTTCGATGCTTCTGACATCCTCGAACCATACTTCATGGGCAATCCCGTCTCTTGTGTAGGTGAAATGCGGGCTCATTGCCACTTCGTCAAACTGGATGGCGGCTCCGTTTTCTGCGGCGATCCGCACGGCTTCTACATTTCCGATCAGCCTTGCTTTGGTGACTCCTTTTTCGTAGGGAAGAGGCCAGTCATATCCGTAGTTTGGAATGCCCATTAATATTTTTTCACGTGGGATTTCGGTCAGGGCGTATTCTACCACCTGACGTACTTTGTTAATTGGTGCTACTGCCATGGGTTCGCTATAGGTGTAGCCCCACTCGTAGGTCATTAAAAAGACGTGGTCTGCATTCCGTCCGAGGAGTGCGTAATCCATTCCTTCATACAGAAGACCGGGCTGATCTGCCGATGTTTTGGGTGCGAGGGCTACGGAGACCTGATATCCCTGGGCATTCATCCGTTCCCGCAGTCTGCCGACAAATTCGGCGTATCCGACCCGGTCTTCCGGGAGAATATACTCAAAGTCTACATCTACTCCCGCAAATCCCTTTTCTACCACTGTTTCCATCAGGTTTTCAATCAGGCGTTCCTGGACCTCCAGATTCTCGGAGAGTACTTTGACGAGCTGGTTGTTAAAGGCGCCTTCTGAAAACGGAGTCAGGACAAGGATCGGTTCAATCCCTTCCTCATATGCAGCCGTGATCATCCAGGTATCGTCCGTAAGAGGGGGCACCAGTTCCCCTTCAAACGTAAACCCGTAAGAAAAGACAAGCAGTTCATTGATCGCGGGAAATGCCTGTTCCAATATATACGGCTCAACAAAAGGATATGCATATCCCGTGACATACATATCCCCCCTTATGCTCCCGGATTCCCCGGGAGGCAAAATCAGAAGTGCCTGGCCGACCACCAGCTGATCCTGGTTTACAAGCTGATTATCATAAGTAATCTTCCAGATCGGCACTCCCGTCCGGTCTGCAATAGAAAACAGTGTATCTCCGCTGTTTACAACATATATTATAAAAATCACCCCCTACGCAACAGCATATGAGGGTGATCCTTATTTTATGATATAAAATTTCCCGCCTTTTTTTCACTCAAGACTCTGGCAAGTGTCTGCTTAAGCACCTCTACATCCACCGGTTTGGCAACATGGGCTGTCATTCCCGCCTCCCTGGCCGCCTGGATATCCTCTGCAAATGCATTGGCAGTCATCGCAATCACCGGAATATATGCGGCATCCTCACGCTGAAGTGCCCGGATGGCACGCGTGGCATCATAGCCATTCATCTCCGGCATCTGAATATCCATCAGCACTGCGTCATAGGTTCCAGGTGCCGTATCACGAAATGCCTCTACAGCCTGACGTCCGTCTCCTTTTACCGCAGACTCCGCACCATGCATGGCAAGCAGTTCCACCAGAATCTCCGCATTGATCGCATTGTCCTCTGCAATCAGGAAACGCCGTCCTTTAAAAATCTTATCTGTCTCAAAACCAAGGAACAATTCCTCTTCCCTGGGAAATCCATCCTCTGCATTATCTGCATATTCGCAGCTGAGTTCCACTCTGAACGTGGAACCTTCGCAGACCCGGCTGTCCACTTCAATCCTGCCGCCCATCAGATCTACAAGTCCCTTCGTAATGCTCAGCCCCAGTCCCGTCCCTTCCACCTGGGAGGCACTGCGGCTGCGGGTAAATGGTTCAAACACACGCTGCAGAAATTCTTCTGACATCCCGATTCCAGTATCGCTGACCGTAAACCGATATCGTGCACTCTTCCTCTGAGGATCATCTCCCACTTCCTCAGCAAGGAACGTCACTTTTCCACCTTCCGGAGTAAACTTGACCGCATTGCTCAGAATATTCAGAAGAATCTGGTTAATCCGCAAAGAATCTCCGTAAAAATACTTATGCTGTATCTTCTCACCGCTGACCTCAAACTGAATCCCCTGAGCCTTTGCCTGCGGCGCAATGATCGCGGAAAGCTGTTCCAGCAGTTCCGGCATACCAATCTTCATCCGCCCCAGAGTAATCGAGGAACGCTCGATCTTGCTCATATCCAGCACATCATTAATCAGGCTGAGCAGATGCTTTGATGAGATAGAGATTTTCTTCAGACAGTCTTCCACCCTTGCCTTATCATCTATATGTGCAAAAGCCAGTGATGTCATCCCCATGATCGCATTCATCGGCGTACGGATATCATGGCTCATCGCAGACAGGAACTCACTCTTTGCCTGGTTCGCTTCCTCCGCAAGAGCCAGTGCTTTCTCGAGGGCTGTCTTAGCCTCTCTCTCCGAAGTAAGCATATCTGTCACATCCGCCCTCACAAGACAGACCGTACTGTGGTTTGCATCTCCCCAGAGCACATTGATCTGCTTATACCTGTAGCCATTGGACGAATGATACGGAAATACAAAATCATAACCTGACGGCTTTTCCGCAAGCCTGTGAAGCATCATCTCCAGTCTGAACTGCCTGATAGCTTCCTCTTTTTCACCTTCCACGCCATAATCGGTTGCAAAATTTAAAGCAGCCTTGTTATAATCATCTAAAATGAACGGTGGGAGGTTTTCCAGCACAGTTTCTCTTGTATACATTGTCAGCGATTTACTGTTGACATCTATAAATGCCGCCAGTTCAAAGGTATATGCCAGCATATTCAGCATTCCCTGCTGCTCACGCACAGAAGCTGTCACATCCGTCCGAATCAGGCAGACCCTTCCCAGCCGCAGATCAACAGCTGATACAGTCATCGTTTTTGTCCGGATATCCCCATGTTCATTCATAAGGCTGAAAGAAAACGTATAAGCCCCTTCCTCCTCAAGTCTCTTCCTCAGTCTTTCCAATTCAAGCGCATTCCTGTACACTTCACGGTCCTTCGGTACAACCACCTGCTCTGCCATATACTCCATCCGTTCCGAGTGCTTTCCACGTTCCTTCGGGATGCAGTCTGCAGCCTTGTTGCGCGCCAGAATTGCATAAGTATCCTCAAAAATATTCAGATCAAGCACAAAATCATAACTGGTAACAGAGAGCTGATGCAGGATCCGGTCCGAAATTGTCTGTTCCGTAATGTCTGTTACCGTGAGAATACCTGTGATATCCCCGGTATCAGGGGTCTCCACCAGATTCACCGTAAACTGGACATACCGTCCATATTCTTCCCTTGGAATCTTAATAAAACACTTCAATATCTGTTCCGTATCATTTCGCCGGAAAGCTGCGAGTGTCGGCTCATTCAGATAAGTATTGAGGAACTTCTGCCGCTCCTCTTCGTCCATGATCAATGTAGAGATGCCGGTAAAGAACTCCTCCCTGACATATCCAAAGTTCTCCAGCAGCCCGGAATCTGTATGGTCAATAATCTCCAGAATCCTGTTCTGTGTTATATTACAGTGTCCGATAATCAGCGCATTCGGATCAGGAGTACGGTAATGCTGCAGAATCAGGTCTTTATACTGCTGCCTGATTCTCTCCTGTTCCTCCCGCTCTTTCGTCATGTCATGGTAAACAGCATAAAATCTGCCATACCCATCCTCATTCTGGATCAAAGTAAATGTACTCTTCACCCAGAGATAATTATCCTTTCCGCTTTTCAAACGATAGATTGCTTCGCATTTACCACTTCCATTTGCGATATAATCAGCAACCTTGGCCATCAATGCAGGCTTATCCGCAGGATGCACCCCCGCCATCGCATCTTTTCTGTAGACATCCCAGGCCTCTTCCTGGCTCATCCGCGTCATCTCCGTAAAACCTTCTGAAAGAAACTCAGGCGTCATGCTTCCATCCGCATGACAGCGCATGACAGCGACACCCCCTGGCAGATTCTTAACAACTGTCTGAAAATACTGTTCCAGCCGCTCCCGCTCTTTTTTGTTCCTTACTTCCTCAGTCACATCTTTCACATACTTGAGATAAGCCGGAATCCCGTTCCAGTCCGTCTCCCGGAACCTTGTGCTGTAGTAGCGGTCTGTTCCCGGAATCTTCATCTCATGATCCACTCCATCCGGCTGGTGTGTATTCAGTGTACAGAATTCACAGGGATGGTCTTTTCCATAAAGTGCTTTATAACACTTTTCGCCTACATGGAAACTTGCCCTTTTCTCTTCGTCCTCCTGCGGCATGTTCACATAAAGCAGGTCATAATTATCCTTGCCTATAATGTAGATTCCATCCACAGCCTCATTCACAATACTCTCAAACAGACGCGTCTCTGATGAGATCCCCGTAAAAACAGCATAAAATCGGGTAGACTCCGCCAGTGGTCCTATCCTCCGGCCATTTAAATGAATCCAGATCAGGCTGCCGTTCTTATGATACATACGGTAAGATACATCCAGCACCCCGCCGCCGATCACAGCATTCCTCGCCGCTTCAAGTACGCGGTCCCGGTCCTGTTCATAGATAATATCAAGAGCATTGTTCTTAATCATCTCTTCATATTCTTCTCTTGTATGCCCGGAAAGCGCCATCACCCCATCGGAAAAGAAAACAGGAATGAACTTTTCTCCTTCCACCCGGTAACTGGCGATCCCGCCCGGGATGGAATTGATCAGGTGGTCCTTCTCCAGCTCCATCTCCTTTATATCTGTAATATTGTGAAACACACAGTGCAGAAGCGGACATCCATCGTCTTCTCCGATCCACTTGATCCGCGTGCGCACCCACACAATATTGCCATCCCGATGCTGCTTCCTGAACTCAAGCTCTGTAGTCTTATGCGTCTTGATTACCTGTCTGGCTGCATCCCGGACCTTCTTGATATCTTCACCGAAAATCCGTTCAGATGCATCCTCTTCCATCATTTGTCTGTATTCTTCAACCGTATGCCCTGTCAGTGCCGGTATCCCGTCTGAAAAGTATATGGTCTGGAAAATGTCGGAAGCCTTATATATGGCAACGCCGCCGGGAATTGCATTGATAATATCCTGCATCCCTCCCTGAACGAGGGAATCCTTTTGTATCACGCCTATTCCCCCTTTTTGAGCCTGTTCCTCAAATCATCCGCCTTCTCGAATTCCTCCTGAATCACCTGATACATCTCCATATAATCACTGCGCGCTTCTCCTGCGCGGAGTGGTTCTACGATCGTGCAGACTGCAGAAAATAACGGGGCAAGTCCCATATTCCCCACAACCCCCTTTAAAGTGTGTGCAGCCTCAAATGCACTTTTCATATCATTTGCTTCAAGGGATTCTCCTAATTTGTGCATATTATCATCCTGGAAAAGCATGTCCAAAAATCTCAGATACATATCTTCCTTATTCACAAACCTTGCCATTGTAGCCTGATAGTCACCACCATAGGCTTCAAATATACTACGAAATTCTGACATTTACTCAGACCTCCTTTCCATAAATAAAATCATATAAAACCTGATACAGCCGGTTCGGCTCGATCGGTTTCGCCAGGTGCGCATTCATCCCCGCCGCCTTACTCTTCTCGATATCATCGTCAAAGGCATTCGCTGTCATTGCAATGATCGGCACCGTCTCCGCATCCTTGTTACTCAGATGTCTGATATTCGTGGCCGCCGCCAGCCCATCCATAATCGGCATCCTGATATCCATCAGAATCACGTCATAATAACCTTCTTCTGATTTACTGAACAGCTCCATCGCACGGAGACCGTTTTCCGCTGTATCCACTTCGAAATGCTGGTTCTTAAGCAGCATGACCGCCACTTCTGTATTGATCATATTATCTTCTACCAGCAGCACTCTTTTCCCGGTAAAATCATAATCTATCACTTCGGTCTGCTGCTTTAGCTCTTCCTTTTTCCCCAGTGCCCTGGAGAATGCAGATATCAGAGAGGACTTGAACATCGGCTTACTCATCAGCAGATTGACTCCCGCCATCTTGGCTTCGTGCTCAATCGAGATCCAGTCATAGGCCGTCATGATAATGATCGTAACCTCCGGACCTACGATGCTTCTGATCCGCCTTGCCGTCTCGATCCCATCCATCTCCGGCATCTTCCAGTCAATAAGGATCATATCAAAAAACTTTCCCTGATCCCAGAGTAATCGGACCCTGTCGATCGCCTTGCGTCCGCTGTCCACCCACTCCGCTTTGACTCCCATCTCTTCCAGAGTGACAACAGCACTCTCGCAGACCGCCACATCGTCGTCAACGACCAGCGTCTTTAAATGAGAGAAATTATACTGGGGCTTCTTCTGATTATGCCGCTGCTTTTCTTCCTCCGTAATCCCAAGCTTCACATCTACCGTAAACTCCGTTCCGATCCCCTTGATCGAGCGTACCGTGATCCGCCCATCCATCATGTCCACGATATTCTTGGAGATTGCAAGGCCAAGTCCGGTTCCACCATACAATGCCGTGGTTCCGGTGGATTCCTGGGAAAACGGTTCAAATATATGCGGCAGGAATTCTTCACTCATCCCGACTCCGGTATCATTCACAATAAATCTCAGCACCGCATCATTCTTCGTTCTCCTGCGCTGGGAAGCCGAGAAGGTAACCTTGCCGCCTTCCTTGGTGAACTTGATCGCGTTACTCAGTATATTGATTAATACCTGCTGGAGCTTCATGGCATCGCCAATATAATAATCGTCCAGTATCGGATCTACAATACATTCATAATCAACGCCCTTGCTCGCCGCCTGTGCATAGCAGATCGAATTGATTCCATTCAGAAACTCCTCTGTCGGTATCTTCTCATTCTTCAGCAGCATCTTGCCGCTCTCGATCCGGCTCATATCCAGTATGTCATTGATCAGCGACAGTAAAAAACGGGAAGAAATCCCGATCTTCGAGATACAGTCCGCCACCTGCTCATCATCTCCAAGCGACTGTGCCGCAATCGTACTCATGCCGATGATCGCATTCATCGGAGTACGGATCTCATGGCTCATCCTGGAGAGGAAATCCGACTTGGCTGCATTCGCCTGCTCCGCCGCCACCAGTGCGGCCGCAAGCTCTTCCTTCTGCTTCTGTTCCTGACGGACAACATCTGTCACATCAATCTGCGCAAGGCATACTTTTCCCAGAGGCTTGCTGATGTAAAAGACCTGAAAACGCTTGACACGCATCCTTTTGTGCCTGTCCCGGATCTCTGTAATAAAACTGTAAGATTCCTCCGTTTCCAGTCTTTCCTGCATGTATTCATAAGAAAGCTTCCTGAGGTATTCCTCTTTCGCCGGTTCTTCCATAAGCTGGCTGGCCAACACACGGATATCCTCCTGGAATCTTCCATTCGGGGGAATCGTGACTTCCTTCTTATCATAGGAAATCAGCCGATGGGTATCCGTGAATATATCCACCTCTGCTATAATATCATAGTCCAGTTCCGTAATCTTACTCAGAAGCCTCTCCTGGACCTTCTGCTCCGTCGTATCAAATGTGTAGAAAAAGCTGATGATATCCCCGGTCTCCGGGTTCTGGCAGGAACGCAGACTGGTGCTCGCCCAGAACACACCGCCGCCATTCTTCTTCCTCAGAAATTCAAAGTGATAATCCACTTTTCCTGCTGCATAATCTTCCAGTACCTTCTCACGCTGTAATTCCCGGCGTACTTTCTCTGCATTCTCCGGCTCCACTGCTGACTTTGCAAGATTCTCTATTGTCTCCTGATATGAGGAACCAACTGCAGCAACGGCCACATCGGAAGAAGTCATATAATTCTCCATCCGGTCCTGCGTTACATTAAGGCGGCCCTGAATACTGCCGTCCGATGAGGAAAGCTCTGCAAAATAGGTGAGCTCCTTTTCATAGAGTTCCTCCATATACTCCTGTCCGCGCTTAGCCTCTGTGATATCTACAAAAACACAGTAAAAATACTCTTCCCCATCCGGTTCCGCAAGAAGCTGCGCCTTGATAGAAATCCACCTGACAGATCCATCTTTGCAGATCAGTCGGTTTTCATTCTGAATCGTATTCCCATGCTTTAACTGGGCTCTCAGCTTATCCGCCATGATCTTTAGATCATCCGGATAGATCACCGCTGACATCCGGTTCCCCATAGCTGCAAACTCTTCTCTTGTATAACCCAGAAATTCAAACAGGCCGTCATTCGCCTCGATCACAGAAAAATCCTCGTCAAAGCGGCATCGAAAGACTGCCCCCGGAACATTATTATAGATATAGATCACTTCGTCCTGGGCCTTCTTCTGCTTCGTAATGTCTACACATACAGAAGTAACCGCCTCCCGGCCATTCTCATCCGAAGTCGTACGTCCCACATCATGGATCCAGATATAAGTCCCGTCCTTTTTCTTCATACGGTATTCTACCGCATAATTATTGTCTGACGCCAGCTGGCGCCTCACTTCTTCCTCTATCTGCTGCCGCTCATCCGGATGGATACAGTTCATGATCATCCCATCCGTATCCTCGATGAATTCCTCTTCTCTTTCATATCCAAGATAGCTGAGCATGCGGTGGTTAATAAAGTAAAACGGAAACCCCGGTTCCATATAGCCGCCCATCATGCCGCCTGCCAGTGACTCATTGAGCAGCTCCTGTCTCTGTTTGACCACATTCTCAAGAACGAGAGTCTGTGGATAATGTTCCTCGCCCCTCTGGCTGCTGCCCGGCTCCGCTATATGCAGATTACAGATCACCCATCTTCCCTGCTCCTGCTTCAAAATAAAGAAAAACCGCAGATGCCAGGTATAAAGAGAGTTAATCAGTGCAACCTCTGCCGCCAGTGTATACACACCCTCCACAAGAAGCTGATCATGCAGGATCTTCGTCTCCAGTCCAAAGGGTTCCGGACTTTCCTTGATATCTTTCAGCAGATATTCCCGCATCTCTTCCCTGCCGTCTGCTGTCTCACTTTTACCTGTCCCCACAAAGTTCACATCATCGGCCAGCAAGGGCAGGACCTTCTCTATATTGCGTTCCCTGAACCATGCATCACAGAATGACCTGACAATCTGGTGTATCTCTTTTTGTATCTCCATACCAATTCCTCTCTGGTTCGCCAGTTCCTCTATTCCCCGGCCTTCGTTCTATACTTCATGGCATCCATGACATGATCTGCCTTCGGATTGTCCTGTTTAACCAGAAGCTCTTTGAATTCTCTGCATGGCATCGGCCTTGCAAAATAATAACCCTGTACATAGTCACAGCCAATCTCCTTGAGGCGCTCAAGCTGTTCCTGCGTCTCCACCCCTTCCGCTACCACGCTCAAATGCATCCAGCGCGCCAGTGCGATGATAAACTGCAGAATCCCCTGGCTGTTCGGCTTCGCTGTCTCACTCTGGATGAACTTCATATCCAGCTTGAGGATATCAATCGGCATCTCGTTAAGCATATTCAGAGAAGAATACCCACTCCCGAAATCATCCATCTCTATAATAAATCCAAGGTCCCGAAGACGTCCCACTGTCTCGATGATCTGCGTCGGGTTCTCTGTATAAGCGCTCTCCGTGATCTCCAGATGCAGATGCGACGGTGACAGATCATACTTCTGCACGATCCGCATCAGAATCTCCGCAAGATCCGCATTATAAATATCCGCGCGTGATACATTGACCGAAACGGAGATCGGTGCAAGTCCCTCGTCTTCCCACTCTTTGATTGCAGCGCAGGTCTTGTCCCATACGAACTGATCCAGCTTGGTGATAAACCCGTTCTTCTCAAACAGCGGGATAAACTCTCCTGGTGACTGGAATCCCCATTCCGGATGGATCCATCGAACCAGCGCTTCCGCACCCACAAGCTTCTCGTCCTCAATCCGGTACTTGGGCTGCAGATAAATCTGGAACTGCTCCGACGCCAGTGCAGACTCCATACTGTCTGTGATTGACTGCTCTTTCAGAAGCCTGTTGCGCAGAGTGTCGTCATACGGTGCAAAATACTTGCCGTACTGCCCCTTGATGCTGCGTGCAGCAAGAAGCGCCCTGTCACACATCTGTTCCACTGACAGAGTACGGTCTTCTATGTAATAGATCCCCCACTTCATTACAATATTGCGGACCTCAAGAAATTCATTCACCTGTTCGTTGGCTTCTTTAAAAATCTCATCCGTATATGTAAAACGCCGTTCCAAAAGGCAGGCGAACTTATCGGAAGTCATGCGTCCGCAGATTCCTTTTCCATCCACCTTCTGCTTGTACATATCCGCAATTCCTCTAAGCAGCCTGTCCCCGGTCGGAACACCAAACACATCATTAATCAGCTTAAAGTTCTCAATATCTGAACAGATGATATCATACTGCTTATCCGGATTGCGCAGCAGGATATCTTTCACCTGCTGATAGAAAAATTCCTTGCTGTATACACCTGTCAGTCTGTCATACTGTATCATGTTGACCATCGCTGCAGTCTCACGCAGATTGATGATACTTGCAACACGGTGCAGTATAATCTGAGGCCGGTACGGCTTCGCAACAAAATCAGAAGCCCCGTGCGACAACGCGGCAACTTCATCTGATTCTCCGTCATTTTGAGTTGTAACAATAACGGGAATTGAAGAATAAGCAGGATCCGCTTTCATGATAGATAGAAAGGTGTAACCATCCATGACCGGCATAACGATATCCAGCAGGATAAGAGAAATTCCTTCTTTATACTGCTTTAGAATATCGAGCGCCTCCTGGCCATTCTCTGCTTCCAGCACATCATAATCGGAAGCGAGTATCTGGCACAGCAGACCACGGTTCAGCGGATTATCTTCCACTACCAAAATTTTTTTCCGTGAAAACATTAAATTTCACCCCTCTATCTTTGAGAATTATATATTCTTGTGATTCTGGAGGCACTCTCCCCCAGTAAAAAACTGATTCATACTATTTAATTCTACCATAGTACCCTTAAAAAGGCAATCATTTCCCCCACTTCCAGGAAACTGTTTCTTCCCAATAAAATAAGGAAAAAGGGCAGAAACAATTGTTTGTGCACCTTTTCCCTTAATAAGGAGAATTTTTGTCTTTATGGGATGCTCCTGAGATTCTTCAAAATAATTAATTCCATAATCAATATTCCGTTTTCTCTTCAGAGCGGACTCTTCCTCGATTGTCGGTATTCCTGCTGCCAGTACAGCTTGAACCCCCACCATCTGAGAAGCATCACAGTACTACTCTTTTCAAATCTGAAACAAATTGCGCCTGCTGCTTTTTCAGAAATGCTTTTACAAATGGTTTCATTATCATCTTTTTCACGGTCACATTTTCTGTAAAATCAATTTCCGTCTCATTCCCTTTCGAAGTAAAGACACCGACCCAGTGTCCTTTCATATTGGAATTCTCCATATCGAATTCCCAACGCTTATATGGCTCAATAGCAGTGATTGTAAACGTTGTCGGATACTCTTCTTTGGTGTATTCGATAAACTGTTTTTCATTTATGATCTCTGTCCTGCTCAGATCACTGCGCCATGAATAATCTTTCACAGCCGTAACAACGTCCCACACTCTGTGAATATCACCTGGAATAACGGCTTTTATGTTAGATGATGCCATTTTTAATACCTCTTTTCCCAAATTCCATCTTGTAGCATTTTTCCATTATAACATCAATTCAACCCGGATCTTTCCCACGCTTCTGCTTCCTTCAATATTAAGGACTGGATAAACGGGTGGTTCTGCGGGCAGACTAAAAACATAAAAGCACCGTTGCGGCACTTTTGATAGTGCTCGCCTTTTAGCCAGAAGTCGTACCCCTTAGAGCATCTGGGGTTACAGTCGTTCGGATCTATCAGCCGCTTACAGACCGGTGCGGTCTGAATTGCATGTACCATCTCGTCGGGCAGCGTTTCCAGAATATTTTCATAATCGTTGACATGGACTCCATAAATCCGGACAAGCATTCCCTTCTTCCGAAACACATAATTTGCAATTGTCTTCTTATTATAAAGATAGGAAACCATATAGCCGCTTTTTGCTGACTTGATTTCTATCCTGCATCCAAGTTCCAATAATCTGTTGTGTAATTTCCTTACAAAATCCTGATTTTCTTCTGAAACCACAGCAATAAAATCCTCAAACGTAATCTTCTTATCCATAATACTTCCCTTCCTCCACTCATTACTACAGGCTTTGGCTTTCTGCCTTAGATACTCTCTGTCAGATGAACCGCCATGTACATTATCTAATGATAACAGATCCACCAGAGGATTACCTCTCTTTCGGTGTACCATTTGGAGAGATCGGGTGCTTTATTTTGTTAAAATATCCAGCCGAATAAATTCCATATAACGATTCCTAAGATACCCCCTATTGATAAACACAGCAGGTACCAGCCTGATTTAGAGCTTTTCATTTTATTTTCCATTTTAGTTTTTCTCCTTATGTTCATAATATTAGACTATTGCTTCTCAAAAAATATTAGCTGCGATCCATCATCCATAATAAACTTCCCACCTTTTACTCTGATCAAATAGATGCCATCTTTCTACTATTGTGATTCTTCTGATCCCTGTTCTTCAAAGAGAATCCATTTATTATCTATGCAGACAACAAGTCCCTCATCCGTAAATGCATATTCCGAATCTAAATCCCTGTTAAAATTCGCCTCACCATTTTTAGTTGGCATTTCATCTGTGTATGAGGTAATTCTTCCGATAACAGCACTTTCATCGACTTCCCCTGCTCGTTCTTCTCCAGTAGAATAATAAAGTGTATCGTTTACCATGATTGCTGCCGGATAGTCTTTTTTAGCACCTGTTTTACTACAGCCGATAAATATAATCATATATATAAGGACCAACCATAATCCTTTCTTCTTCATACCCGCACCCCTTACAAATCAAAATCAGCGCCTATCACTCCACAATTCTGTATCCGGCATCTTCAAGCGCCTTTAAAGCTTTATCATAGTTTTCTGATTTAACAAGAATGTAATCTGTATTGAAAGTCGAAATTGCAAAAATACCAATTTCGTTTTCTGCTAAGCTTCCTCCCTGATTTAAAACCATCACACCATCTTATCTTTAAAAATCATTCTCAAACAAATAATTTTCTTCATTGTAACTTATATACCGCATTCAATGTTTTCTCTTCATCCAGCCCATTGTCTGTAAATAATTGCGCTTCATATGGAATCGCTTCATGCTGCAGGCACAGATCCAGAAAGCACAAAAATATTCCCATATCAATCTGATTAAAATATGTCACCTTAGCCGCAGGCATGATTCCCCGTTTGCCTTGTTTCTTATATCGGTAAATATTAAGTACGTTCTCTGTATGTTCCACGATCCAGGGCTGTGTATTACAGGCACTTGGTGCAAATCTCACAATATCACTTACGCCATTGACCGGTTCTCCGAACCAGATTTCATCAATAGATTTACGCTTACTTTTAAACATATCCTTGCGAAATTTCTTCTCATCATCGATTTTCGATATTGCAATCATAATCACAAAGTCAAGATCTTCATAAGAATCCTCATTTGCCTTTCCAATGCCAAACCAGAGCGTCCCGATGTTTTGTGATACAAGATATAAATCTAATTGCTCCCCTAGATATCCAATATTCTGTAAATACCGTTCTTTTTTCTCACTGTATAATAAAATGCAATATTGTTGTCCACGCTTACAGGAAGTATCAGCCGCAGGCACAATTCTGATCGCTGTTTTGATTTCAGGACATAATGGTGTTAATGTCTGATATGTCTTTTCAATCTGTTCCACTTCATTTGCAGAGATACGGTCATTTCCTATATTGCGAAACAAATGGAACGATTTCCTCTTAAATATCATCTTGTATAATTCTTCATTCATGTTCATTATATTCTCCTGCCTTATGGGATGCCCTATGGGTATAGTTTATTCTAACATCTGTAATCATATAAATCATCTTAATTTTTAAAATTGTGGGCGTATATTTCACACCATTTTTCCTCTGTCAGCCGTGGAGTATGCCACGTCCCTGCATGATTGTCTGCCGCGGGAATAATCCTGTTGGACACGTACTGCACCCTTCCATTCTCCAGCGGACGAACCACTAGCTCATGAGCATATACTTTCGAAACTCCCCCATAAGGAAACACTGCCTGAACCATAAGCGTGATTGTTCCATCTCCATTTTCCGTAAATCCTGTCACTTCGGAATATGGATACTCAGGATATTCTCTTTCATAAAACCCTCTTGGCTTATATTCATAGACTGCCGCCTCCGGGTGATAAGTTGTCTTGGACTGCAGGGTTTCACTGTCTATTTTAAAATAAGTCATGATGACAGCTTCAAATTCATCCTTTGGTATCTGATAAACCGCACCGACGCCCAGATTGTCATCCGCTGTATAAGGAACGGGGTTCCCATATATTTCCGGGTAGAAAATATCATATAGATCGTAGAAATTTAACTGCCCAAAATCCTCTTCACTCCAATCCAGAAGAAACATGTTGTTCTGTTCGTAGCTGACTGGAAAAAGGTACTGCCGATTCAATTCTCTACATTTTTCGTCCAGAGGCAGTATCCGAAACGCCATATATTCTCTTCCATTACTTGAAGTAAGTACCTGCCGCTCTGCCGAATAATAAGTACCTGAAAACATGAGATAGCCGTCTTCTGTATACTTCCAGTTCTCTGCGTCATAACTGCCTGCGAATCCTCTTTGCAGTTTTCCATTTTTGTAATCAAAATTTGTTCTGACTACATCCACATTGCCATCATTTGTACGGAAATCAAATTTTATGAGTCCACCAAAACAGGTAATTTGTATGATCGTCAGTCCCGCCTCTTCCTTAGCAGATGCCTTTTCACAAAATTGGATTGCCTGCTTGCATTTGTCATATCAATCTGATTTTTGCTGTCTACAGACACATATCCATTTTCTCCAAAACGCCTTACAATACTGCGTATCGTTTCTAAATCATCCTTATGATCTTCACTGGCGGCTTTTTCATAAAGATCACCACAGACCGCCGTCATTTTATCTGATTCGTCCTGGTTGTTCTTCTCGTAGTTCTGGACCTCATTTTTATTTTGTTTTGTCTGCGTATCTGGCATAGAGGTATCACTGCACCCCGAAAGACTAAGTAACAGCAAAATACTCCATACACACAAAACACATCTCCAAACGCTGCCTTCCTTTTTCTTCATCTTAACTTTCTCCTAATCTATGCTGCATCTCCTGGTATGTATATCTTACATCTGTAAGATTATTGTGTCAAGTAAGTTCACCTTCAAGAAAATCTTCATAAATTCTTCCAGTATTTGCTCGTCTATTCACATTATAATTGCAATATAATACACGATTAAGAGTAAATGTTTGAGATTATAAAAAAGCAGCAAAGCGGATTTAGATTATCCGCTTTAACTGCTTATTCTTTGCCTATCAGCACCTCTTTACCTCTAAACGCAAAACCATAACTGCGGATATGTCCCTCTTTCACGCCTCTGCTGATAAGAATATCCGCATATTTCCTTTTCTTTATCTGATCCAGAGCTGCCCGGACTGTATCCGACAGGTCCTTTTCTTCCTCCGTATCCTGAACTTTAAACTCCAGAATGATAGCATCGTCATTTTTCCTGGGTTCCAGAAGAACATCATATCTGCCGAAGCCACTCTCACGGTTTGAGGTGACACTGTATTTATCTGCCAGTTCCACCAGCAGTCCCAGCACAAATCCATGATAGAATCGTTCTGGCTCATTACATTCAGAAGGCTTTTTCCCGCTGTCAAAAAAACTGAATGTTGTCAGAGCTACCCGGTTCATATAGAGATTCATTGCTTTCAAATCATCCAATAGCAGAGCCTTGATAAAATCATTGTAACTGGAAACAGAGGAAGCAAACCAGCTCTGGACGATATCGCGAAACATGAGTTTTACCTCAAAATTTGTAATCTGTAATTCATAGACCTGCTTCCATTCTCCATAATCCTGACCTCTAATTTCACAGTTCTTTACCCGGAGATAACCGCTTGCCAGCAACAAACTCCAAATAGCGCTTTCATCCAGATCAAGTTGATTGTATACAATCTGTTCCTCGATTTCGGTGATAATACTTCGGCCATTCATAAGCTCTTCAAAGGACTCCTTTAACTGTCTGGAACCTTCCTGAATGATCTTTCCAATCATACGGTTACTGCTTGTATTCGTCCAATATGGAGCAACTTTTCTCTTGTCTAAATAGTTTATAATGGACCATGGATTATAAATTCCTCTCTTCTCCCCAAAGGTGAATCCATCATACCAGTACTTTACCTCTTCTTTTCGGTCAGATAGTCCATATTCCTCCAAAGCCAAAAAGACCTCTTCTTCTGTAAACCCAAACGCAGAAGCATATTTTGATGATGTAGTAGTCACAACCTCCAAATTATTCAGGTCAGATAAAATAGACTCCTTGCTGACACGCGTAATTCCAGTCAGTATTGCCCGCTCCATGTATGGATTATTTTTGAAAGTGGCATTAAAAAGACTGCGTGTAAAAGCAACTAATTCCTCCCAGTAGCCACCGACATAGGCTTCCTGCATTGGTGTGTCATATTCATCTAATAAGATAATCACTTTTTGATTATAATACTGATACAAATAATCGGATAACCTTCTCAGCGCAATGGATGCCTCATAATCCTCCATATCCGCTGAAACCCGGTAAAAATACTCTTTTTCCCTGTTATTTAACACATCAGCAAGAAAATCATATTTATTATATAAATCAACTATTATTTCACAGATTTTCTTTTTTACCTGGATAAAGGATGTTTCCTTGATGTCTGAGAAACTGATGGAGATGACCGGAAATGTCCCCTGCAGTTTTCGAAAATCCTCATCCTGCCAGACATTCAATCCTTCAAACAAGGCACTATGATGGGCATAGTCTACTGAGAAAAACTGTTCTACCATACTCATCGCGAGCGTCTTTCCAAAGCGCCTTGGACGTGTTATCAGCGTAACATCATCTTCTGCTTCCCACCACTCCCGTATAAACTCTGTTTTATCAATATAAAAAGTATTCTTTGTCCTGATCTTATTGAAATCCTGAAGGCCAATCGCTATTGTTCTTGCCATAGTTTCACCATCCTTTTGGCTAGTAAATCTGTTACTTAATACTATCCCCAATTATAGCAGAAACATAAAACGAATGCCATATTTACTTATCCCGCATATCTTATACTTCTTCTGTATCCCACATAGGCTGCCGCAAAATACAGGACATAAATCAGGAAAAATACCCCCAATCCCAGTAATATAGATTCCCAGAACATCGCAGGGGTGATGATATCCAAAAGCATTTTTCTCACACAAAATGAGATAAAAACAGAGAGTGGAACCGGCAGCAACAGCGGAATCCCAAAATAAAGGAGCAGCTGCCGCAGGATCAGCCTGTCGATCTTGCGGTCGGTAACCCCCAGTTTGGACAGAATGCTGTAGCGGAAGCGGTGTCTGGATGCCTCGCTTAACTGGTGTACCGTCAGGATGGTCGCCGCTGTACAGATGAAGATCAGTCCCGCATAGTACAGGCTGAAGCTCATCATGATAATTGAAGAGCGGCTGTTATCGATCACATGCCCCTTGGTATCCGTGGACAGGACTTCCAGTACATTTTCTGAACCCACATCCCCAAATGTGGAGATCAGATATTCATAGTCCTCCACTGTCGTCTCCTCTTCTGTATCCATCACAAGAGTGATATATGCCTGAGGCAGCTCCCCGGCGATAGCGTCCGGCAGCACAATGATATAACCCACACCAATACTTCCACCCTGGGATAATGGTTCATCATAGGCCGCCTGCTTTTCCAATGTCACACCGCTTATCGTACAGGGCAGACTGTCTTTGGCATCCGCAACGCTTTTGACCTGAGGATAAGCATGCAGGATATAGTGTCCATTCTCCAGCTTCACAGATTCGTACCCCAGCATCCCGCGAAGTTTTACATAGTCACTGTATGCTATTGCATAATCCGCCTCGCCATAGGAATCCTGCTCCAGGGCATCATAGAGCGTCTTCTGTCCACAGCTTAAGATGGGAACCTGTAAACTCTCTTTTATCCCCCTGTTCTTCTGAAAATACTCCAGAACTTCCCCGAATCTCTCCTCACTGTCGGCTGAAATCTGGGCATCGAAGGAACATCGGTTGAGGGCCGACCGCTCAAAGAACATGTTAAAAAGGGAAGCGCTTTGAATACAGGCCAGGGTGAGCATCAAAAGCATGGCCAGAGTCCCGATGGTAACGCTCATCGTTTTCATCTTAGCGGAGAGATTCCTGTAAATAAACAGGTGGTCTTTGGTATACTTCCGTTCCTCTTTTTCCAGAAAAACTTTTACCAGAACGGCTGCAAGGGTAATATAAACCCCATAAACCCCAGCAATAAGAAACATCAGACCAGCAATGAGCCGCAATGGATTAAGCAGTTCCATCCAGTTAAAAATCGTGTAAAGACATCCGCCGCCCAATAGCAGCAAAAAAAGCGATAATACACTCCATACCAGATGTCCCTTCTTCCTGGAAATCACAGCAGTTTCATTCTGCTTTTCCGCATAAATCAGATCATATATTTTCATTTTTCTCAGCCTTCTGCGCATGCGGAGCACGGAAAAGGCGTAGATGAGAACAACATAAAGAAGCGTAAGCAGTACAGCCGGAAGGGAAACTTCTGCCTTTATAGTGTATCTCACTTCAAAAAGGTTCATAATAATCAGATTGAGAATCTGGAAGAGAAATCCTCTCACTACCAGGCCGGTCAACAGGGCTGCAGCCCCCATGATGACATTCTCAAATAGAACCAGCCGGGAAATCTTCCGGTTGCTGATCCCCAGAAGCATATAAGTCCCCAGCTCTTTACTTCTCTTTTCCAGCATAAAACGGTTCATATAATGCACCAGCCATTCGGTGACACCGATCACGATGACGGAAATAAAACCAATCATGGGCGGCAGTGCGTCCAGCATCATTCCAAGATCCCGGATTTCCCTGGAAAAAGCCACCATATTGAAGGCATACATCAGTGAAAATGCAATTGTGACGGTAAGCAGGTACACGCTGTAATCCTTCATGGAACGTCTTGCATTTCGCAGTGCTAATTTACCGAGCATTGGATACATCACCTCCAAGCAAAGTCACCACATCCATGATTTCATTGAAGAACTGGCGCCGCTTTTTGTCCCCTCTGATCAGTTCGCTGAAAATCTTCCCATCGCGTAAGAACAGAATACGGCTGCAATAGCTTGCAGTAAATATATCATGGGTGACCATCAGGATCGTGGCCTTAATTTCCTGGTTCATCTGGGTAAAACACTCCAGAAGCATCCCGGCAGATTTCGAATCCAGTGCTCCTGTAGGCTCATCTGCCAGAATCAGGCTCGGATGGGAAATCAGGGCTCTGGCACAGGCACATCTCTGACGCTGGCCGCCGGACACCTCGTAAGGAAATTTTGAGAGGATATCCCGTATTCCAAGCCTCTCTGCTACCTCCTCCACCTCTTTTGTGATCTTATTCGGGGAGGCACCCTGAATGACAGGCGCCAGGGCGATATTTTCTTCAATCGTCAAAGTATCCAGAAGATTAAAATCCTGAAACACAAAACCCAGGTTCTTCTGACGGAATTCAGCCAGTTTTTCTTCCGGAAGCTGAGTGATATCTACATCGTTCAGATAAATATGCCCCGCCGTGACGGTATCTATGGTCGAGATGCAGTTGAGAAGTGTGGTCTTGCCGCTTCCAGATGCTCCCATAATGCCGAGAAATTCGCCTTTTTCCACAGAAAAGTCCACCTGGTCAAGGGCTTTCGTGATCAGAGTGCTGGCTCCATAATATTTTTCCAGTTCTTCAATTCTAAGCAGTGTATTCAAAATAGTACTCCTTTCCTGTTTCTGCCCTTATGATAACAAAAGCGGTGTCCTTTTGGTACTTACAAAGTTGTAAGTAAAAAGGACGCCGCAGTCAGTCCCGACGGTCCGGGTGGTGATAGGTTCCTGTGGGGAATCCGATGGTAATCTTCGTTCCCTCATGAAGTACCGATTCCGCCTGAATGTCAAGTCCCAGTTTCAGACAGAGTTTTCTGCACAGATACAGTCCCATGCCGGTAGATTTTTGATTGTCCCGGGAACTTCCGGTAAAGCCTTTTTCAAAGATACGCGGCAGATCCTCCGGTGAAATGCCCCTTCCGTTATCCTCGATAATCAGAAAAACCCCGTCCTTCTCATGTCTGGCGGATATTCTGATCCAGGCACCTTCGGATCTGTGATATTTGATGGAGTTGGAAAGGATCTGGTTCATGATATAAGTAAGCCATTTTTCATCCGTACAGACCGTATCCGGTGTCTCCTCTACCTGGAGGCGGATCTTCTCTTCCAGCAGCAGAGTCCTGTTTGCCATGAGTGCAGGATTCAGCGCATCAAACAGAGGGAATTCTTTGACAAAATAATCCTTTTCCACATTCTCGCTCCGGGCATAGTAAAGAGCCTGTTCCACCAGATAATCAATGCGGGACAGCTCTTTTTGTATCCGCTTATTCTCCCCGCCCGGATGATTTCTGCAGATCAGGTCTATGGCGGTGATGGGAGTCTTGATCTCGTGTATCCACTCCTCAATATATTCCTTGTACTGCCGCTGGGTATTTTTCAGATGGTTCACATTTTCCAGCATGGATTTTAAGGCGGCACGCAGGATGTGCTGGCAGAGCTTCTCCTCGGCATTTTCCGGCTTGTCCAGCATTTCACAGATCAGATACTTCTGGTCCAGCTGCTCCAGTTTTCTGGTCACCTGTGCGGTCTTTTTCTTGATTCTGTAATACTTACTTCCCCAGACCACTGCCAGGATGACCGCCCAGACGACAAGGATCGGCAGGACAGCCGAAAAGCTGTTTCCCAGCAGACTCAGATAAATGCTCAGGGCAATCATGCAGAACAGATTCAAAAACACAGCCATTCCTTTTCCTCCTGTACCATCAGCCCCTTTTTGGGTACTGTTCTGATCAGATCGTCAATCCCCAGCTCCTTTAAACGGTGGCGGAGGCGCGACAGGTTGACATTTAAAATATTTTCATCCACATAAAACTTATTCTCCCACAGATATTCAATCAGGGAATCCTTGGTCACTACATGATCTTTGTTCAAAAACAGATAATAGAGGATTTTCACCTCATTTTTGGACAGTTCCATGGTCTTCCCCTGAAAGGAAATCTGTCCCATCAGCACGTTGAGGGAGACACCGGAGGCGTGAATGGACTCCGAGGGTGCCTGGTTCTGCCTGGTCAGTATCCGGTTGATGCGGGCCAGAAGAATCGGCAGGCTGCAGGGCTTCCGGATAAAATCATCTCCGCCCATCAGAATTCCGGTGAGTTCATCCTCCTCGCTGACTCTGCCGGTGAGGAAAATGACAGGCACACCGGACACGCTGCGGATCTCCTTGCAGAGCTTCAATCCGTCGCAGGCTTCCAGACTGATATCCAGCAAAATCAGATCCACCGGGTTTGCATCAAGCAGATCTTTGACCGCCGCGGTCAGTTCTTCCTGGGAACATGAAAAACAATCCGGACAGACGGATGGATGTCCATTTGCCTGCAGATAGTCTGACAGTTCCTGACGGATATTAGGGTTATCTTCTATAATAAGCAGCATAAAAATTCACCTTCTCTTTCATTCAGTAGATGCCATAGTATTCTTCCCGTTCTTTAATTCTTCACGCACCTGCATCAGAATTTCCCCCAGTAAATTCTGGCCTTTCCATTCCAACATATCCAAATCATGCAGTCCGCTATTTATATGTATTTTAACATCAGCCGTCATCGAAGTACAGTCCTGATCTCCCTCCTCAATCTAAATAAAGCCAACAAAAAGCGACAGCTGCACCTGATTAGTTGCATCTGTCGCTTTCTCTTTCCAAAAAATCCTTCCAAACTTTGTATTGGCTCAATGACTTTCACAAAACTTATTTCCCGATAAACATCGCATCTCCAAAACTGAAGAATCTATACTTCTCCTTCACTGCTTCCTTGTAAGCATGAAGCACATGCTCTCTTCCTGCCAGCGCGGATACAAGCATGATCAGCGTGGATTCCGGCAGATGGAAGTTGGTGATCAGGCAGTCCAGTATTTTGAACTGATATCCCGGATAGATGAAGATTTCCGTCCATCCGCTGCATGCTTTTAAGTGCCCTGTCTCATCCGCAGCCGACTCGATGGTACGGCAGCTTGTCGTTCCGACGCAGATCACACGGCCTCCATTGTCTTTTGCACGGTTGATCTTCTCTGCCGCCTCCTCGTCAATCTGGTAGAATTCGGAGTGCATGTGGTGCTCTGCCACGTCATCCACCTTGACTGGGCGGAATGTTCCAAGCCCGACATGCAGGGTGACACGTGCAATATCAATGCCTTTTTCCTCAATTGCCTTAAGCAACTCCGGTGTAAAATGCAGCCCTGCCGTCGGTGCCGCCGCAGAACCCTCGTGGGCCGCATATACAGTATTATATCTGTCCCGGTCCTTTAACTGATGGGTAATGTAAGGGGGCAGGGGCATCTGTCCCAGCTGGTCCAGTATCTCCTCGAAAATCCCTTCATATTCAAAATGAATCAGGCGGTTTCCTTCCTCCACCACATCGATGACCTCTCCCACTAAAAGTCCGTCTCCAAAACTGATCCTGGTACCTGGCTTTGCCTTTTTCCCTGGCTTCACCAGCGTCTCCCAGACATCATTTTCCTTTCGTTTAAGTAACAGGACTTCGATTTTCGCGTCCGTTCCAATCTTAGAGCCGATCAGACGGGCCGGGATTACTTTTGTATCATTGATGACCATGCAGTCACCCGGATTTAAGTATTCGATGATATCACGGAACATCCGGTGTCTGATCTCTCCGGTCTCTTTATCCAATACAAGCAGGCGGGAGCTGGACCGGTCCTCAAGAGGGTCCTGCGCGATCAGCTCCTGTGGCAGATCATAATAAAAATCACTTGTCTTCAACTTGATTTCCTTCTTTCTACTCATTTAAGAGCAGCGGTACGCCTAAGCGTCCCCGCTGCTCCCTGAATGTTCAATTTACTCCATAAGGTAAATTTATTTCCATATTTTCACTGATCTCTTACTGTCTCAATTCGATTCCCATCTCTTCCAGTGCTTTTAAGATCTTCTTCATTGCCGCTGATACGTCAGCCTCTTCCAGAGTCTTATCCTTTGCCCTGAATACGATAGAATATGCAACAGACTTGAAGCCTGCCTTGATCTGTTCTCCTTCGTAAAGGTCGAACAGTCCATAGCTTTCCAGATAAGCGCCGCCCTTCTTCTCGATCACATTTTCGATCTCACCTACCAGGACTTCCTTCGGCACTACCATACTGATATCACGGGTCACTGCAGGATATTTTGCAATACCTGTATACTTCCTGTCAAATGTTGCGTACTCCATGATCTCCGGCATGTCGATAACTGCCACATAAGCGCGGTCGCCAATTCCGTAATTGTCTGCTACTTCCGGATGGATCTCACCTAAATATCCGATGACCTTTCCGTCATATACAATATTTGCCTGACGTCCCGGATGCAGATACGGTTTTCCGGCATTCGGGTCGTAAGTCTCTTTCTTCTCCATGCCGATTTTCTCGAAGAATTCCTCGACAACACCCTTCATGCTGAAGAAGTCGCCTTTTCCGTACATACCCAGTGTAAACTGCATACGCTCCTCCGGCAGTTCTGTCAGTGGAAGTGACTTTGGAAGGTAAATGTTGCCTAATTCATAGAGACGCACATCTTTATTTCTACGGTTATAGTTCGTTGCAAGTGAGGTCAGCATTCCGTTCAATGAAGTTGTTCTCATGATGCTGTAGTCCTCGCCCAGTGGATTCATGATGTTCACTGTCTGGCGGAGTGGTGAATCCTGCGGCAGAAGTAATTTATCGAATACCTTCGGGCTCTCGAAGGAATAAGTCATTCCCTGACTGAAGCCGCAGAATTCTGCAATATTTCTTGCAACTTCTTCGATTCTTAACTTGAAGGAAAGCTTTCCTGTTGTTGCCTCTCCATTTGGCAGTGTGGTCGGGATATTGTCATATCCGTAGAATCTTGCGACCTCTTCTGCCAGGTCAGCGATTCTGAACAGGTCATGACGGAAAGTCGGTGCAATCACTTCTTTTGCTTCTGCGTCATATTCAAGGCCGATCTTCTCGAAATATCCAAGCATCTCTGCTTCGGAAATCTCTGTTCCCAGCATTGCGTTGATCTTGTCCGCGTCAAATGGCACGCGTACCGGTTCTTTTACTTTTCCATAGACATCCACAGTGCCTCCGACTACTTCTCCTGCGCCCAGCTCTTCTACTAACTGGCAGGCACGGTCGATGGCAGCCTTTGCATTGTTCGGGTCCAGCCCCTTCTCGAATTTACCGGATGCATCTGTACGAAGTCCGACTCTCTTGCTGGATTTACGGATGTTCACACCGTCAAAGCAGGCAGCCTCGAACAGCATGGTCTGTACATTATCTGTAATCATGGAGTTTTCCCCGCCCATGATTCCGGCGATACCGATCTGCTTCTCACCGTCGCAGATCATCAGCACGTCACTGTCCAGTGTTCTCTCCTGACCGTCCAGTGTGGTGAACTTATCCCCATCCTGTGCGGTCTTCACTACGATCTGGCGTCCTGCAATGGTATCCAGGTCATAGGCATGCATCGGCTGTCCATATTCTTCCATCACATAGTTTGTGATATCGACCAGGTTGTTGATCGGACGGATTCCTACGGATGCCAGTCTTCTCTGCATCCACTCCGGGGATGGCCCGATCTTTACGTTTTTGACCACTCTTGCACAGTAACGAGGGCAGAGGTCTGTATTTTCAACGGATACTTTAATGTAATCATTGACATCTTCGTCATTTCCCGTCTCGGTCACTACCGGAGGAACGAACTCTTTGCGGAAGGTCGCTGCAGCCTCGCGTGCGATACCGATGACGCTGTAGCAGTCCACTCTGTTGGATGTTACCTCATACTCGAATACCACATCGTTTAAACCAAGTGCCTCGATCGCGCTTGCTCCGATTTCTGCATCCTTTGGCATAATGTAGATTCCATTGTCCGGCGCATCCGGATACATATCCTTTGTAGAGCCAAGCTCCTCGATGGAGCACATCATGCCGCAGCTTTCTACGCCGCGCAGTTTTCCTTTTTTAATCTTGATTCCGCCTGGTGTCTTGGAGCCATCGTGTCCGCCTGCAACGCGGCCTCCATCCAGTACGACAGGAACTTTGTCGCCTTCGTGTACATTGCTCGCTCCTGTTACGATCTGGACTGACATATTGCCTACGTTCACCTGGCAGATGATCAGCTTATCTGCATCCGGGTGTTTGTCGATCTTCTCGATCTGTCCGATCACGATATTTTCCAAATCTGCGTCCAGCGCCTCAAATCCTTCTACTTTTGTACCGGACAATGTCATTGCGTCTGTATACTCCTGCGCTGTCACATCCAGATCCGGGACATACGCTTTAATCCATGATAATGAAGTATTCACTCTTATTTCCTCACTTTCTTTTTCACATCTTCGTATCTATTAGAACTGTTTCAGGAAACGGATATCGTTTTCGTACAGCAGTCTCATGTCGTCGATCTCATATTTCAAAAGAGCAATACGCTCCAGGCCGACTCCGAATGCAAAACCGGAATATTCTTCCGGGTCGATTCCACACATTTCCAATACATGCGGATGTACCATACCGCAGCCCAGGATCTCGATCCAGCCGGAACCTTTACAGAAACGGCAGCCCTTACCGCCGCACTTGAAGCAGCTTACATCCACCTCGGCGCTTGGCTCTGTGAATGGGAAATGGTGCGGACGGAATTTCGTCTTTGTCTCTGGTCCGAACAGTTCTTTTGCAAATACTTCCAGTGTTCCTTTCAGATCAGCAAAGGAAATATTCTTGTCGATCACAAGCCCCTCAATCTGATGGAAAGAAGGAGAATGTGTGGCATCCACTTCGTCAGAACGGAATACTCTTCCCGGTGCGATCATACGGATCGGAAGCTTACCCTGTTCCATGACACGTGCCTGTACCGGTGATGTCTGGGTACGCAGTACAATGTCTTTATTTATATAGAAAGAGATCGGAAGAGCACACGTCT
>CABTYO010000001.1 GCA_902489075.1 uncultured Faecalicatena sp. | reverse complement strand
TATACCATGATATGTTTTTACCATATTTATCTGCTTTTTCCATCCATATTGAATCAAGCGCACCTTTTTCTGCTTCAAACGACACTAAAAAAACTAACTGACATTGATTTAATCTCCATTGTCAGTTAGTCTTTAAAAAGCAGCTCTGTCAGAAAGGAATATGTCCGGTTGGTACATCGTACGTTGTTGGCAAAGCCGGGGAAGGATAAGAACTGCTGCTTCCTGCTACGCTTCCTCTAAGCCCTGGCGCGGATTACTGTTTTCATTAAGGCCGGAAAAACAGGCTCGTATGTATCATGAACCATTCAAAGTAGTGGTTCCTAAAGTAGAAGCGAGGTGGTTTCAATGAGGAGGTGCGATTGTGACGA
Source organism: uncultured Faecalicatena sp. (assembly GCA_902489075.1). Classification (GTDB taxonomy): domain Bacteria; phylum Bacillota; class Clostridia; order Lachnospirales; family Lachnospiraceae; genus Faecalicatena_A. The sequence continues at coordinate 224,622 of CABTYO010000001.1, read as the reverse complement.
AAGGAAAGGAACAGAAATTAATTCTGCCAAATTATTTGAAGAGTTAAAAGACTTTTTTAATATGCAGGTAAAAAAGGGATTTTTGATGATATTAAGGTAGATGAACCATATTTTACAGATTACAGTGAATTTGAAGATGGAAAATATTTTTCCAAAGAATCGGAGAACAGATATTTCTGGTGTGGTGGGATATAAAACTATATCTCAAGCCCTCCCTGCAAACGAAGCGTAAGCAGAGGGAGAGCTTGCTTTTTTAAGTGATCCCAGGTCTATGCCTTAACTAACATTGCGGGTAAACTGTCTAGTTCCCACCGCATCCGTGCTTATCTTCGCCGCAGGAATGGCTTCCGCAGTCGTGGCCTTCTCCGTGGTGATGATGGCTGCACACGGTATCCGGGTTATAATCCAGTTCTCCCTTTAACAGTGCCTCTACGCTCGCGTCCGCATCTCCTGAAACTCCCGGATACAGCTCGATACCGATCTCTGCAAGTGCTGTACGTGCTCCACCGCCGATTCCGCCGCAGATCAGGGTCTGTACCTGATGTCCCTGAAGGAATCCTGCCAGTGCGCCGTGTCCGCTTCCGATGGCACTTACTACCTCTGAAGACTTCACCTGATTGTCTTCTACCTCATAAATCTTGAAATTCTCACAATGTCCGAAATGCTGAAATACCTGTCCATTATCGTATGTTACTGCGATTCTCATATCGAATGCCTCCTTAATCCTGAAATAATTTTTGAGTAAAAGGAACACAAACAGACTCTTCCTTTTATCATCTGCCATGTTCTCTGAATCTGTTTCTATTGTAGCTTTATTTCTGTCATATGTCAATTATTATTTTCGGCATATGTCAGTTATTTCATCAACTATTTCGACATTTCATTCCACAGGTCTGCGAATCTGCACTGCAGCATCCGTTCTCACCGCCACAGTCTGTATGAGCGCATCTCCTGCGACAGCACTCCTTCGCCTCCGGGCACACCTCGTAGGCGCCGCCTCCGATTTTTAACTTCTTTCCTTCTACAAGCACCTCTGCAAGCTTTTTTCTGGCAGAATCATAGATGGACTGCACGGTCGTCCTTGCCACATTCATCTGCCGGGCGCACTCCTCCTGCGAATATCCCTGATGGTCAATCAGGCGGATCGTCTCAAATTCATCCACCGTCATCTCAATCTCTTCCTGACACCTGATATTCGCCGGAGCAAACTCTTCCACCTTCGGCATCTCACAGATCCGTCTGCATTTCACCCGCCGTCCCATACTAACACCTCACATCTTCCCATTGGCAGCACTTTTCATCCAGCCTGGGGTTTATGTCTTTCATCATATCACAAACCGTACGTTCACGGAAGAGGTGATTGGCTATAACATTGTCTTTAGCTCCTGTGCCAATTATTTTTACTTCACTGTAATCAGAAAGTGATGCAGCCGTTGCATGCTACATCACTTTCTGCCTGTTGTGTCCTATCTTACCTTACTTCCCACAATTTCCAATCCTGTCCCATCATCTCCGGTTTCCGACAGGTCGTTTTCATCTCATAAACCGAATTCGTTTCCGCTGCTGTTTCAAATGCGTTCAGTGCCTCCACAACATGCAGGGAGATTTCAGAAGACAGCCTGCTTTCTCTTCCTCTTCCTTCTCTTCTATTTTTCTATATTCCTGACCTCACTTTTAATGACACTCTTTCCTCTCCATTTACCTTTTTTATAGAAATAGACATTCATGACCGCTCCCATAATTAGAGACAATGTCAATGAAATAAAGATACATTCCTTCCTTCCCTGCGGGTATTGTGCACTTTTCGTCAAAAATGTAAGTAAATATGCCAGCGGCACACGGATAAACAGGGTCATTGTTATTGCAATCCACATTGGTGTGATTGTATCACCTGCCCCCCTCATAACTCCAGACAAGCCCTGTACGATTCCCATTGCAACATAGCCCGGAGCAAGTATCATCATCATTCTTATACTCGTGTCAATCAGTTCCTCTGTGTTTGTAAATATCCCCATAAGGCTTTTTCCGAAAATCAGAATAGAAACCGTGATTACAGAGGTTGTGATAATTGTCATCCAGGTCCCCTGTCTGGCTCCCTGTTCAACTCTTGCCTGATCCCCGGCGCCTACATTCTGTCCTGCATATGTCGTCAGTCCGTTTCCGAAGGATTGGTTCGGCAGCATCACGAAGCCGTCCACACGCATTACCATCACATTCGCTGCAATAAATAATTCCCCGAAACTATTTGTCAATGACTGTACCAGCAGCATTGAAGTTGCCAGAATGGCCTGTGTCACTCCTGAAGGAAATCCCAGCTTAATAATATTAACGGCAAATTCCTTCTCCAATTTCAAGTTCTTAAGCCTGATATCAAACAGTGTATTCATCCGTTTTAATTTGAGGAAGCACAATAGACCAGAAATCCCCTGTGCAATAATTGTTGCATAGGCTACCCCGTCAACTCCCAGTTTCAACACGGAAACAAAAAACAGGTCTAAAATAATATTAATCAGACTTGAAATAAGCAGATAAATTAATGCGGAAACAGAATCGCCTAATCCACGCAGAACCCCGCTTAGTATGTTAAAAAAAGCCAGCCCTGCCGATCCCAGAAATAAAATTCTCAGATAGGATGTACACCAGTCAATAATGCTGTCAGGCGTATTTAAAAGCAGAAGCATCGGCCTGGCAAGCAGCGTGGCTACCACCATGACTAATACTGATGCAATAAATGTAAGCGTAATACGGTTACCGATTGTATTTGACAGCCCGTCACGTATTCTGGCGCCCAGATACTGGGATACCACAATGCTTGCACCGACACTTATCCCTACAAATAATACAATCAAAAGATTCACGACCGGTCCTGCCGAACCTACAGCCGCCAGTGCAGAATCCCCGATATATTTACCAACTACAACGCTATCCACTGTATTATACAATTGCTGTGCAATATTACCAAGCAGCATAGGAATCGTGAATATCCCAATCTTCTTCCAGGGCGTCCCTTTTGTCATATCGACCGGCCCGAATAATTTTCCCATGATAGATTCCCCCTTTTAACCCTCATTATATCCCAGGAAACAGATAAATACTTCCCTTAACTTATCCTCCCCGCATATGATTTTTGCGCTATTTCCTGTTGCCCTAAAATACAGAAAGCAAAAATCAAAATATGATTTTTGCTTTTTTGTTAATCTTAATATTTCTTCCCTTGACTACAAACGGCTTTTTTTCATTGAATAAAATGTATTGGTTAACATTTTTTCGGTGTAAAAAGTGTATAAATCTTCAATTTTTCCGTGTATATTATGTAAAACAGTGTTATACTATAATTATCATAATGATCCGGAGGTGGTATCATGTATCGCTGTGCAATAAAAGAACTCTATAAATGGAAGAAAAATCCCCGCCGCAAGCCTCTTATTATTGAAGGGGCGAGACAGGTTGGAAAGACCTGGCTGATGAAGGAATTTGGCTCCCAGGCATATGAAGACTCTGTATATATCAACTTCGATTCCAACAGCCAGATGCAGGAATTGTTTTCCGCTGATTTAAATACTCAGCGGCTTATTCTTGGACTTGAACTATATGCGGGAAGGAAGATCGATCCGGAACATACACTCCTGATTTTCGATGAGGTGCAGGAAGTCCCAAAAGCACTGACCAGTCTGAAATATTTCTGCGAGAATGCTCCCCAGTACCACATCATCTGTGCAGGCTCACTTTTGGGAATTGCCCTTCATGAAGGCACCTCTTTTCCGGTAGGAAAGGTAGATTTTCTTAAACTATACCCACTCTCCTTCCAGGAGTTTCTGACTGCCACCGGAAAAGAACGTTTTACTGAGGTTTTAAATCAGCATGATTTCGACATGGTCAGCAGTTTCAGGCAGACTTATATCGATGCATTAAAGCAGTACTATTTTGTAGGCGGGATGCCGGAAGCTGTCCTGTGTTTTACAGAAGACCAGGATTTTAACGAAGTGCGCAGAATCCAGAAACGGATACTGGATGCCTATGAACAGGACTTTTCCAAGCATGCACCTAACGAAATTGTTCCAAAGATCCGCATGGTGTGGAACAGTATTCCATCACAACTGGCAAAGGAAAACCGAAAATTCATATATGGCCTTCTCCGTGAGGGTGCAAGGGCAAAAGATTATGAGACCGCAATCATGTGGCTTTCTGACTGCGGACTGGTTCATAAAGTCAGCCGGATCACAAGCCCCGGTCTGCCTCTTCGGGCATACGAGGACCTGAAAGCATTCAAACTGTTTCTTCTGGATGTTGGGCTGCTCTCCTGTATGGTTGGCTTGAACCAGAAGGCGCTGCTGAACGGCAATGATCTTTTTACAGAGTTTAAAGGCTCTCTTACGGAGCAGTATGTCATGCAGCAGCTTGCATCACAGACAGAACTTTCTGTGTACTACTACACCAATGACCGCAATACCTGTGAAATCGATTTTGTAATAGATAATGGGGAAAAAATTGTACCCGTTGAAGTAAAAGCAGAGGTCAACCTGAAAGCGAAAAGCCTGAAATCCTATCGGGAAAAATTTCAGCCAGAGCTGTCTGTCAGAACATCGATGTCTGATTATAAAGAAGAAGATACTCTTACCAATCTTCCCCTCTATGCCGTTAGCGAACTGGAATATCTTCTTTAAAAATTAACCAAAAAACAGCCTGTACCGCTCCTTCCAACGTTCCTGGCACATCGGAAGCTGTGATACAGGCTGTTTTTATACTGTCTTTTCCTCTCGCGTAAGTTTCTTGATCCAGTGCCCATAATGTGATTCCAGATACGCTGGAACGCACTTGAATATCTGGTCCGCATTCAGGCAGCACACCACCACCGCCGGTGATGCCTTTACCACAAATGCCATCACAAATGACAGCGGGATCACGATCATCCAGATACTGATCAGATCCATCTTCACTACAAACATGGCGTATCCGCCTCCCCGGATGATTCCGTTGTTCGTCGGCATCTGATAGGACATGCCCACACAGACAACACTTAGGATGATCAGGAACGTATTCGTCATCTCTTTCGTGGATGCTGACAGGTCATACAGACTCAGAACCGGAATTCTCAGGAAGAATAAAAGGATTCCCGAAAGTACCCCGATCACAACAAACATTCGCTGAAGTTTACTGGAATAGCGCATCACCTGGTCCGTATCCCCGGTGCCCACTGTCTTTCCTATGATGATAGAAGCTGCCGATGATGCACCTACTGCCGTGGACTTTACCAGCATAAACAGGGTGGACGCCGCACTGTTTGCCGCGATCGCCGCCGCTGTCATATGTCCCAGAATTGCTGTCTGCAGGGCCGTATTAATCCCCCACAGCCCCTGCACTAAAAGCATGGGACTGGTCAGCCTGATGTAATCCTTAAATAGAAGACGGTCCGTTCTCAGATAATCCTTCGGCCTCATTTTCAGGCTGGCTTCTTTCCTGAGCATATAGACAATCAACACTCCACATTCCAGAATCCTGGCCGCCAGAGTTCCTATGGCCGCCCCCACAGCGCCCAGCTCTGGTGCTCCAAATTTTCCGTAAATCAGTACGTAATTGATACCGCAATTGACAAAAAAGGTCATCACGGAAAGGTAAAATGCAATATTCACAACCTCCACACTGCGCAGAGTTGCCAGCAGAAGCTGTGTCACTGCAAAGAACAAGTAGGTAAAACGAATGACCTTTAAATAATTGACCCCTTCCTGGATAATCGGTCCATCTGTTGTAAAGATTCCAACAGCCTGATACGGGAAAATACTGACCAGCAGAAACAGAACCACGCCCACAAGCAGTCCCAGCCGCATGGCCGAGGCAGCGATCTTCTTCATCGGCCCGGTCTGATGCTTTCCCCAGTACTGGCTGCAGATGATCACCAGTCCATCCCCCAGTGCAAATAAAAGCTGCTGATAGACAAACTGGATCTGATTCACAGCGGCAACACCTGCCAGTGACGTCTCGCTGTAAGAGCCAAGCATCATGTTATCGGCAAGATTTACGCTGATGGTAATGACATTCTGCAGCACAAGTACCACATAGATGGAGAAAAAGTTTCTGTAAAATCCTTTGTTCTTTAATTCTTTTTCTTTCAAGTCTTTGCTCCCTTTACATTGGATAATAATTGATAACGATAAAAGCCGCCATCTCTTCCTGCTGATTGATATACGTATGGCTGATGGAAGAATCAAACGCCATGGAATCCCCTTCCTGCAAAATAAATTCTCCGTTCTCTGTATCCAGCGTCAGCTCACCTATGATCACGTAGATATATTCCTGCGCTTTCTCAGAATGGCCGATGGACTGATTGGAGGAATGGCGATCCAGCTCACAGTAGAACAGTTCAAAATTTCTGGTCGGCGTAGTCGTAAAGTAGCAGTAGACACGGTAGGCCTTCGTCTCCCCCGTCTGCTCCATCGTCTCTTTCCTCGAGACGACCGTGGTCTCACCGTCCACCCCGTCTATCAGCTTCGTATATGGCACTTTCAGGCCATTGGCTATTTTCCAGATCGTATTGATCGTCGGGTTACTGTTCCCTTTTTCGATATCTGACAGCATCGTCTTACTGATCCCCGATTCTGCCGCCAGCTGCCCCAGGCTGAGATTCCTCTCCGTCCTCAGCTTTTTTAAATTAAATGCAATAATTTTACTCAGCTCCATAAAATATCCTCTCTTTTCGCTTGACAATTATATTGAACAAACGTAATATATATTGTACAACCGTTCACTATTTCTGACGCACATCAGATATAATGAATACTTCCATTATATTGGCGGCGTGCAGAAAATGCAAGATAATCTAAGGAGAAAACAGCATATGAAGAAAAAAGCACTGAAAGCGGCGCTGCCGCACACCCTTCCCATTTGCGTGGGATTTCTGTTTTTAGGAATGTCCTATGGATTTCTGATGAAAAGCAAAGGCTTCTCTTTTCTCTATCCCCTGTTTATGAGCATGTTCATCTTTGCCGGTTCCATGGAATTTGTCACCGTCAATCTCTTATTGTCAGCTTTCCATCCCATTTACGCGTTTCTGCTGACACTTATGGTTAATGCCAGGCATCTTTTTTACGGAATCTCCATGCTGGACCAATATAAAAACTGTGGTGTCAAGAAGTTCTATCTCATATTTGGCATGTGCGATGAATCCTTTTCCATCAACTGTTCCGTTACACCGCCGCCGGATGTGGACCGGGGATGGTTTATGTTCTGGGTCACCTTACTGAACCACATTTACTGGGTGACCGGGGCGGCCCTGGGAGGGCTTCTGGGTTATGTGATCCACTTCGACACGAAAGGAATCGAATTTGTCATGACCGCCCTTTTCGTTGTCATGTTCCTTGGACAATGGGAGGAGACGACGGATCATACTCCCGCACTGATTGGGATCATCTGCTCTGTAGTCTGCCTTTTTGTATTCGGCAGTCAGAATTTTATGGTTCCTGCAATGCTGGGCATTGTCTTATGCTTTGCCTGTAAGAGAAACACTCTGGAAAAAGAAAGTGAGGTGGACGCAGAATGACTGCCGCTCAAAGTATTTTTACGATTTTAACCGTTGTCGCCGGAACCATGCTGACGCGTTTCTTACCGTTTCTCGTCTTCCCGGCAGATAAGACACCGCCATCCTTCATCCGTTTTCTGGGAAAGGTTCTGCCAAACGCCGTCATCGGGCTGTTGGTAGTCTACTCTTTGAAGGACGCACCGGATCAGGGATTCTACTGTCTGCCGGAACTGATTGCCGTCTTCTGTGTGTTTCTCCTCCATAAATGGAAGAAAAACATGCTGCTGAGTATTGCCGGCGGGACTATTGTATATATGCTTCTGGTCCAGAATGTATTTATCTGACTCTCCCATCTCCTCAAAACAGATGCCGCCGGGACGTTTTATCTTCTTCACGTATGCCCTGAAATCTGGTATACTGACAGCAAAGTAAAGCGACAAAAATCCTGACCGGCAGAAAAGGAATCACGCTTTCCTGTCAGCAGGATTCAGCAAAATGAGGAGGATTTTCTTATGACAGGAAAAGAACATGTATCCGCTCTGAGAGAACTCATGAAGCAGGAGCACGTGGACGCGGTCTATATTGGGACTGCGGATCCGCATCAAAGTGAAGGAGTTGCCACTCACTGGCGCGCTATGCAGTGGTTCAGTGGTTTTACAGGAACCGCCGGGTGCTGCGTCGTGACACTGAACCATGCCGCCTTCTGGAGCGACGGACGTTATATCGCACAGATGGAGCGGGAACTGGATACCAGTATCTTTGAACTGATCAACACTTCCACGCAGGGAACCCCGGACTGGATGGAATGGGTGGTAAGACATGTAGACAGAGGTTTCACACTTGCCATGGATGGTGAGGTCCTCTCGATCGCCGACTACAGGAAATGTATGGCCTTCTTTCAGCAGTATGGCGGACAGATCCGTCACGAGAAAAATTATCCCGGACAGCTCTGGACTGACCGTCCCCCGATCCCTGATGCACCGGTCTGGGAACTTGCTCTTAACTGCACCGGAGAATCCCGCCCCGACAAAATTGCACGGGTCCGCGCCCGGATTGCAGACAGCGGGGCCGACTGTTACCTGGGCTGCTGCGTCGATGATGTGGCCTGGCTGACCAACCTAAGAGGCGGTGACCACCCGATCTATCCGGTATTCCATGGATATCTGCTGTTCACTCCCAGGGAAGTATGCCTGTGCATGGATGAAGAAAAGCTGGATGCGGCAGCCAGATCCCACCTGGAGGCAGACGGCATCACCGTCTATCCACGGAACGAGATTTTCTCCCTCCTCAAAAAACTTCCGCCCAAAAGCCGGATTCTGATCGACCCGTACAAGACAAGCTTAAAGCACTACTCTTCCATCCCGGACACCATACAGATTCTGGAGCAGATGGATATCATTACATACTTTAAGAGCCGCAAGAACCCGGTAGAACAGGAAAACATACGGATCAGCAACGTCAAAGAATGCGTGGCGATCATCCGTTTTATGCGTCATATTTACGACCGTCTTGAAAAAGGCCCTGTCACAGAATACGATCTGGTCAAGGACCTGGAAATTTTCCGCAGGATGGATCCGGATTACCTGATGCCCGCAAATCTGGCAATCATCGCCTACGGACCGAATGCAGCCCTGCCGCACTACCGCCCTTCCGAAGAAATCCACGCATCCGTGGAAAAAGAAGGAATGCTGCTGTTCGACCTCTGTGCCCACTACAAGACCGGAACGACTGACATCACCCGTGTCATCCCCGTAGGTCCGTGTACAGAAGAGATGAAGACCGACTACACCCTGACCCTCAAGTCCAACATCGCACTGGCGACCCAGCACTTTGTCTATGGCATCACCGGAGACGTGCTTGACGGAATCGCAAAATCCATCCAGTGGAACCACTCCCGCCACTTTGGGCACGGCACCGGACATGGCATGGGATATCTCCTGTATGTCCATGAAGGCCCCGGCAAGATCATCACCGAGTTTGCCCCGCCGTTCCCCTACGCAAAGCAGGTTCCCCTCGATACCGGAATGCTCTTCTCCGACGAACCCGGCGTGTATAAGCCAGGACGTCACGGCGTACGCCTGGAAAACAACCTGCTCGTCCAGGAAGACTGCGTCAACGAATTCGGCCGTTTCCTGAAATTTGAGACCGTAACCTACTGTCCCTTCGAATCCAGCCTGATCCTTCCCGACCTGCTCACCCAGGAAGAGATTGACTGGATCAACCATTACCACGAAGAGACCTATGCCAGACTCTCCCCTCACCTGAATGAAGAAGAACGTGCATGGCTGAAAGAAAAAACACAGCCAATTAGTTAGCCTGCCCGGGTGGTCCACCCACATGAGCCCTTCCTGAACTAACACCGTCCCACCAGATGAGCCAGCCAGGAAAAATGTGAGACCCACTTCCCGCGGTCTGCGTACCTGTCGTTTCAAAAAGCCGTAGAGACCGTTTTTGTCATGTTACGGTACAAAATAAGCAGTCTGATGAAAAATAAGCATATCCCACAGAGAATTGTGTTCTGAAAAACACGGTATTCTGTGGGATATACTTATTTTGTAGCAGGAACCTTAAAAACGGTATTAACCGACATTTCCTTTGATATTAACTAGTTTATATTTCAATTTTGGCAACAAACTTTCTGTAGCTGCTCTTTTGTATGGTATGGCCGCAGGCCTTATGTCCATCTTCTGGAAACATGATATAACACATACCTGGCTCTATTAAAAGTATATTTCCACATCCATTCAAATACTGTACATCTTTTACATCTGAATACTCTGAACACCTCTCCAGCTTGTCAATTTCCTGCCATTCTAAATATTCCTTTCCCTTGAGAAGGCACTGTATATCCAAGTATTTACAATGGCTTTCGAATACCCCCTGCTTTAAATCAGTTGTCTGCCCCTCCTGGATCATATAATACCCCCAAGCTGTTTCATATCTGCCCACCGATTGATTTTCACTTCTATTAATCAGTTCTTCAATTTCACTAATCTGCGGCAGCATCTGCTGTATGTTATTTGTAAGATTTTTTAAACTTGCTAATATCATGACCTTTCCTTCCCTTGTTTTGCCAGAACTGTTTTTAGTTTAGGTCCCAAAATCGGGGAAAATAAAAATATGAGAGCCAGTATCAAGAATACCGCACAAATTGGCCTGGTCATAAAAATTGCCATATTGCCGTCACTCATTGTTAACGCGCCCCGGAAATTAGATTCCGCCATAGCGCCTAATATAATACCTATTACAATTGCCGACATGGAAAATTGCATCTTATTCAAAAAGTAACCAGCCATTCCGCAAAACACCATAACAAACACATCTATAATGGAATTATTGTACGCATAAGCGCCAACAAATGTCAAAGTAAAAATAACTGGCAGTAATATCTCTTTAGGAATATTTATCACTTTAACAAAAAGACGGATTAACGAAAACCCAAACAGTCCCATAATAACATTGGCACACAGCAGACCAATAAATATGGCATACACAGAACTGGCCTGTTCCTTAAACAGTAACGGTCCCGGCTGCATTCCCTGCACCATTAACGCACCAAGCATAATGGCGGTAGCACCGTCACCTGGAATTCCAAGCGTCAGCATTGGAATCATCGCGCCTCCCGATACTGCATTATTTGCAGCTTCCGGTGAAACAATCCCCTCTGGCTCTCCATTTCCAAAATTATCCTTATACTTTGACCAACGTTTTGCCTGGTCATAAGATACAAATGATGCAATGTCGCCCCCTGTTCCCGGTACACAGCCAATAAATGTTCCAATGAAGGCTGAACGTATTGTAGTAACCATTACACGTTTGATATCCACCCACGTGGGAAATACGCGTTTAATCTTTACATCGTACTTTACACGAGTCTCTTTATAACATTCTTCAACGCTTTGCAGCACTTGTGAAAATGCAAACAGGCCAATAAGAACGGGCACAAATGAAATACCTCCAAGTAAATAAGTAGTTCCAAATGTAAACCGGACATTTCCGCTTAAATTATCAATACCTATGGTTGCTATAAACAGTCCCAGGAGTCCCCCTATCATCCCTTTAATGATTGAACCAGAAGATACACTCGTAATAATACTTATTCCAAACATGGCCAGCGCAAAATACTCCGGCTTTGAAAACTGCAGAGCCACCTTTGCTAGTATCGGAGACAGTATGATTAAGCAGATAGCGCTGAATATGCCGCCAAAAGTAGAACCAAATGTCGATAGCCCAAGTGCACGCCCTGGCTGTCCCAGCTTAACCGCCATAGGATAACCATCCAGTGTCGTCGCAACAGAGGCCGGTGTCCCGGGGGTTCTAAGCAAAATAGCAGAAATAGATCCCCCATAAATGGCACCGCAGTAAATTCCCAAAAGCATTAATATGCCGCCAACTCCCTGGAATGAAAAGGTCAATGGAAACAGCAGGGCAATCCCCATATTTACAGATAATCCCGGCAATGCACCTATTAATATTCCCACACCTGTTCCAAGGATTAATCCCAAAATATTCTGTAAGCCGAACACATTATTAAGTGCAGCTAATATATCTCCCATCTGTGTTTCCTCCTAACTGACGAATATAGGTCCTGGCAATGTTATTTGAAGTAAAATTCCAAAAACAACATAAATTGCAAGCAGCGTCAAAACTGTAGTAACTATTATTTTTTTTAAATTCCTTACCTCTAACAAATACATCACTGCAGGCACAAAGAGAGCTGCTGCAATATAAAAACCCATGATATAGAGGATAACACAAAACACTGTTACAACTCCCATAATAAGATATACTCTTTTATTAGCATCGGTTGTTATTGTAAAGGTCTTCTCTTCCAGCCTGCTTTTGTTTGCCATGCTGCTCAGTAATAATATAATAGAAAGCAGTATGATTAAAACTCCCAGGATCATCGGCCAAAATCCTGCTCCTGGATCTCCTGCTCCAAATTTAATTTTGAATTTGGAAGACAGTACAACTATCCCAGCCCCAATCACAAGCATAAGCACCGATATGATATAATTCCATTTCTTCATATTTCCCATGACAGCTCTCCTCATGCATTAAACAATGATTTCAGTAATTAATCTATCTTAATATCCTTTAGCAATTCCTCATACATCGCATAATCATCTTCCATCATCTTTTGGCAGTCCTCCCCTATCATATTTTGAGGATCAATTCCCTGCTTTTCAAAATATTCCTGATACTCTTTGTCGTCTACTGCTTTTGCTGCTGCGTCACGAAGTGTTTTTAAAATCTCTTTGGGCGTATCTTTTGGTGCAACAAGGCAGGCCCACGCTCTGATTACCATATCATGACCTAATTCCTTAAAGGTTGGTGCATCAGGATAGATGCTGGAACGTTCATCTGACATTACTGCTAATAGCTTCATTTCTCCTGCGTCAATTTGTGACTTGTAACTTGACGGGTCAGCTATTGTTGCATCTATATGCCCGCCCGCAAGCGCTGCGGCAATATCTGCGGAACCATTAGGATAAGGAATATGTTTTAATTCTACGCCAAATTCTTTTTCGAATCCAACGGCTGCCACATGCCAGATTGCGCCCATTCCGGAATTACCCACCTGTACTTCCCTGGGATTTGCTTTACAATATTCCACAAATTCATCAAGTGTACTGTACGGTGCGTCTTTTGGTACGATTAATCCTGCCGGAGCGGCAATTGGGGCAGAAATAGCCGCAAAGTCTGCCGGAGTCACCTGACACTTGTCCTGCCAGGGGAACATTGCCAATTCTACTGTTACCATACCTAGAGTATAACCGTCTGCTTTTGCTGTTGAAGTCTCTACCATTCCAGTAACACCGCCGCCATCCGGTTTATTTGTTGCCACAAAATTAGAACCTTTTAAATTACTCTTCAAGTACTGCAGCAATCCTCTTGCCGCCGTATCTGTTCCTCCGCCGGCCGCTTTCGGAATTATTACTGTGATATCCTTACTAGGATAATTGTCCGTTGAATCACTACTGCTTTTTCCGCATCCGGCTAATAGTCCTGCCACTAAAACCCCCGTCATCAATAATGCTGCTGCTTTTTTAATTCTCATTACTTTTCCTCCTTTGAACCTCTTTTATTTTTATTTTTGCGAGATAATCTAATGCGGTTATCTCTTTAATAAACGTATCTGTTAACCCCTTTTCATCTTTGACTCTGCTTTTTGTAGTAATAGATAGTCCTTCAATCTGTCCCAGCTGATATTTTGCATTAACCGGGTAATACTGACGTTCAATCAAAGAGGCTACCGTAAGAAAAGACGATATTTCCTCTGCCTTTTCACTGTTGAAGTTGTTACAAAGCCATGTATAAAGCTGTGGATGAAAATTGTCCATTACTCCTGAAAACCCTGCTGCTCCGGCTTTCAGTGAATCTAGTAAGGTCGTAGTGTTCGCATTATACAGTTTTAAATTTGTTCCTTTAATAGCGTTTATCTTTTTTCGAATCTGTACGATATCGCAGCATGTATCTTTCAAAAAGAAGAATCTTCCGCTCTCAGCACACCAGCGTATTGTATCAATTGATAAAAGCCGTTTGTATGGATAGGGGCATTCATAAAATCCAAGGGGGATTTTGGGATCTACCTGTTCCAGAATCTTTTTACAGTTCTCAATCCAGACCTCATCACTTTCTTCTTCCATAGCAAGCCGGTTTGTAATCAAAATAACGGCATCGACACCTGTATTAGCCATTGCGTTTAGTTCCGCAATCTGATCCTCAAGTTTATCAGCCACATGCCCTGAAGCAATCACCGGAACCCTTCCTGCCGCATAACTTACCACCTTTGATGCAATTGCCAGTCGTTCTTCCAGAGTCAGGCAAAACATTTCACTAGACTGGCAGACCGCAAAAAGACCGGACACGCCTTGCCTGATATACCATTCTACCAACTCCTTCAATGCCTGATAGTCTACTTGATTATCTGGGGTAAATGGGGTCAGCATGACCGGCCATGAACCACCTGGAAAATTATTTTCCATTCTCACTTCCTCCTTATTAATAATTTATTTTACAAAAAGCGATATTCTTTCTTTTGTAAGTATAAGTAATATATAATGATTCCTCATCACAGATAATTGCAGGGTATGCAAACTCTCCCTCACCGCTGCATAAATCCTGAATATCCCGCCATGTTTCCCCGTCATCCGATGAAACTGCCAAGGTGATTGGAGTGCGCTTCCCCCAGTTTATCCCCACAGGATTATACACTAGGAACAGCGCTCCGCCCGGTGTCTTGACCAAGTCAATTCCGCTGTTATTATTAGGCAGTTGTGTTGCATACGCCTTTGACCATGTAATGCCGTCATCCGTTGAATCACTGCGGTATATTCTCCCTTCCGTACTGCGAAGAAACATATGTACCTGTCCGTCCCCCCCTTCCCACAACGTGGGCTGAATTACACCTCTTCCATAAAAAGACTGTTCACTTACCGGTATGTCACTTGACCCCTGAGGTACGGTCCGTTCCCCCTCTTTATATTCAAGATTATCAATTTCAATATCTGCTGATTTTCTCCATGTCTTTCCATTGTCATCGGAAATATCCACAAACGCTTTCCAAACTCCCGATTCCGTTGACGCAGGCGCCAGTATCCGGCCGCTCTTTAATCGAACCGGTTTATTTCTCACTGGCCCTCGTCCGCCTATGTCCCCCTTTACCAACTCTTTCTCAGGACTGAATGTTCTGCCATTATCTTCTGATATTCGGCACATAGTCCGCCATGAACTAATCTCATCCCCTACCTTATAAAAAAGGATAATTTTATTCTCATCTAACCGGAACAATACCGGATTCCAGTGAGCTTCATGTCCGCAGGCTATTATTTGTGGCTCTCCAAATCCTTTCTCTGACCCTCTGGCCAGCCATATAGATACATCCTTTTCGCCCTCCTTGGAACCGCCAAACCAGGCAGTCAAGAATTCATCCCTGCCTATTTTTAAAACAGTAGAAGCGTGACACATCTCGGTATTACACTTTTCCATGACAAATTTCATCTGCTTTTATCATCCCCTTCTTTTTTGTTCTGTAATAGAGAACATCGTTCTTTAAAAAGTGTATTTTTTAACTTGAGTACTACGAGAATACTCAAGTCTACTTATAATCTATTTTCTATTTTAGCAATATACTGTTTCATGAGAATTGCCCATTCTTTGATCTTTTCTTCTGTAAAATGAGTAGACAGCCCGCTGACGCTTAGAGCTGCAGTTAGTTTACGGTTGGAGTCAAAGATTGGCAGCGCAACGCACTTAACCCCAAATTCATGCTCCATATTGTCAATAGCATATCCACGTTGCCGGGTAATCTCCAGCTCTTTTCGAAGTGCTTCTTTGTCCGTGATTGATGATTCAGTATATGCAGTAAAGGACCTGTTTAAATATTGTTCCAGCTCTGCATTCGAATAGTGAGCCAGCATTGCCTTGCCTAAACCAGTACAATACATCTGTGCACGCTCGCCTAAAATAGAACGCATCAGATTAACCGACTCTGCTGGATATGTAGCTTCCAGATAAATGACTTCATTGTCATGAGGCACTGCCAAATAAACCCTTTCGTTCGTAACATTTGCAAGCTCCTGCATATAAGGAAGCGCTATTTTAATTATGGAAAAACTATCACCCATTGCCCGGCTCAAAGCAAAAACTTTCATACCTAGCTTATAGCGGTTTATATCTTCTTCTTTTTCCAGGTAGTCCATTGCCTTGAGCGTTGTCAGTATGTCATGTACATTACTTTTATACAGTCCTAAACGCTCACTGATCTCAGTTACTCCCCATGATGGTTTTTCTGTAAAACAATCTAATATTTTTAGTGCCTTTACCAGAGATTTAACTTTTATCTCCTCATTGCCCACCTAGACACCCCCTTTAATTTGACACAACAACCATTTTAAAAGGTTGTTGTGATGTTCTGAATTGCAGAACATCGTTCTTTTATATAAATATAATAACACGTTTCTATATTAATTGCTATTGTCTAATATTATCATATTTTATCATACAATTTTGTGCATAATCACAGTCTAGCCAAGGAATGAGATTTTCTCCCTCCTGACAAAATTTCCGCCTCAAAGCCGGATTCTGACCGTCTCATACAAGACAAGCCTAAAGACTACTCTTTTATCTCGGACGCCATACAAATCCTGGAGCAGTTGGACATCATCACTTATCTTAAGAACCGCAAGAATCCGGTGGAACAGGCGAATATCTGGACAGGCAATATCAAGGATGGACCCTGATTACCTGATTCCAGGCAACCTGGCATCCCCCCTCATCCTTTCCGTTTCTAAAGCCATTCTCTAAAGAACCAGCTTCACTCCCCCGTATATCCCTGCCTCATTTCCCAGTGATGCGAGGCAGAACCGTGTATCTCTTGCTGCATGGAACGCATATTCCACATAATATTTCCGAACAGCATCCAGAAGGATCTCTCCTGCCCTGGCCATCCCGCCTCCGATCACAAAGGCTTCCGGGTTCACCACACAGGAAATCAACGCAAGCCCTTTTCCAAGCATTCTTCCTGTCTCATCTGTCATTTTCAGAGCGGCTTCATCCCCCGCCTTTGCAGCATCGAAAATATCCTTTGCTGTAAAGTTCTCCATCTTTCTCAAACTGCTCTCTGTCTCGGGATGTGCCTCCAGATATTTTCTGGTCATGCGCACGACTCCTGTTGCGGAAGCATACTGTTCCAGACAGCCTTTCTTGCCGCATCCACAGCACTCGGTCTCATCATCCACCATCGGAAGATGACCGATCTCACCTGCTGCCCCGTTCTCTCCGGGCAGGATATGCCCGGAGATGATCACACCGCCGCCGACTCCTGTTCCAAGCGTAACCATTACCATGTTATTGCAGCCTTTTCCTCCGCCCTGCCACATCTCGCCCAGAGCAGCGACATTCGCGTCATTTCCTGCCTTCACACGCATCCCGGTCAATTCACCGAGCTCGCGTTCCACATTAAAGACATCCCATCCCAGGTTCACACATTTAAAAACTGTGCCGTCTGCCCCGACAGGTCCCGGAACGCCCATTCCGATTCCTTCCACATCCAGATGTGAAATCCCTTTTTCACTCAGTTTTTCATAAACAGCTTCCGAGATGTCGCCAAGAATAAACTTCCCGCCATTCTCCGTGCGGGTCGGAATCTCCCACATATCCAACAGTTTCCCGTCTGTTTCAAACAGCCCCATTTTTACGGTCGTTCCGCCGATATCTACACCAAATGCATATTTTTTCATCATTACTTCCTCCTGCTCATAATCCTTTTCGGATATGTTCCTGAGTAAATTAGACCTTTGCAGTCCTCTTCACTACTTATTTATTGTAGCAAAATGGAAGTCCCTGCGCTTTTCACTTTTTGTCTGGTTTTATATGGAATAATCGACATTTTTTAAGATTGGTATATTTAAACAAAAGAAAAGATCAAAAATAGTACCCTGTTTTTTGACCTCTTCCTTTTGCGAATCTCCAATATTCTATTCTTAATGTCTGAACCTTTAGACTGAACCGATCCTTTCCCCCATCTTCACGATCGTCTCATATCCTTCCTTTGTATTTCGAAGCAGACGTTCGTCGATCTGAACCGCATCCTTCTGGAATAAAAGGATCACGGTAGAGCCGCCAAATTCAAAACGTCCCTTTTCCTGCCCTCTTTTCACGTCACACGCCTCATGGTAATTGGTGATCCTGCCCACCATCAGAGCGCCGACTTCCATCATCAGGATGGTCTTAAAGTGTTTACTCTTCAAAAGGGAATACTCCCTTGTATTCTCTTTATAAATCGGCACCACATCATTAGCAGCCGGATTTACCGTGTGAAAGATTCCCGGGATACGGTGATTGTCTGACTTACGTCCGTCATCCACGTAACAGTATCTGTGATAATCGTCTACGGTCAGCCGGAACACACATGCCATACCGCCTTCATAATAATCAGCCAGCTTCTTCGAACGAAGCAGAGATTCTACCGTATAGGCTGTATTCTTAATGCAAAATGTGCTCTTGTCCCCATTTTCCTGTCCAATCGGATAGACACTCAGTTTACCGTCGCATGGACTGATAAGTGTCTCTTCATCCCCTTCCAGAGGACGAAAGTCTGCTCTTATCTCTCTGGTAAAAAAATCATTGTAGGAATGAAACTCCTGCTTCTTACAGCAGCTGATATCGATCTGGTTACTCCTGATAAATGGCTGAATCAGACAGCGGGACACTCTGCGCTCCAGCAGCCATCCGCCCGCCTTTGATACAAACGGATGAACGAGTACTTTCAGCATGTTCTGCCCCAGCTTATGTGTATACATCCACTTTAACAGCCTGTCCTGCGTGGAATCTTCTGTTGTAATATGCCCCTCTTTGTCTATGTATTTCATCTGTACACTCACTTTCCTTACAGCTTTCTAACCCAGTTCAGCCATGGCCAGCCCGGATGGTAACTTACCCGGTACCGGGTAAAGATAATCATAACAACCACAGCCACCCCGACGATTGCAACCAGTACCGCAAGCATTGCATTCTTCGGCTTTTTGAGCCGGAAATCTACGATAAACAGAATCCCGACAATCAGCAGCGCCAGATGCAGGCAGATAATAAATACCCAGTCCGGCGTGAAAAACTGAACCATAAATACCAGTGGAAGGACAATTGCCATGGATGTGATCGGAAGCCCTCGATAGAACTTCTCGCCATCATCCGTAACCAGGGCACCTTTTGCCTCCATCACATTAAAATACGCAAGCCTCACAACTGAATTCACGCAGTAGAGTGCGATCACAGCCATCCCCAGAGGGCCTCTTACCCCAAGCAGATAGCAGATCATTGCCGGGAAAGCCCCGAAACAGACCACATCACACAGAGAATCGATCTGTATGCCAAACGCCTTCTCGTCATCTGTCCTGTCCTTCTTGCTCCGTGCAATCTTCCCGTCAAACATATCAAACAGCCCGGACAGTGCCAGACAGAAGATTGCTGTCTTAAACCGGCCATGAACCGCCTGAGTCATCCCGAATACAGAAGTAGCCAGACTGATATAAGTTAGTATTACTGTGTAATTATAAAATCCTATCATTTCTTTCTCTCTTTTCTCTTTAGATTTTCTCCTGACCTACGGCATAACTCCACTCTTACCTGTTTTTGTGCCAGGTACCGTATAAGCCTTCCCGTTCCTGTTTTCCTGAAATCCGATTGTCAGGTGGGTAAACAGTGTCATCGCCGCACTCAGCAAAAGCTGTACATAATAGGCGATTCCTCTGCTCAGAATCATCCCCGGCAGCAGAAGTCCTGCCGTAAATATCCTCTTGAAGATGATCAGGAACAGATTCTCGCTGATTCCCATTCCGCCCGGAAGCGGAAGCATATCTACTGAAACAGACACTACAGCCTGCAGCATTACTATATCATATATATGTGCCCCGTGCAGCCCGAATGCTTGATAGACAAACCAGGTGACAAAGAACAGTGCGAACCGCTGGAAAAAGGTAATCGCAAGCACATTGATAATCACCTTTACATGGCTCCTTAAGTATGCTGCCGTGGCATTATACTGATCCATGGACGCCGACAGCTTCTGAGTACGCTCCGGCTTATGCTTCATGATCTTAAGCTTTTCCAGGATCTCCAGGCAGCGCATCATGATCACCTTGGCCAGAGCCGGATGGAATGCCAGGATCGACATCGCAATACAGCACCCTACATTGAGTGCTACTCCCAGATAGAAAATCGGAAGGATCCCCTCCAGATACTTATGTACAAACCCTCTCTGGAAAAATGCTACAAACAGACCAATCACAACAAGAACTGATTTATATGTTATTGTAACAATCATCAGCACTAATGTCGAGACCGGAACCGGAATTTTATTTTTTCTCATATAATAAATCTGCATGGGCTGGCCGCCACTGGCAGATGGTGTAATCGCACTGAAAAAGAATCCCACACAGGAATACTGGAAACAGGTCCACTTTTTGGTACGTATCTTCAGGGTCCCGAGCATATAGTGGATAATGATCGATTCACCCCAGATGAAAATAATGACCCCTGCCACCGCAGGGAGCAGATACAGAGGATTCACCCGGACGATTGCCTTAATGACCGCGTGCAGGTCCTCCCCCTTAAATACACTGTAAATTGTCAGTGCAAATACGACTACAAGAAATACTGTATTTATAATTTTTTTCTTCTTACTCGCCACAGTTCACTCTCTTTCCCGCAGGATTCTCTTTCCTGCGAAAACATTTAACATAAAGCCAGTCAAACAGCTTCTTCGGATATTGATACAGCTGTGTATGAAATGCCAGCCACCAGGTACCTTCTGCAATCAGAATTCCTCCAATTGCATCTACAATATAGTGCTGCTTTGTCAGCTGTGTGGATACACAGACCAGCAAAGCGAAGATGCAGGAAAAAATGCGGTATGGCTTCGGCACATTCTTCTGCTTCCTGATTCCGATATAACAGAACCAGCTCACGAGACAATGGATCGATGGAAACAGCCTGGTCGGCGGGTCAATACTGTATACAAACAAAAGCACCGACTCCCAGAAGCCCGACTCCGTAATCACGGGTCTGATATTCGTGGTCGGCATAGCCAGATAGAATACTCCGCAGATCAGCCTTGATAACATATCCGCTGTTGCAAACCGGATACAATGCTCTTCTCCCTGACGCACAATTAATATGTAATTCACGATCCAGAAAACGTAACATCCCAAATATACCGATGCGAATGCGGGAACAACAGGCACTGCCCTGTCTATGGGAAGGGTCAGGTCATAATGCTTCCAGCCTTCTGTAATCATATCGGTTCCCATGTAGACCATGAAATTTATTACCACACACGAAAGCAGTGGAAAAACTGCATACGCCGGAATGACTGCCTTCTTTGTCCTGAGTTTATGATTCATAATGTACAACTCCTTTTATTTTGGTTGCGGATGTCTGATAACTTTGCTGCATGACTTCCAAAAAGGCAGGCAGATAGATGAAATCGTTCTTCAATCACATCTCTTTGGATATTATAACAGACTTTTTTTCACTTGTGCTGTCTAAATCCATTTCTTAAGCAAATTATAATAATTCTTCCAATTTTATTCAGGTTTTATTTTGAAAGTTTTACGTTAAAAAAGCGCCCCCTGCACGGTGGCGCTGTATTTCAAATTATATTTAACTGTAGATATTACCTCAGTATTTCCCAGTAAATATCGTAATCTTCCTGCTTGAATACATTAAAGATTACCTTTTCTATCTGTGTATCTTTTTTCAAATATTCCGTGACCGTCCGTACCGCAATTTCAGCCGCCTCTTCCTGTGGAAAATGAAATACCCCTGTGGAAATACAGCAAAAGGCGATACTTCTCACCCCATTCCCAGCTGCAAGCTCCAGGCAGGAACGATAGCAGTCTTCAAGCTGTCTGCGGTGCGTATCCGTAAGTTCACTCTGTACGATCGGACCGACCGTATGGAGCACATACCGGCACGGGAGGTTAAAAGCAGGCGTGATCTTGGCCGTTCCTGTCGGTTCATCATGTCCCTGCTTTCGCATGATCTCATCGCAGGCAAGCCGAAGCTGAATTCCACTTACACTGTGGATGATGTTGTCGATGCAGGAATGGCAGGGCTGAAAACAGCCCAGGAGCGCGCTGTTGGCAGCGTTGACTATGGCATCGGCTTTCAGGGTGGTGATATCTCCTTTCCATAAGAAGATTCTCCTGTCATAGGAAGAAGGCTCCAGTGTATCCGAATCTATGATTCCCTTCCGCCTGACCTCCTCACTCAGATATGCATCCTGTATCTTTCCAAATTCCTCACTGATCGGTCTTGGAGGGCGGACATTCATCAGGCTGCGCAGAAGAATCTTCTGCTGTTCTGCATCCGCAGGAATCTCCATCCTGGCATATTGCGGCTCCTCCCCTAAAAGTGTCCTGATCAGATACATGCGCTGCTCATCGTGTGTCATAGCCGGCTCCTCCTTTTTGTCCTAAACTCTGCTCATCTATGATTAAAATTATAAAGTATTCTCCACAAATTTGCAAAGTTCTTCTGTTACTTGTACAGTAAACGATTTTACAGTTGACAGGCTATCTGGACAGTACATTTCCAATATCATCATTAATACAGATTGACTTCATTTTGATCTTATCTGGTGCATAAGCCTCGTTTAAATTCAGGCACGCATAAAAGGCATCTGGCCACTCATAGGTCATCTTCCAGAAGCTGAATTTAATGATGCCTGGCGTGTTCATGCCCGTGCCTAATTCCAGAAATAATACTTTTTTATTCTTATGCTCTTCTAAATATTCACGATATCGAACTGATGCGGCATGCCATCCCTCATCTTCCACAAAGGTATCATCTGCCCGAAGATTCATACTCATTGGTTTTCCACAAACCGGACACTTCGGAACTAATTCTGATGGAATTCGCATATCCTTTTGCTGTTCCACCATAGCACGAACCATTTCTTCATTATCGTAAGTTTTCTTATGACATGGCTGACTGCACTGCCACAGGCCATAATCTCCTTGTGTGTAGAACAACCGCTGCTTATCAAATCCTGCTTTCTGGAAGCAATGATCCACATTTGTGGTCAATACAAAATAATCTTTATCTTTGATTAATTCATATAACTGCTTATAGACAGGTCTGGGCGCATCCATATAACGATTGATATAAATATATCTGCTCCAAAATGCCCAATATTCTTCCAATGTATCAAACGGATAGAAACCACCAGAATACATATCCTGAAAACCGTACTTATCTATAAAATCCTGAAAATATTTTGAGAAACGTTCGCCCGTATATAAAAACCCGGCAGATGCCGAAAGCCCTGCTCCTGCTCCAATAATGACAGCATCCGCCTTTTGAAGCTTTTCTTTTAGCTGCCAAATCAAATTTTCATCCGAACATCCTTGGGAAAGATCTCTTTGCAATCCATTTATTCTCATAACCAGCCTCCCTTTTTGTACTTATTCACATTGTACTCCCTTTTTCGGTGAACGTAAATCAGGCACCTTCAGGTAACTGTGGGGAGAGTGCTTTATGGAAAGGCTCTTAGGTTATCTTTTCTCTTTTAAAATAAAGACAGCCAACTGGACAAGAACGTCAGCTGGCTGCCTTTATTTCCTCTATTACCAAATGAATTTATCAGAGGCATTTACAAATGATTCAGAAAATAAAAAGGGAACAACTTTACATGGAAACCACCTGATCTGCGATCCCCATGGTGGATTCCCTGTGAGATACCAGAAGAATGGTCTTCCCCTTCTTCTCTCTTTCCAGGCTTTTCAGGATGATTCCCTCATTCAGGCTGTCGATGTTGCTGGTCGGCTCATCTAACAGTATCATCCTGCTCTTATGCAGAAATGCCCTTGCGATCCCGATGCGCTGTCTCTCGCCGCCGGAGATGCAGTCCCCAAGTTCGGTCAGCCTGCTGTCATAGCCATGCGGAAGTGACATAATAAATTCATGAATAGATGCTTTCTTCGCCGCCTCTACCACTTCCTCGCGGGTTGCATGTTCATCCGCGATCTTAATATTATTTTCGATCGTATCCTGGAATAAAAATGTCTCCTGTGTCACATACGAAATCCCCTTTCTCAGAGAATCCGTGCGGATCTCCTCCACGTTTTCTCCCCCATAATGAATGCTCCCCTGGTCTGTCTGATAAAAACGCATCAGCAGTTTTAACAGGGTTGACTTGCCGCACCCACTTTTTCCAAGGATTCCATGAACCCTGCCCGGCTCAAATCTGGCATGGAACCCTTCCAGCCCCCCTTCCTGCGCATCCGTATATCGGAAACTGACATTCTGGCAGGCGATCTCGCCCTCCGGCAGATCTGCACCTTCCAGATTATCCAGAACCACAGGCTGTTCCTCAAGGAGGTTCAGCACCCTGTTTCCGCTCGCCAGCGTATGGTTCAGGTTATTGGACAAAGCCGAGAGTGCCGCAGTCGGACCAAAGGAACTCATGATTCCGATCACTGCAGTCACCCCCTGGCTGACTTCCATCTGCCCTGCCTGTACCAGATATCCGCACACCATCAGCATCAGGATACCGGACGCGAGGATGACCGTATCTGTCGCGATTCTCTGCGTATTCTCATCCTTTTTAAGCCCCTCACTCATCTTCTCAAGATTCTCTGTCTTGTGTGCCATCTCTTTCATTCGTTTTTCCTTCTGCTGATACTGCAGAATTTCTTCCAGTCCATAAAGGTTATCCAGAACCGAGGTATTCAGCTGTCCAAAGGAATCCCTGTAGTCCTGTCCTCTTTTTCTCCCCCGCCTGCCGTTGCGGATTGGGATCACCGCCCCGACAATCACGTAAGACATAAATGCGATCACACCTGCAAAAGGATGCTGCATCCACAGAAAGACAGTCATGAATAGGGAAGTAATCACTGCAATCGCGATGGGAGATATGGTATGTGCGTAAAATACCTCCAAAAGCTCAATATCACTGGTAATGATAGAAATCAGATTTCCCTTTTCACTCCCGTCGAGCTTTGCAGGCGCCAGCTTCCGAAGCACGGCAAATACCTGATGGCGGATTCTTGCCAGAAGCTTAAACGCGATATAATGGTTGCAGGACTGTTCCGCATAGCGCAGGATGCCTCTCATTACAGCAAATATGATCAATATAGTGACGATGTTCTTAAACGTAAATCCTGTTTCAATCCCTGCAGCATTTTGCAGCCCGTAGCCTCCGAAAATGGTCAGGAATGTGGCTGCAAGATTTCCCAGGCATCCCATCAGGACCGCCAGAAGCATCCAGCCCAGCAGTGGTTTAATCATTGAAATCAGGCCTGCCATGACCTGTATGGACGTTCTGTCTTTTCCTATCGCTCTGCCCGTTCCTATCGCTCTGCCCGTTCCTATCGCTCTGCCCGTTCCTATCGCTCTGTTCGTTCCTGTCGCTCTGCCCGTTCCTATCGCTCTGTCTGTTCCTGTCCGGGAATCACTTTCCAGTTTTGAGCTGTTTCTTTTTGTATGTTTTTCCATCATGCTGCCCCCTCTCCTGCATATTTTTCCAGTTCTTTCTGACTCATGAACAGTTCTGCATAGGCTCCGCACTTTTTCAAAAGCTCCTTATGTCTGCCTCTCTCCACGACAGTTCCATCCTGTATCATCAGGATCTGGTCTGCCTCTGTCACATTCGCAAGTCTGTGGGAGATCAGGACCACGCTCTTGACCATCGCCAGTTCACGGATCACGTCCATGATCTGATTCTCACTCTCCGCGTCGATATTCGAAGTCGCCTCGTCAAAGATATAGATGTCGCTGTCATGAAGAATCGCGCGTGCCAGCGCAAGCCGCTGCTTCTGGCCGCCTGACAGGTTTGCCGCCTTTTCTTCGAGCTGCATATCAAGACCACCCTTTTCCATGACCGTGTCATAGAGATTGACTTTCCTCAGCGCCCAAAGCATCTCCTCTTTGGATGCATCTGCCTTTCCCATCCTCAGATTTTCCCTCACCGTTCCTTTGAACAGATAACTGTCATGACGGATTCTGGTGATCTTTCTGGAAAGAGTCTCCTCACTGATCTCTCTGACAGGGATGCCGCCGATCTTTACCGCACCTTCATAATCCAGATAGTCACGGGCAAACAGGGCAGCAATGGTGCTCTTTCCACACCCGGAGGCGCCGACCAGCGCTGTAAAGCTGCCCTCCTCCACCTCAAAGCTGACATCCTTAAGGACAGATTTTTCTTCCTCATATCCAAACGTCACCCCCTCAAATTCCAGGAAACTTCCCTCTACTTCCGTAATACATCCCTTTTCCGGAACCGTGGCATCCAGCAGGCGGAAAATCTTATCTGCCGCCGCATTTCCATTCATTGCGATATGGAAAAAGGAACCGAGCAGACGCAGGGGCAGGAAAAATTCTGCCGAAATCATGAGAATGAAGAAACACTCTGCCAGACTGATGCTGCCTTTTGCAAATTCCAGAACTCCGATGATGATTCCCGCTGCCGCACCGCCGTATGCGACCAGATCCATCACACTGATGGAATTCAGCTGCATGATCAGGACACGCATCGTAATCTTTCGGAACTTTTCTGCTTCCTCATCCATTTTCTCTGCATATCTTCCATCGGCCTGGTAGATTTTCAGAGTCGTCAGCCCCTGCAGATTTTCCAGGAAAGAGTCCCCAAGTTCTGTGTAAGTTCCCCAGTATTTTTTAAGCATCTTCTTTGCAAACTTCTGAACCGCCACGATGGAAATGGGGATCAGCGGGACACAGAGAAGAAGGACCGCTGCTGCCTTCATATTCATGCTGCCGACAATGAGGAACAATGTCACCGGAGCCAGCAGGCTGTAGAAAAACTGCGGAATGTATTTTCCAAAATAAATCTCAAGCTGGTCCACACCTTCTGTGCTGATCTGCACCGCCTCTGAGGTGGCAGTCGTCTCACGGTAATGGCTTCCCAGGTCCATCAGTTTACGGTAGATTTTTTCTCTCAGTCCCCGCTTCACTGCAGTAGATGCCTGGAAGGAAAATCTGCTGTTTAAGGTATTCATCACGCTCCTGACAAGCAGAGCGGCTGTCAGCGCCAGTAAGACCGCCTGGAAATCCGAGGCGGATAAATGTCCTTCGCTCATCTGTTCAATAAAAGCTGCCGCCGTCAGCATCAGGACCACATTTGCCAGCAGGATCACCCATTGGGTCAGGACCATTCCTGCTGTATATTTCCGGTTATCCTTAAATTCTTTTAGTAATCGGTTATGAAACATTTGCTCTTTTCCTCCTGAATCTTCTTCCATAACGGGCCGCATGTGCGATCAGCAGAATGCAGAATAAAAGCCCTGAGGCCTTATGGATGATCTTAACCAAAAGGATCCCTCCCAGAGGGTGAATACAAAAACCCGAAACTATCATGATGATTGTGGTGATGTAAAATAAAATCTCGCAGTACTTTCTCATTGCTGTCTGTCTCCTCTTTTTTTCAAATATTATCCCAGTATGATCCTTCCTACTCATCCGCCGCAAACTCCTTTCCAGGTGCCGCTGCGGTCCTGATCTTAAAGATAAAGTAGTAAATGTGGAACAATGCGACCACTAAGATGGCTGCTTTTGCATGCCAGATCGGCACCAGAAAGAAGCTGATGGCAAAGAGCAGGCACAGTGTCCCAAGAGCTTTCCGCTTTGCTGCTTTCTCCATTTCCTTTTTATTCACCGCAGGCTCCACGTACTTCTGATAGAGCGTGGTACTTAAAAACCAGGCATGGAAACGCTCTGATCCCTTTGCAAAACACACTGCCGCCAGAACCAGGAACGGCGTTGTCGGAAGAACCGGAAGGGCAATCCCCAAAGCTCCAAGTCCGACCAGTAAAAATCCAAATCCGATAAACATACCATTGATTAACTTGTTCATATTCACCTCGTTATGTAATATTTTTCCAAATAAAAAGCGCCTAATGGGATTGAGGGGTCTTGAAACAATCTGTTCCAAATAAGCTCCTGGTCTCAATAAGCGCTATGATCTTTCTATATTCCAAAATATGAATCTGCAGGGAATTCCGTCCTTTTTTAAGTCTACTCATGATGCCCGCAGTGTCCTCCGCAATGCTTACAGTCTCCGCCACAATGAATGGATTTCCCATTCCTCTTATCGCGGATCATGCCTCTGATAATCAGTGCCACGATTCCCACAATAACCGCACCTACAATCACTGTTCCCATAAAAAGCTGCCTCCTCTCTGGCTGTGCTGTACTTAAATAATGTGTTCTTAGATTTTTATTTTGATAATGATTTTCAATTTCATAGTCATTATATATTTTTTAAGGGAGAATGTCAACTGTTTTTTTACCTTAGCTGTTTTTTTTCCTTAGCCTGTCAGATGAAGACGATGGAATAACATTCCAGATAAAAAAGTAAAAAAAATAACAGCCACCTCTTTCAAAGTGACTGCCATCAAGTAATGCCTTATTCAACTATTCCGTAAAATCCTCTTTCCTTTTTTGAGCACGCTCTTCTATTTTCTTATTATAAAGAGCAATTCTCGCATCCCTACATGAAGGACATAATGTACTTACCCACCTAAACACCGGCGGTTCGTTACAAAGTTCTGCATTATCAGCACCGCAGTACTCGCATATGGTTGCTGACTTTGCTTCATATTTTTTAACACACTCTGCAATTTTACTTTCTAAAGAATCAGTTTCGCCTTTAGGACATAAACGAACACTACCGCCTCCCAACGAATCAAAAGCATGTATTCCCATCTCTTTTCCGGGTAGATTATAGTACCAGCGTAAACAGCCAAATTTGCTTTTAACTTGAACCAGCTTCATCGTGACAGGCTGACCACTCTTATTATAAATCTCTGTAATCTCAGAGCAAAGATCATGTATCAGCTCATACCACCCATCTGAGACTTCGTCGAAGCCATAATTATCATAGTTGCTATAGCCTTTAACATAATCAAATGGTCTTTCTTTTTCAAGTTCAGGCTGCTTAAGCCAATAGAATTCTGACTGCAACTTTTCATCAAGTTCTTTTTTCAATAGAACCACTCCCTTCTAAAATTAAGAAGCCTTATTCAACACTTCGCTTTTTATCACGGCAATGCTTTCATCAACCGATATCTGATGTTCGAGCAAAAAGAACAATGGAAGTGATAACTTATTCATCAGTTTAGGAATTGCCGCAGTACAGTAATCCTCCGTTTCAAGAGGAGCCATTTCAAAATGATCATAATCTATTACTGTAGTAGCCGTAAGATCATAATTTCCATCCTCAGTTATATAAAAACGCGGCGTCTGGAGATGGTGCGGTTTATATAATTCCCCACCAAGGCCATCATGGGTGAAAGGCCATACCTTCGCATTAATATAATTCAGCAATCTATACATATCTGATAAGTCATCAGATTTTTTAATCCAGTTAGCAGCATTGGCATTATAATATACTCTGGATTCTAAACTGGATTCATAGAAGAAGACGCTGGATTCTAGAACCATATCTGGACATTTCTCATACCCCGTAAATAGCATATAAATACTAACTTCTCCATCCGAAAAATACTCATGAAATTTAATATTTCTTTCTTTAAGGTATGTAATAAACATACGCTTTGCTTCCTTTTTATTCATAGGACCTCCCTTATATTAGTATTCCTTGTTTCTGAATGCTATTTTCTCAGCAAAACTCATCTGAACGCCGCCACAATACAAGGTCTGCAGATGCTTTTGCATATCTTCAACCTCTTGCTGCGTTATGGATATGCTTTTTTTATTTGTGCCGTATTTCTTTCTTCGCAAGCACTCTACATCTTTTTTCGTTAATTGTTGCACAGGTATCATATTTATCCTCTCCTTTCAACTAAGAGCTTATATATCTCAATAAGTTTCTCATCTGTACTGAGTCTGGAAAATGCTTCTACTCCTTTTTCTTCAATAATCCCAAGCTCAGCATTCTGTTCTTCAAGACTTTCAATACATGCTTTTCCTGCAACTTTTAAAAAATAGGGCATATGGATGTTTTTTAGATCGAATACAAACTTAAAAACCCCCATTGCCTTATCCCACTCTTCATCTGAAACATCCACGATAATTTTAATCGACAGGGGAACTGAACAATCGTCAATATCACTTACATCTACTGGAAGCTTTGATGCTGCTTTAAGCTTAGCCTTTGTCTCCTCATTCATAGGAAGCCCTGCCACATATCTGACAAAATCTGCTGCTGACTGAGGCCTTCCCTGATCCTGATTCCCTGATAGTCTGCTATACTTAATAAATATGGCCACTATCTCTTTCTTCCCTCTTACTGCTATAGTCCTTCCCATTGTAAATTACCTCCGTGAATCGTCTTTGCAATCTGTATGTTTTATGTATGTTTTATGTATGTGATCATAACATGTATATCTGTTTTTTGCAAGCGCTTTTTGGAGAAAGTTGCAAAATTTTATTTTACACTAAACATAGATCCTTATCTGTCAAGCTTTTTGGTCATGTATTTTTCTGAGGTGAAGATGAAATGATATTTACACATCCACTTCGTATGTGCAAGTGAATTCCTTTCTCTACTGAGAAACGGAAACATACTCTACAGGTTCTATCCGTCCCATAATAAAAGCAGAACAAAATCGTATCACTTGATTTTGTTCTGCTTTTTTATCCTGTACCGTAAAAAAACACTCAGCTTTCTATTAATTTCCAAATGTAAAAGTGAATATTAAGAATCCGCTTCGCTATTTATGTCTCTCCGGCATTGAAGTTCGAAACTTCCCAGGTGCTGCTATATTTTTCTCGATACTCCTAAAGTATTCATCAATGCTTCCTGCCCTACTCTTGACACATTAATTCCTGCTCTATCAGCTTCATAGTTTAACCAACTTGGAAGCGACACGTTCTTTCTAACCACTTTAGTATCTATTTTCTTCCGATATTCTGTAGAATCGATATCAACAAATGATACTACCGTCTTTCCTTCCTCTGAAAAAGTTCCGCTATTAACATCTAACATATCAGATGGTTTTGGAATTTCTTTTTCATTATCTTCCATAGACACGCATTTTAGTTCTATTGCATCTCTTGCCATATCAATAGCGTTATTCATATCCGTTCCTTCTGTTAAAATTTCCAGTTCAGGAACTTCTACTAAAATATTTGATTCTGTTTTTGTAAATAATACTGGATATACTGTTTTCAATATCTTTTCCCCCAATCTTTATATCTATTATCATAAACTGACGCCGAGATAAGAGATTATAATAATCCCCGCCTCCGCAAAATTGCCTTTGCTAACCGTCTTTATATCATACACAATAATTGTGTAATATGAATAGTTGAAGATTCTTTCTTTGGTATGTGCAATGTCTTCCACGAGCTTAGGAATTATGATACAATCTGTTCAACAGAAAATATCTAACGAATCCCAAACACAGCCACTACTAAAGTACAAGGAGAAACCGCATGAACAGAGTGGAACTATACCAGAAGATTGAGTTACAGTCTGAAATAGTC
The DNA here is from genome assembly GCA_902489075.1 of uncultured Faecalicatena sp. Lineage (GTDB taxonomy): Bacteria > Bacillota > Clostridia > Lachnospirales > Lachnospiraceae > Faecalicatena_A. Next base: position 193,139 of record CABTYO010000001.1, on the reverse strand, counting down.
CAAAAGCTGAACGCGCTGAACAAAGAAATAAAGATCAGCGAAATAGCCCCTTACCTAAACCGCTTGACGGACATAAAAACGGCACACACTGCCTGTCAGGAATTAGAAGAATATTTCCAGGACGATACCGATCAACTGCATCTATTATTCTGTGAATTAGAATGTGCCAGACGCCTGTATGACCGATACCAGGAAAAAGAAATCCCGGAATCTGTTTTTCTTGCAACGATGAAATGTTTTTCAAGATTTATTGATGAGTGCGAGAAGAAAAATGGACGTAAATATTTTGACCGCGCATGGTGGGCATACCGTCATATCAGCATGGAGCTTTTCCGGATTGGAGATTTAGAATATCAGTTCAGCGAATATGACGGGGAACAAGCAATTGCCATCCATATTCCATCTGATGCAGTCTTTTCAAGTGATGCAGTCGATGATTCCCTCAATCAGGCAGACCTGTTTTTTCAGACCTATTATCCAGAGTATCAGTACACGAAGTATACCTGCGATTCATGGCTTCTGTCGCCTGTGCTAAACCAGTTATTGCCTGCTTCCTCAAATATAGCCAATTTTCGGCGTAGATTTAAAATTGTCAGTGTAAATAAAGAAGACCGCAAATATATAAGCTGGCTGTTCCAAAAGCCATTGGACACGGTTCCTGAACAATTACCTGAACGTACGTCTCTGCAGCGTAAAGTAAAGAAACTGCTTTTAGCTGGGAAATCTGTCGGCTCTGCATTTGGGGTGATGAACGTTTCTACGTAAAACAGCACAAAGTCGTACCTCTTTCCGACTTTGTGCTGCTCTTTTTAGAATAAAGTAGATCTTAGCCTTATACCAAAATGACTTTTACCATTATTTAAATCTGGCCCCATCTCCTACAAGAGTGAAGTTTACAGATACCGGAAATGCGCTTTCAAACACTCCCTAAAGCCCTTTGATCACTTCCCAGGCCTCGTCATCAAACTGCCTGTCCTTATAGTAATACTTCTTATCCTCTTCCGTGATCTTCCTCACGACCTTACATGGATTCCCCGCTGCCACGCACCAGTCCGGAATATCTTTTGTGACCACGCTCCCTGCGCCGATTACCGTATTGCTCCCGATGTGTACACCGGGCAGGATCACGGTATTTCCGCCGATCCACACATTATCTCCGATCGTCACCTCGATTCCATACTCGTACATGGAATTTCTGGAAACAGGATGTACCGGGTGTCCCGCCGTATAAATAGCCACATTAGGAGCCAGTTGACAGTTATCCCCAATGGTTACCGGGGCAACGTCAATGATTGTACAGTTATAATTTGCGAAAAAATTCTTTCCCACTTTAATATGGGAACCATAGTCACAGTAAAATGGAGGATTGATAAATGCATCCTCGGATTCTCCCAACAGCTCTTTCACCGTCCTGACGATCCCGTCAAAATCCGAGCGGTCCATAAAATTCAGCTTTTGCAAAATCTTCCTGCATACTTTCTGTTCCTCCATAACGGCATCATCTGATATATATGCCATGCCGGAATCTCTTCGTGTAATATTATCCATCTACGTTCTCCTTACTAGTCAAATCGGATATATCCAATCCGCTTCGTTACTTCCTCAATGGGGTTCCAATTTAATTATATTGTATGCTATGTTATTGTTTCCTTCGGATCAGTGTCCCGTTCTCTCCCAGGATTCCGCCTGAGAAATTTCGGCCAAACAAGACTTCTCCCCCAGCTTTCACTTCCATTTCCTCTGCCGAACAGTTGAGCAGAACTTCGATTTCCCGCCCCTGTGCATCCAGCTTGATATATTCCACACATCGTTTCTGGGAATACTCATCCGGGAAGTGGAAATACAGGCTTCTGCATGCATCCTCCTTTTTTCTCATCTCGATCAGAGTGCGCACAGCCCCGATACGTGTCTGATTTTCTCTGGAATCAATCTCATCCCAGGGCATACACCTGCGGCAGTCCGGGTCAAATCCGCCCTCCATCGCGATTTCCGTGCCATAATAAATGCAGGGGCTTCCCGGCATGGTGAACAGGATTGCGAGCTGTTGATAAAAAATGTCCAGATTATGGAATCGGTTCATCAGGCGTTCTGTATCGTGTGAATCCAGAAGGTTGAACATCACATTATTATTCTGCTGCATATACATCGTATAACAGCGGTTCACCATATATTCAAACTCCAGCTTATTAAGGTCCGCATCCAGGAAAAAATCGTGGATGCCGCTCATCAGTGGGTAATTCATAACAGAATCATACTCATCCCCGTTAAGCCACGGACCTGCATCGTGCCAGATTTCTCCCAGCAGGTAAATATCCGGCTTGAGGCCCTTTAAGTGTTCCCGAAGGCGTCTCAGGAAACGGTGAGACACTTCATTTCCCACATCAAAACGGATTCCATCAATATCATAATCGAGAATCCAGTCTTCACATACTTTGCAGAAATAGGAAACCACTTCTTCATTATTCGTATTGATTTTCGGCATTCCATCCGTAAACGCAAAGGAATAAAATCTGCCATCCCTGGTATCCGCCCTTTTGTTCAAAAGGGACCAGTCATTTATCATGAACCAGTCTGCATAAGGGGAGTTCTGCCCCTTTTTAAGCACGTCCTGCCACGGAGCGAATTGCCGTCCGCAGTGATTGAATACCGCATCTACCATCACTCTGATTCCCTGCCCATGTGCCTCTTTTACCAGTCTTGTAAAATCTTCTTTCTCTCCAAAATGAGGATCGATCTTTGTATAATCCTTTGTATCATATTTGTGGTTGGACTCTGCCTCCATGATCGGATTGAGATAGATTCCTGTAATCCCCAATTCTCTTAAATAAGGCAGCTTCTGACGGATTCCTTCCAGATTACCGCCATAGCGTTCCTCATTTTTCACACAGCCTGTCTGCCAGGGCTTTATATCCGGTGTATTTTTCTCCGGTGTTCCATTACAGAAACGGTCCGGGAAAATCTGATACCAGATCGTATCATTCACCCACTCTGGGGTCCTGTTTATATCCGCCGGATTCATCCACGGCACGGTAAAACACTGGAGCATTCTGCCTTCCATGTTCAACTGCTCTTCAGTAAGAAATCCATCCTCTAAATAATACCACACTTCCTGGTCCGTATGCAGTTCAAAATAGTACTTGCACCGCTTATACTGCGGCCTCAACGTGGTCGTCCACCAAAGCTGATGACGAAGACGCTTCTTATAGCAGATTTCCTCCCGTTTTCCATGCCATACCTCACAGCCGCCTAAAATCCCGGCGTCATATGGGTCGCCATAATGGATAAAGACCTGTTTTACGTCGTACCCTGTCTTCAAGTTCACGACCAGGTCATTCTCATCCAGTGCATAGCTCATCTGCTCTGATGTCTTGTGATAAACTGCTGTAAATTCCATGCCTGCCTCCTGTTAGCTTTCAATCTTTCCATTCTCAAAAAATATATCAGCAAGCCGCGAATCGCCATTTTCCAAGCGTATTCCGGCGTTTTTTCCTATTTTCGGGTATATAAAAAGGGCATGGATCTTCCCACAGATATACATGCCCTTTTCTTTTCACATCCTATCGGTTCTCAATCAATCCCCGGTAACGCTTCAGCATCTTTTCCGCCTCTTCAAACCCAGGCATCCGCCACTCCCAGTTCGGAGATCCGACGGTTCCCGGCGTGTTCATATGCCCTTCTTTTCCCAGGCCCAGGATATCCGCCATCGGAAGGATCGCATATTCAGCCTTACAGTCCAGCGCGTAAGCAACCAGCCTGTCGTGGACAGAACCCTGTTTATACCCTTTTCGTTTCAGGAACTGACGGACTTTTCTTTTTGCAGCAATCGTCAGGCCGCCGTACCATTCCATCAGTGTATCATTGTCATGTGTGCCTGTATAGATGATCATATTTTCCACATCATGGAAGCTGTCATAAGCGTATTTTCCACCTGTCTCTATGGAAAATACAAGGACCTTCATTCCCTTTAACTGATAGTGGTCTTTCAGCTCCAGTACTTCCGGTCTCAGATCGCCCAGGTCTTCTGCCACCAGGTTCAGCCCTTTGATCTTTGCTTTCAGGGTATCGATCACCTCATATCCCGGCGCCTCGATCCATTCTCCCTCGACGGCTGTCGGACAGGATGCCGGAATCTTCCAGAAGGTGTCAAATGCACGGAAATGATCGATCCTGATGATGTCGAACAGACGGCTGCTGTAGCCGATCCGATCTACCCAGAACTGATAATCCTTTTCCTTCATATAGTCCCAGTCATAGATCGGGTTGCCCCATCTTTGGCCTGTCGCACTGAAATAATCCGGTGGGACTCCGGCGATGAAGATCGGTCTTCCGTCTGTATCGAGAAGGAAGTTATCTTTTCCTGCCCACACATCCACGGAATCCACGCCCACATAGAACGGCACGTCTCCCATGATCTCGATTCCGCTTTCATTGGCTGCGGTTTTTACCTGCATCCACTGGCGGTAGAACAGGTATTGCAGGAACATTTGGTACTGTGCCTCCAGCTCGATCTCCGCAGATAATTCGGTACGTTTCTTTGGCCAGTCCTTATCCTCCTGTTTCCACTCGTTCCAGCAGACTCCGCCGTTTGCCGCTTTCAGTGCACGGAACACGCCATACTCATAGACCCATTCCTGGGAGGCAAATTCCTGATACTCCTCTTCCTGGAGCCACTCTTTTTCACTGAAATTACGGAAAGCCTCGCGTAAATACGGCTCTTTAAATGCACGGACCGCATCGTAGTCTACCGTCTTTTCTATTTCCCGAAATGCCGGGGGCAGCTCCTCTAGCAGCCCTTCCTCGCAGAGCGCATCCAGGCTGATGTACAGCTCGTCTCCTGCGCAGGAAGAATACGGCTGATACGGGGAGTTCCCGTATCCGACCGGATTCAAAGGCAGGATCTGCCAGATCTTCGCGCCGTTTTCTTTTAACAATTCGATAAAGCGGTATGTCTCTTTTCCCAGTTCCCCCACTCCCGTTCTGGACGGAAGAGAAGATACCGGCATCAAAATCCCTGCTTTTTTCATGGTTCTATCTCCTTATCCACAGCATGCGGAGATTTGCGAAAAACTTTTCCACATGCTGTTCTTATATCCTGCCTTTTCTATAAATGCCAGATATCTCTGTTGTATTCTGCAATGGTTCTGTCAGATGAGAAGAATCCTGCTTTCGCGATATTCACAAGCATCTTCTTTGCCCATGCGGTCTCATCCTCATAATCCTCTAACATCTGCTCTTTTGTTTTAATGTAATCCTTCACATCCAGAAGTGTCATGAACCAGTCTTTGCTGACAAGCTCTTTGTACAGACGTCCCAGGTTCACTGGATCGCCGATGCGGATCAGGTCCTTGCTGATGATAAAGTCAACCAGCTCCTCCACCATCGGGTCATTGTCGTAGATGTCTGCTGAGCAGTAACCGTTTGTCTCATACAGTTTGATGACATTTTCTGATTTCTCACCGAAAATGTAAATGTTCTCATCCCCGACTAACTGGTGGATCTCTACGTTAGCGCCGTCCTCAGTACCTAAGGTCACCGCACCGTTTAACATGAACTTCATGTTACCTGTTCCGGATGCTTCCTTGGATGCCAGGGAAATCTGCTCGGAAATATCGCAGGCCGGGATCAGCTTTTCTGCCTTTGTGACATTGTAGTTCTCTACCATCACCAGTTTTAAGTATGGGCTGACCTGTGGGTCATTGTCGATCAGCTGCTGCAGGCATAAAAGCAGATGGATGATATCCTTTGCGATCGTGTAAGCTGGTGCTGCCTTTGCACCGAAAATCATCGTGATCGGACGTTTTGGCAGGTTGCCCTTCTTGATTTCCTTGTATTTATAAATAGCATACAATGCATTCATCTGCTGTCTCTTGTACTCGTGCAGACGTTTGATCTGGATATCAAATACACCATTTTCATCGATATCCACATTCTGTGTCATTTTTAGATAATTCTTCAATTCTACCTTCGCGTTCTTCTTGATCTCTTTTAATTTACCAAGGACAGCCTCATCATCTTTGTATGCAAGAAGTTTTTCCAGCTCATCGGCATGTTCCATATATCCAGGGCCGATCAGTTCCTTTAAGTATTCTGCCAGGCTGTGGTTGCAGTGTACGAGCCATCTGCGGAAGGTAATTCCGTTGGTCTTGTTATTGAATTTTGCCGGATAAATGTCATAGAACGGCTTCAATTCGGACTCCTTGAGGATCTCTGTGTGCAGAGCTGCAACACCATTTACCGCATATCCGTAGTGGATATCGATGTGTGCCATGTGAACGCGGTCCTGCTTGTCAATGATATAGACTCTCTCATCGTGGAAGTCTCTTCTTACTCTTGCGTCCAGTTCACGGATGATCGGAAGCAGGTGCGGAACGACCTTCTCAAGATAGTAGATCGGCCATTTTTCCAGTGCTTCTGCCAGAATGGTATGGTTGGTGTATGCACAGGTCTTTCTTACCACATCAATGGCGGTATCGATATTGAATCCTCTTGCAGTCAGCAGGCGGATCAGTTCCGGGATGACCATAGTCGGGTGTGTATCATTGATCTGGATGCACACGTGCTCGTGCAGATGATACAGGTTGATTCCCTTTGCCTCTGCCTCTTTTAAGATCAGCTGAGCCGCATTGCTTACCATAAAGTACTGCTGGTAAATCCGAAGGAGCTGTCCCTTCTCATCGCTGTCATCCGGGTATAAGAACAGGGTCAGGTTCTTTCTGATATCCTCTTTGTCAAACTGGATTCCGTCATGGATGATGGACTCATCTATCGTATCTATGTCGAACAGATGAAGCTTGTTGCACCCGCTGTTATATCCCGGCACGTCGATATCATACATGGTAGAAGTCAGTGTGAAATCCTTAAACGGAACTTCAAAGCTTACGTCTGTCTTATTAAGCCAGGAATCTGCTGTGATCCATGGGTTCTTCTCTTCCTGCTGCTTGTTATCGTGGAATTTCTGTAAAAATAATCCGTCGTGGTAGTTCAGTCCAACTCCGTCCCCTTCCAGTCCCAGGGTTGCGATGGAATCCAGGAAGCATGCTGCCAGACGTCCCAGTCCGCCGTTACCTAAGGATGGTTCCAGTTCTATCTCCTCGATCTCTGTCAGGCTGTGTCCATGTTTTTCAAGGACCTCTCTTGTCTCCTCAAACAGTCCCAGATTGATCAGGTTGTTGGATAACAACTTACCGATCAGGAATTCTGCTGATATGTAGTATAACTTCCTGTTTCCTTCGTTTCTCTTCATTCCCTGCATTTTTTCCTTTGTCACATAAAGCAGGGCTGTGTAAATCTCTTCCTTTGATGCATCCTGAATGCTCTTTCCAAACTTCTGCTGCAACATCATTTCCAATGCCTGTTCCATAAAAATCTCCTTTCATGTGCCGCACTGCTTCACCGCTTTTTTTAAGCGGCTGTGCAATCCGGCCGTCTGAATCCTATTTTTCTATTTTTTCGTATACGCGGAGGATTTCGCCTACACTCCATGCCTGTGCAAAACAGCCCTTTGACGCTGTGGGATTCTGTCCGTCGTAAATCTCCGGAAGCTGTCCGATGCAGCCTTCCCTTAATGCACTTTCCATGACCTCAAGTTCTTCTCTTACTGTCTGTTTTGCCTCTTCGCTGTCATTATGAACTTTCAGATAGGCCAGATAATATCCGCCCAGCGGGAATGTCCATACAGTCCCCTGATGGTATGCCATATCCCTATCTTCCATAGGTCCTTCATAAAACGGATGGAACTCTTTGTCGTCCTCATCCAGTGTACGAAGCCCATATGGAGTATACAACTTTTTAAACACAGTTTCTACTATTTGTTTCTCTTTTTCCCGGTTTAACATCGTAAAAGGCATGGAAACTGCCCAGATCTGGTTGCATCTGATCTGTTCATCTGCAGAGGTTCCTGAGAGAACATCCCTGAGGCACTGGTTTTTATCGGACCAGAATTTTTCTCTGAAAGAGTCCTTCACCTTCTCTGCAAGTGCCGAATATCCTGTAACCTTCTTCTCATCCCCCGTTATCAGCCGGGTGAACTGCTCCATGATCCGCAGTGCATTATACCAGTAGGCATTGATTTCCACAGGCTTCCCGTGCCGGGGCGTGGGCAGTATGTCGCCGATACGCACATCCATCCAGGTCACCTGGGCCAGGCCTTCTCCTGCCCGGATCAGGCCGTCTTCGTCCATACGGATGCCAAATTCGGTCCCGTTTTGATACCCGTTTATGATCCGCTCCATGACCGGGAACACTTCCTTTACAAATTCCAGATCTTTTGTGGCTTCATAATACAGGTATACGCAATTGATAAAGAGAAGTGCCGCATCCACCGTGTTGTACAGCGGTTCATTGCCCCCTTCCGGGAAAAGATTCGGCATTAAGCCGTTTCTTTCATTGACTGCAAATGTCCTTAAAATCTGTTTTGCCGTCTCAAACTGCCCGGTGGAGATAGTAAGTCCCGGAAGTGCGATCATCGTGTCCCTTCCCCAGTCTTCAAAGAATGGATATCCTGCGAGGATCGTAAGTCCCCCTGTGGATTCCCGTTTAGAAATAAACTGGGAGGCACTTTTTGCAAGCGTTTTCCCCATTTCAGAGGTAAACCCGGAATGTTTTTCCCATTCTCTTCGGAAGGTCTTCACAGCATCGATCACCTCGGATGCCGTCTCTTTGGACGATTCCATCTCGAACATGATTTCCAGTGTCTTCTGTTCTCCCGGTCCCACGAAAAGAGTAATCTCATGGACTGCCTTCGCGGTTCCGTTCTCCCGCCTTCCATCGCAGGCATCATACCGATAATAATATGTTTCCTTTATTTCAGAAATGTCTTCAATCTCTCCATTTGTCCTGACAAATAAGGTCAGACTGCCGCTTTTCAGTCTCGCTTTGTGATTCAGCTCTTCTCCCTCTTTCTCGATCACCTGCCCCGCATCCATATCACTGCCTTTAGGGACAAACTGGTAAAAAGGAGTAACACATAGCATGCAATGTTCTTTCCCTCGATTTTCTATCTCATACCTGAGCGCTGCTGTATTTGCCCCAGGCTTTAATCCGGCTTCCTTTTGGATGCTGACGCCTTCTATCTGATATTTCCAGACTGGAGTATCTTCATAGGTGAAGGAGGACAGACAGCGGTATCCCTCTTCCCGGTGTCCGTCTGCAAATTCCTGAGTGGAAATCACATGTCTTCTATCCTCAAATACGACCTGCTCCTTTAGCCTGTGTACCAGGTTATAACGGTGGTTCGGAGCCTGCACGCACGCCATTAAAAGAGCATGGTCGTTGCGGGCAGCCGCGCCTGTCATAGTCATGGAGGAAAAGCCGCCCAGACCGTTGGTCATGAGATAACAGTTCTCTTCACCGCGCTCTAATGTATTCCAGTCATGTTTTCCATAAATCCATTTCATCGTTCTGTTTCCACTTTCTTATTTGATTGATCCGACCGGTTTCCAAGAATCAGGATACTGACCGGTTCCACCTTCACATTTTCAGTTACCTTGACCTGAGCTTTCCATAGCATACTGCTTTTTCCGTCAGCCAGAATCTCCCATTCTCCTCTGCCCAGAGCAATTTCTTCTGCTTTTTTACTGCTGTTATAGACAATCCGCAGAGTTTTCCACGGGGAATCGAAGGACGGGGAAGAATTATCCAGGTCAAACCCAACAATCCCTTCCTTTTTCCACTGTCTGCGCACCCGTTTCCATGCTTCCTTTGATTTGTCGCACAGACCCGGAAGCTGCTTTCTTAAAGAAATCAACCCCTGATAGTACTCTACCAGTTCTTTCTCCTTCCAGGCCTTTGTCCAGTCCAGACGGTTAATTGCAATCGGAGAATTATAACTGTCTGCAATGCCGTCCTTGGTCCTTGCGAACTCTTCCCCGGAGAGGAAGAACAGGTTGCCCTGGCAGGTCATATAGATACCTGCTGCCAGGCGGTATGCTTTTTCAAGCAGCGCCTCATCGGAAATCGTCTCAGCCAGTTTATCCCGGAGTGTCTGGTTATCATGGGAAGAGACATAGGTGATGATCTGGGACGGAGCTTTGATCTTCGGTGTCCTCTTGTGGCACCATGCCTGCACGCAGCTTAGAACTGCATCCTCAAATCCCTCACCGCCATTCACGAATCCAGGTTCATCCAGCTCGAATACAGAACCTTTGATGGCATCTCTGGTGTCATCGGAAAACATTCCGATATTTTCATCCATCTGATGCATATTCTTCTTCAGTGCCTGAGATGCCCCTGCTTCCATTGCTGTGTTAGTGGCGGCCCATGGTTCGCCGTAGATCATCTTTTCCCCTCTGCCATATCTGGCATCCAGTTCAAAGCGGATGCGGTTCATCAGTTCCACATCCAGAAGCCCCATCAGGTCGAACCGGAATCCGTCTATATGATATTCCTCAGTCCAGTAAAGAACCGATTCCAGAATATATTTGCTGCACATTGCGCGCTCACTCGCCACATCATTGCCACAGGCGGAACCGTTGGAAGGGGTTCCCCTTCGGTTGGCGCGGTAGAAATACCAGGGTGCTGTCCGCTGGAACCAGGAGTCCAGAGAATAGGTGTGATTGTACACCACATCCATGATCACACGGAATCCCTCTTTATGAAGGGACTGGATCAGTTCTTTCAGCTCCCGTATCCGCACTTCTCCGTGTTCCGGGTCGGAAGAATAAGAGCCCTCCGGCACATTATAATTCACCGGATCATATCCCCAGTTGAACGCATCGTCTTTTCCTGCCTCATCCACAGAGCCATAATCATAGACCGGCATCAACTGTACATGGGTGATTCCCAGTTCCTTGAGATAAGGAATTCCTGTCGAGTGCTTTCCATCCCCGTTCAAAGTCGTATCGGTATGTAAGAACGCCCGGTACTTTCCGCGGTCTTTTTCCGGGAAGCCGCCTGCCGGGTCCCAGGAAAATTCTTTCACATGCAGTTCATAGATGATCCGCTCCCGGTCATACTCTGGCGCCCGGTCCTGTTCCCACCCATCGGGGTCCGTCTTTTTTAAATCCACTGCCATGCTCCGTCTGCCGTTGACACCACAGGCTCTGGCATATGGATCTGCTGAAACAACCTCTTCCCCCTCAATCAGAAGAGTAAAATCATAATAAGTTCCATGCAGGTTTTCCTTAGCATGATATGCCCAGACACCTTTTTCCTTCTGCTCCATTGAATAAGCCGCAAACGCTTCCCCACGGCTTCCATCCTCATACAGATTCAGTGTTACCTTTTCTGCGGACGGGCTCCACAGCAGAAAATGAGTCCCTTCTCCTGTGCATGTCACTCCAAGGTCATTTCCATCATACATATAATTCTCCTGAAATTCAGGAGTGGAATAATATTCCTTCCATTGTTTACTTGTTCTTTTCATGCTGTATATCCTCATGTTGCTTTTATTTTATAGATGCCAGGGTAGAAAAAATGGATACACGTTTTTACATGTATCCATTTTTCGGCTAACCTTTTACTGCCCCGCCGGATACGCCTTCTACGTAATACTTCTGCATACTGATGAACAGTGCCGCTATCGGTATGGAGATCAGCACGCAGCCTGCGGCAAATTGTGTATAGTAGTCATTGATAAATTCCCGCTCCAGCATCTTGAACAGTCCCAGTGCGACCGTATAGTTGTTGTAATTATCGCCCATGATGACGCTGGCAAAAATAAAGTCCATCCACGGTCCAAGGAAAGAAGTCAGGACCGTGTATACGATGATCGGCTTGGAAAGCGGCAGTGTGATCTTCCTGAAAATCTGGAATTTCGTAGCGCCGTCCAGATATGCCGCCTCGTCCAGTGATTTCGGAAGGGTATCAAAGAATCCTTTTGCAATGAAGAATCCAAGCCCAGCCCCTCCTGAGTAGACCATGATCAGGGCCAGTAAGGACTGTGTGATGCCCAGACCTTTTAAAATGTAGTATACTGCGATCATGGACATAAATCCAGGGAACATACCCAGGATCAAAGCCACATTCATCAGCGGCTTTCTCATTTTAAAACGCATCCTTGACATGACATAGGATACAGACAGTACAAAAAAGGTCGAGATCAGGCAGCTGAAAACAGCTACGAACAATGTATTTCCGAACCATTTTAAGAAAAAGAACTGGCTGTTATCCGTCAGCAGGTTGACGTAATTGGCTATCGTCAGCCCCTTCGGGAAGAAGTAAGAGGTATAGGAACCGCCCTCTTCCCTGAATGATGTCATGACTACCCAGAAAATAGGGATCAGCCAGATAATGGACAAAATTGTCAGTACAACATAGGAAGCGACATCCCTGATTTTTTTATTTCTTGACATAGATCTTGGTTTTTTCATTATTGGAACGCCTCCTCATTGTTATATGCAGATGTTCTCCTGTATGTGATCAGGGAGAAGACTGCGGAAATGACAAATACAATAATACCGATTGCAGATGCATAGCAGTAGTCCTTGCTTGATACAGTCAGCTTGTACAGCCATGTAACGAGCAGATCCGTCTTTCCTGCCTGATAGTAATCCAGTGTGGACGGTCCGCCTCCTGACAACAGGTAAATCACGTTAAAGTTATTGATATTTCCGATAAACTGTGTGATCAGGTACGGTGTCGTTACGAATAATACGTATGGCATCGTGATCTTGCGGAACATGACTCTTGCATTTGCTCCGTCCACACGGGCTGCCTCATATAAGTCCGCTGGAATATTCATCAGAATACCGGAAGTGATCAGCATGGTGTATGGAATACCGATCCACAGGTTGACAACGATGATCGTCACTTTTGCCAGTGTCGCGTTGGTCAAGAACGGAATGCTCTCCTGGATCACGCCCCAGCTTTTCAGCATGACATTGACTGCACCGTCCGGCTGCAGCATGGTCTTCATGATCAGAAGGGATACAAAGGATGGAATCGCGATGGATAATACAAAGATCGTCCTCCAGAAGCCTTTGAATTTTACCCCTTTGCGGTTGATCAGAAGTGCCAGCAGGATTCCGCCTATGTAGTTCAATACGGTTGCAAATATGGCCCATGTGATTGTCCATCCAAGGATTGGCCAGAAGGTCTTGGAAATCGTACTGCCGGAACCTAAAATCGTTACGAAGTTGTCCAGTCCGATCCATGTAAACAGATTTCCCGGCGGCTGATGTGCGTTGTCATAATTGGTAAATGCGACCAGGATCATGTATACCAGCGGAAGTACCGTGAATGCCATGACTCCGATCATCGGAAGTGTCAGCATGGTACGGTTGAATTTTGCATCCAGGTAAACTTTTACATCATCCTTAAATCCCGGAATCTTCTTTCCTTCCTTCTCCAGCTTCTGCACTTCCAGGGCTGACTTTAAATTCGCCCGCCAGACCAGTACAAAAAATACGATGATGAAGAGGCAGACCACTCCATATAATAGAAGGAGCATGGAATTATCGCCCTCTGCCAGGACATCGATTCCTAAAGTTTCATCGTACACCCATCCCTGGGTCTGTGTTCCCAGCGTGGTCATGTGGCCCAATGCATTCACGCCATTTACCACCATGTAGAAGATAAATGCTGCCTCGCTCAGCAGGAAGAGCAGACCTTTTACGATCTGCTTCCTGCGTAAGTTAGCGGTTCCCATGATGAGCATTGAGACTTTTGTCCAGATATCGCCCTCTTTGATGACTCTCTTAAGGAGATTCCCTTCGGACTTTTTCACCATTTTTTTTGGTTTGCTTTTACTCATATTATTCACCCAGCTTAGAAAGAATTCCCTCTACCATAGTGTCCATTGTCGCCTGCATATTGTCTTTTGTCACAGATTTTGCGATGCAGTCCTGTCCAAATGCCTCCATCGGACTCCAGAAGTTTGCGATCTGCGGGATGGATGGCTGTACTGTTGAAGTCTCGACCTGTTTGGAAAGAACTTCAACAGCCGGGCTTGTGCTTAAAAGCTCTGTATCAGCTGCCAGCGTCTTGTTTGTCGGAGCAGAGTTTCTGACTTCAAAACGTGTCTTCTGGCTCTTCTCATTTGACAGGTACTCTGCAAGGAGCATTGCCTCTGCCGGATATTTTGTCTGTGCGTTTACACCATATAAGTTAAAGTTAACGATTGTGCTCGGGGATACTTCTGTTCCATCCTCCAGAGTAATGGTCGGTACGGTTGCAACACCGAAGTTGTCACCTAAGGATTCCTTTAAAGCTGCTGCATTCCATGTTCCTGTCAGGCTGGCACCTAATTTGCCTTCCTTGAAGCTTGCAAGTAACAGTGCGTCGTCCTGATTCTTTACCTTTGGATTTGCACACAGGTCTAACAGATAATCTCCTACAAGTACACCCTTTTCGTTGTTGAAATCACACTGCTTCGGATCTGTTCCGTCCTCGCCGAATAAGGTGCATCCAGCTCCGAAGAAGAATGAGGATGTATACCATCCGTTGTCAAGGTCCATAGAAAAGTTTGTCACACCTGCCCCTAAATCCTTTGCAAGCATAGTGTCCAGACTCTTTACTTCATCCTCTGTGTACTTGCTCTTGTCGTAATACATGAAGAAGGAGTTGGATGTATTCGGATATCCGTACATCTCACCATCGATTGTTGCTGCGTCGATAGAATTTTCTACGTTGTTTGCGATGATTTCTTCTTTATTTTTTGTAATTCTGTAAAGCGCACCTGCTGACTGCAGCTCTGCAATCTGGTCAGAAGCAAATTCAAAGATGTCTGCTGCAACGGTTGGGTCCTTGAGTACTTCGTTCTTGGCATCTGCCGCGCTGACAACTGCTGTCTCAATGTTCCAGCCTTCTGCTTCCGGGTTTTCCTTCTTAAATTCCTCGATGATTCCCTTAAGCATGTCCTGGTCTTCCTGAGAGCCCCACACTTTCAGCTTTGCGTCCTTTGCATAGCCTGCACTCTTCGCTGCCCCATCTGCTGATTTGGTCTCCTTCTTGTCAGAACCACATCCTGCCAGCATGGATACTGCCATTACACCTACTAAAAAGATTGATAAAACTTTTTTCTTCATTTTCTTCTCCTTTTCCTTTCCTTAGTTGTTACTTGTTTAACTGTCCTGAATTATAGCATCGGGAGAAAATGAAGATATACAAATAAATAAACCTTGAATATCAATTTTTAAACACGAGAGATGTTTAGAAATTTTTATGATAAGATATGAAACTGATTTGAAATTGTGATTTTTCGCCTGTAAATGAATACATCGCAGGATGATCACTCCTGCGATGTACGGTAAACTTATGGGGTATAAAATGTAACTTATTTTTTCTTTCGAATCTCCTCCAGTCTTTCATCCATCCTCTTAAGCAGTTCGTCTGAACTCATCTCCCCGTCGAGATATCCCGGCAGATTTTCCGTTAGAAAATCGTTCTGTATCTCCTGCTCCCATTTCATCTGATAATTTGGCATAACGGTCACATTCTTCTTAACCGCATCGATGTAGGAATCCTCCAGTGGGCTTAAATCCTCCTGATTCATCAGCCTTTGTGTATTTTCCAGATCCTGCTGTACACGGAAAGCCAGAAGTTTTGCAGCACCATCCGTCACCTTAGCATCATATCCCACGGTCATCGCCCAGGCACTCATCCGCGGAGAACTCATTAAAATATTCCCTGGGAATGGAACAAACTGCAAGTTTTCCTTCACTTTATCCGGTAATTCTTCAATCATCCAGTATCCATTCGCAAAAATTGCAGCTTTTCCGTCAGTAAAACGTTCTTCTGCTTCATCATAATCGATTTCCACTGCATCCTCGAAGGTATAATCGTACATTCGGTCCAGCATTGTCATCAGATCCTCCATCACCGGATTCTGATAACTTTCTGGAAAGTCCTGATTTAAAAACTCCCTGCCGTCAGCCGTACCGTAAATATAACTGGTCGCAAAAAGCATGGACACCCAGTAACTGCCGGAACCATGCAGGGATAAGGGCGTTATCCCCTGCCCTTTCAGAGTGTCAAGACACTTCCAGAACTCCTCCCAGGTCTGAGGGAATGTCTCATACCCTGCCTGCCTTAGAAGCTCCTTATTATAAATAATTCCGGCGTAAGACTTGATCTCGTTCCCCAGCGGCGCCAGGTAGATATCCCCGGAGTCTTCCGTACATTCCTTGAGTATCTCCGGTTTGATCGCTGCCTTCCACTCAGGGATGGCATCCATGTAGGGTCTCAGGTTCACAAGTCTTTTATTTTCAATCAAAAGCCTGTAAAAATCATAATCGAATCCGGCATCTGTGATAAGAACCGGCATTTCATCCAGGACATTCCATTTCTTTAAATTTTCCCGGTAGCCGCTCGTGCTTTCTGTCAGCCACTCAACGTCCACCTCGTATGTTCCTTGATACTGCTTGTTAAATCCAGACACGAGCTCCTGGTTCTCACTCAAATTTGTAGCAGGGTTAATCAGAAATGTCACGGGAATTGAGGTGACTTCTTTCTTTTCTGTTTCCTGCTTTTCTAAGGGCTTACTACAGCCTGATAACAAATATGTCAGCATGAAAACCATACCGGATAAAATAATGATGCTCTTTCTGATCCTCAATGTTCCAGTTCCTCCAGTTTAATCTTGATTACACAGCGTGTCCCATCGGCCTCCGCCTCATAGTAGAAGTGGATCTGCCCGTTATAGCGCAGCCGCAGTCTTTTCACCACATTGCAGATTCCAAAGCCGCCTTTGCGTTTCTGAATCAGCTTATCCACCTCATCCATGGACACCTGTTCCATCTGATTTAATTTTACCAGTGCATCCCGACTGATCGGCGTTCCATTATTTTTAACGGAAAAACAGAGATATTCCTCTTCCTGATACGCTCTGATCCAGATCATCCCATCCGAATAAATATCACGGAATCCATGCTTGATACTGTTTTCCACAATAGGCTGGAGGATCATCTTTGTTACCAGATAATTCTCTGTCCCCGGCTCCGCCTCGATCTCATACTGAAATAAATCCGCATTCCTGATCTTCTGGATCTCCAGATAAGCGCTCACATGTTCCAGCTCCTGGCTGACTTCAATGCTCTCCCTGCCATTGCTTAAATTGATCCGAAGGAACTTGGACAGAGACTGTGTCATCTTCATGATCGTCTCTTCCTTCTGGATTCTGGCAAGCATATAGATCGTGTCCAGCGTATTGTACAGAAAATGAGGGCGGATCTGATAAAGCATGGTCTGCATCTCACTGTCCTTGAGTTCCTTTTCCTTATGCATCACATCATTCATCAGGCTTTTTACCTTTGCGATCATCTTATTATAAGCCTGACCGATAAAATCCAGCTCCGTGTTCGTGTCAATAGAAATATTCTGGTCCAGTCTGCTGTCATCGAATGCACGCATTGTGGAGCTTAAGTACTGGATTGGCTTAGTCAGCCTGTCGGTAAACGCCGCCACTCCCAGGACTGTCAGCACGAACATGAATCCAAAGATCAGCCCCATGACAAGCTGAATTTCCCGGATAATATGGTTGGTGATGCTCCCAGGTGCGTAGGTAATCACTGTAAACTGCGTCTTCTCATCCGTCTTTCCGCTCAAGATTCCATTTTTCAGGTTATTGGAGATCAGGATCTTATCTTCTGTCTGCTGCCCCGCATCCGCCTGCTGCGTACCCGGCTGATACAGATCATCCCGATATGCATCTGTCCGGCCGTTCTCTGACTGCCCGCCATCATTTTCCTCATACTCTTCGGCAAAGACCTCTTCCAGCTCCTGCTGCCAGTTTTCCCCCATACTGTCAGGCAGCTTCTTAAAGCAGACTTCCTGGTTCGGATTCACAATAAAATAAGCCAGCTCTTCATTTTCAGCGCTCTCCCTCACTGCATTCATCACATGATCGTTAAGTTTCAGAATCAAAACACCAGCATCATGCACCGAATTCATCTCATGAATATAGCGCACTGCAAAGAAGCTCATCTCGTTTGTCCCGAAAATCACATCCCTTGTCCAGAGAATCTTCGTCTTCGAATAGTCATCGCCCAGACTCTTATAAATCGTACTCCTTTTAAACTTTTCCATATCCAGCTGAACGTCCTTCTGCGAATAGAGATTCCCTTTATTATCAATCACAAGATAAGAATCCAGAAAACTCTTATTATAGTAGGACAACGTCTTCTCAAGCATGTCCCTGTCCGCCGGAGTAATTGGCTGGTTCGTCAGCGTTTTCTGCACATAATCATTCGTAATAAAATCCGCCGTCAGTGAATTCAGGTCCTCATAAAGACTTCCGAATGCCCCCAGGACCTTATCGTTCAGATAGGAATACTGCTCCGTCAGGAACTCTTTTGTATTTTCCTTCACCACCTTGTCGATCCCCAGATAGGTCAGGAAAAAGATGATTCCGAATATAACGGACATTGAAAAAACGGCTTTCTTTTTGATTCCAAAGAAATATTTCCTGTATCTGCCTTTTCTCATGTTTCCAGGCTCCTTTTATACTCACTGGGAAGAATTCCCGTATACTGCTTGAACACCTGTGAAAAATATGAAGGGTTCGGAATTCCCACCTGCACACAGATATTCGCAATACTCTCCTGATCCTCCAAAAGCATCTCCTTGGCCTTTTCCATCCGCAGATTCTGTACATAACGTTTGAAGGACATCTTCATCACATTCTTGAAAATCCTTCCGAAATAGACCGGGTTCAGGTAAACATGCTCCGACACGCTGCCGATGGACAGATTCTCATCCTGGATGTTTTCCCGGATAAACTCCAGCGCCACTGGGATATAATCCTGGAAATACTGCTCACTCGTGCTTTCTTCCATACTGCCGCGCAATTCTATGATATGTAGAAACAACTGATATAAAATATTCACGCCTTTTGGCGGCATCACCGTATCCACCGCATCATAGAAATTACGGAAACTCTGCTTCATTTCCGCTGTCAGTCCATAAGAATCTTCTATTGAAAACTCCACCCGGACGGCAAGCCTGCGCAGATACACCCGGACAGAGTCTTCCTCCTCAGGCAGAATATAGACAAACTTCTCATAAGCCTTTTTCATCTGCCCGGCATCATTCTTACGCAGAGACCCTAAAATCTGTGTCTCCACGTCCAGGGAATACTGATTCTTCGTCTTTAAAGGTGCCTTTCCTTCCATAGAAAGAAGCCCGGCTCCTGCCTCTGCCGCTACTTCAAACAGATGCAGGGACTGCACATAGGCATCTTTAAGCCCCTCAAGCCCTTTCTCACTGTTAGAAAGCGTGGAGATCATATCCCCTTTCAGTTCCGTGCGAAGATCAGTCAGGATGATTTTCAGCGGCTCCACTCTGCCACTTACTCCCAGATCCACAATATAACTGGCTGCATCCTCCTGTGTCTTCTTCGTCCAGACCTGATACTTTTCCTTTAATTTCTTATAAAGGCTCGTATCCAGAACATATTGCTTCATGTCAAATTCCTTCTGGTTCACAACACGCTGTGCAATATCTATTCCCGCCGTGATCACGGCAAACATGTGGCCCATCTCCTCTTCCCTGGAAAGGCTCACGAAAAACTCCGCAAGCTCCTGCACTTCCATGGCATCATCCAGATACTTGCCGACCATCTGGTTCAGGAAATTATCCTTATCCTCCAGAAGCACCTTCTCCCAGAGCGAATAATTCTTCTCTTTAAACTTTTTCTCCGTACACATCTCATAGATCTCGGACATCGTACGTTCCAGTTCCTCATCATCGATCGGCTTGACCAGATAAGAAAGCGCACCATTCTGACATGCCTTCTGCGCATATTCAAAATCCCGGTACGCACTGATCACGACGAAATTCGTCTTCATATCCAGCTCTTTCACCTTCTCGATCAGCGCAAGTCCGTCCATTTTCTTCATCCGCACATCCGTCAGCACCACATCCGGGTCCTTTACTGGAATGTCTCTCAGCGCATCTTCCCCGTCACGCGCCCAGCCGACCACCTCGAAGCCCATCCGCTCCCAGTCATACGTCTCCAAAAGCCCTTTTAAAATAATCGGTTCATCATCTACTAAATATAATATGAGCAGTTCCATACTACTGAACCCCCTCCCGTAAAATTATGTCATCTGAATTATCAGATACATTGTGTAAGCAATTATAATAATTCATTATAGCAGAGATTTTGGAAATTAGGAACTGCCTGACGGGGCAGGATAAAGGATTTATAAAGCAATATAAAAAAGATGAGAAAAGGAAAATCTGCTCAAATTATTGCGGATGAACTCGAAGAAGACATTCAGACAATTCAGCCAATTTATGATGCAGCAGAACTTTCAGCACTAGATTACGACAAAGATAAAATCTATAAAAAATTACATCTCTATGATGAATAGAGCACCTTAGACAGTTAGTTACATTTAACGCAGTTAGTGAAAACGCACAAAATCCAGTCAATTCTGTTTGATTTTGTGCGTTTCCACTATTTCCGCTTAGCACAACGCTTTCACTTTAGACAACACAGGTGTCACTTCTGACATTCCACTCAGTTTTCTAAAAGTATCACTTTTCTTCATTAATATCCCATCATTATAAATTCACGATCTCCGCCTCTGCGAAAAACTCCGGCAGGTGGAAACTTGGTATACTTGTCAGAATCGGCGAATAGGAAGCGTAATGTTCGATCTCTGCTGTCTCGGATATCTTATAGAAATTGCAGGTAAAGTAGCTTCCCTCTCCCAGTTCCAGCGGTCCATAGATCTTCTCCAGAATCCAGATCGGAATCCGCAGATCTATACTCCACTGATTTTCCTCTATCTGTGCTTTACATTCAAACGCCTCATGCTCTTCACCGAGCAGATATGTACGGTATGTCCTCATCTCCCCGTATGCCGCCAGCAGTGCACCATTGGCATTGGCCTCAAGAGACAGATAATTCTCTTTCGCGCCTCTGCCGGATGGCGGCTCGAACATAAGGAAAGCCTCCATTGCACTGTCTTTGTAGACAGGGTCATTGGCATTGGTGTACGTCCTAAGCGGATCAGATTCTTCACATATCATTTTCAGATAGAATCCATCCCCAGGTACGAACCCGAGATAACCATATGTCTTCGGAAATTTTTCCGTCCCCCATAGCGCATTGTCCACATAGAATGGTTTCAGTGTTGTTAACTCCTCTTTTGACTTCATGATTGCAACTTCCAGTTCCATAAACTGTGCCTCCTCCCAATCTGTTTAGGAGCATTCCCCCAAATATTATATACATCCATTGCCCAAATCATGATGAGATTACAACGAATATGTATAGTTTAAATTTATCAGATAATTCAGTGATTTTCAATCAAATTCACAAATCTTTTCCGGCTTTCTCGCAGTCAGGGATGATGACATAATATACTCCCCTACTGAGAGTGTACGTCCCCATCTCTCTTCGTATTCCCTCGAGACAGGCTTTGTTACAATCTGTACATCTGTGAATCCCACATTTTTCACAATGTTTTCCAATTCTTCAACCGAAGAAGCGCCACTCACTCAGCAGGAGTGCATGGCTTCATCTGCTTTCATCTCCTGTGGAATTTCCTGCATAATCACGATATCACAGATGGATATCCTTCCGCCCGGCTTCAAAACACGATAAATCTCACGATATACCTGCCCTTTATTAAGCGACAAATTAATCACACAGTTGGATATGCAGACATCTGCATAATCGTTGGCTACCGGCAGGTATTCAATCTCACCCAGACGGAATTCTACATTTCTTATTTTATGCTTCTTCGCTGTTCTCCTGGCGGTTTCCACCATCTCCGGTGTCATGTCGACCCCGATTGCACGTCCTCGGCGTCCGACCTTCACACCAGCCAGAAAGCAGTCCAGCCCCGGTCCGGCTCCGAGATCCACTACAATCTCCCGTTCCTGAAGGGCAGCCGCAGGTATCGGGTTTCCACAGCCAAGACCAAGATTTGCCTCCTCCGGCACGAGTGCCAGATCCTCCGGAGAGTATCCCACGCTGGCAGACATGATATCTGACGAATGTGTGGCAGATATGATAGACTGCTCCGGGTTTTCTAATATTTGTTTATAATTTTTTCGTACTTTTTGATGTAATTCTGACATATTTTTATTCCTTATCTTCCTATTCGATCCAAATCGGATATTCAAAATCAGCTTCCGCTCCCCACTTGATGAAGTTAATTACTTCTATGCGAAATCCTTTCGCTTATTTTATCAGATTACACGGTATTATACCACTCTAAATATGAAGAGTCTTTTCATTCGGAGCTTTTTATCATTAATTTTCATTCTATTCCAATCGGTATTTCCTATATAAATATAGATTTCTCAAATGAATCATACTTGTCCCTGCCCCCCTTTCATGTTAAAATGATAACATAATTTCGATCCTGCGTACCTTTGGCAGCCCTGCTGACCATCGCAGAAAGGAGACATTACAATGCAGAAAAAGCGCTGTTCCCAGGTCGTGCTGTACGGAGTCATAATCGTACTGGCAGCACAGATCAATATGAATCTTTTTATCAGCAACTTTAAGATTTCCACCGGGATTATCATGTTTTCCATTTTTCTGCTGCTCAACGGGAGATATCCCGTCATTTTGGTTACTTTACTGGCAGCCCCCGGAGTCTATCTGTCCCGTATCGCTGTGTACTGGTTCCGGCAGGGAACGATCGGAAGTGCCGTGACAGATATGTTTCCCGAGATGGTCTTTTATCTTGCTTACGGAATCCTGTTCTATCTGTACTGCCGGAAGCATGATTACGACTGGGGACATTTTCATATCGCAGCATTTTTTATTTTTGATTATGTATCGAACCTTGCACAACTGACACTGCGTCTGGGGACAGCTGCGTTTACTGCTAAGAGCCAGCTCAGTATCCTTCTGGTAGCGTTTTTACGTACCGTTTCTATCTGGGTGATCTATCTGGTGCTGCGTTATTACAAGTTCATCCTTTTACGCCGGGAACATGCCCAGCGTTACCAGCGTCTGCTTCTTTTAATTTCGAAGCTCAACGGAGAAGTCCTGTGGATGAAGAAGAACACACGGCTGATCGAGGAGACCATGAACACGTCCTACCATCTGTACCAGCAGATGCAGGAAACCCAGCCTGACAGTGAATTATCCCGGCAGGCACTGTCCGTGGCAAAGGATATCCACGAGATCAAAAAGGAATATGTGCTGATTCTGCGCGGTCTGTCTGAAGCCCTTGATTTGAATCTCAATGATGAAGGGATGCGCCTCAAAGACATTTTCTCCGTATTGGAAAACAGCCTGAATTCTGCCTCCACACCGGGCGGGCGCACCCTCGCGCTTGAGCTGTCACTGGAGGAGAATCTTTACACAGAAGACCATTATTTTCTGATGTCCATTTTCCGCAATCTGCTCACCAACGCTATGGAGGCCTCCAAAAACGAGACTGTCCATGTGAAAATCACACAGCGCTCCAGCGATTCTGACTTGCTGTTCACAGTAGCAGATGATGGTCCGGGTATCCCTTCCGAAGATTTGGAAGAGATTTTTCATCCTGGGTTTTCTACCAAAATCAACTATGATACCGGGGAGATCAATCGGGGACTTGGGCTGAATCTTGTTCAGGATATCATTAAAAACCAGTGGAACGGACAGATATCCGTATCCTCCCACCCCGGCGAAACAGTCTTTTCTATCCAGATACCTAAGACACAGTTGAAAGGAGCCAGATAAACCATGAAACTCTATATTATAGATGACGACCGTAATGTGCAGACAATTTTAAAAATGATCATTCGTGACCGAAACCTGGGAACCCTCTGTGGTTCTGCCGCAAACGGGGCAGACGCCCTTGAGGATATGCCTTATACAAGACCGGACATTGTGATTGTAGACCTGCTTATGCCGGAGATGGATGGAATCACATTTGTCAAAAAGGCTCGCCTTCTCTGGCCGGACACTTCATTTATCATGCTGTCACAGGTCGCCTCTAAGGATATGATCGCAAACGCCTATGAAAGCGGCATTGAATTCTACATCCAAAAGCCCATCAACAGCGTTGAAGTAGAAAGGGTCATAAAAAAAGTAGAACAGTCCATGATCGACCGCCTCAAGCTCAAGCAGGTACAGAGTATCTTTTTAAACCAGAACGCAGGAACAGCGAATACCGATATGCAGACTGTGGCAGGCGCCCTCCAGTCCGGGTTTTCCCCGTCTCCTCTTCTGTCTCCGGATACGGCTGTTTCAAAGCCACACATCACCCGTCTGCGGGGGATTTTACAGAAGCTGGGGATCTCCGGTGAGCGTGGCAGCCGGGATATCATACAGCTCGTAGACTATCTGGTGGAACACCAGACACGATTGAGTGATGTTACGCTCGGAGAGCTCTGCAGTAAATTCAGCGATAACCCTAAATCCGTGGAGCAGCGGATCCGCAGGACTGCCAATATGGGCATGGTGAACCTCGCGAACCTGGGACTGGAAGACTATTCCAACGATATTTTCACCACCTATGCCAACACGCTTTATAATTTTGAACAGGTGCGCAGGGAAATGGATTTTATTCGGGGAAAAAGCACCCGCCATGGCAACGTAAAAATCAAAAGCTTTCTGAATGCCCTTGTTCTCACCTGTACCGAATCTTAAGTGACACCCGTCTGTTATGTATTTTGCATAATAAAAGGCGGGTGTTTTTGTGTCATCTGTAGATTTTCAGGAAACTTCTGTAACTTTTTGTAATTTTCCGTAACCCATTTGTTAAATTTTAGTCAAATAAAAAACGTTTATGGATCATAAGGAGGATTACATGCTGACAATCATTTCTGGAATTGGACTTTTGTTACTGACACTTGCGGGATTTTCCCTTTTCAGCCTCAAAATGCCCAAAGGGCAGGCTGCTATGTCCGGTATGGCGAACGCCGCCATCGCCACTTTTCTGGTGGAAGCCGTACACCGCTACATCACAGGTGACCTGTTGAATCTTGAATTCTTCCGTGAAGTAGGAACCACATCCGGAAGTCTCGGTGGAGTCGCCGCAGCTATCACAGTACCGATCAGTATGGGTGCCAACCCGGTATTTGCTGTAGTTGCCGGAGTTGCCGTAGGTGGATATGGAATCCTCCCTGGTTTTATTGCAGGATATATCATCGGCCTGATTGGACCTGTACTCGAACGGAAACTCCCGGAAGGCCTTAACATGATCGCCGGAGCACTCATCATCGCACCTGCTGCACGTATGATCGCGCTGCTTGTAGATCCGGTTGTCAACTCAACCCTGATTCGTATCGGTGGAACGATCTCCGCTGCTGCAGAACAGTCACCACTTGTTATGGGATTTCTGCTCGGTGGAATCATGAAGATGATCTGTACCTCCCCGTTAAGTTCCATGGCACTTACCGCCATGCTCGGACTCAATGGACTGGCAATGGGGATTGCCGCTATCGCATGTGTAGGTGGTTCTTTTACAAATGGACTGATCTTTGCACGTCTGAAACTCGGAGATAAGAGTAATGTACTTGCAGTAATGCTCGAACCTCTGACACAGGCACATATCGTCACAGCCAATCCGATCCCGATCTACTGCTCCAACTTTTTCGGTGGCGGGCTGGCAGGTATGGGCGCCGCAGCACTTGGTATCATCAATAATGCACCGGGTACTGCTTCCCCGATTCCCGGACTTTTAGCTCCATTTGCTTTCAATCCCCCGGTCAAAGTACTGATGGCACTTGGACTGGCTGTACTGGGCGGAAGCCTTGCAGGATTCGTAGGCTCAACCGTTTTCAGAAAACGATTTGGGAAAACAGCAGCACCTCTTGCGGAAGAGGCTGTAGCAGAAATATAAAGATATCAATAGAAACACTGATCAAACAGGCCGGTGGGGCAATCACAGCAGAAATGACTGTTCAGCTGAACCAGGCTCTATGCCAGATCAAAAAGCCGGATTAACAAACCGGGGAAAAGTTTATTCATCCTATTCTCAGTAAAGATAACTGCCGATAACCTCTTTATGATACGTTCAGTAACGAATCATATGGAGATGATCGGCAGTTGTATATCTAGTAATTCGCTGACGAATTATGTGGTGATTCATGTTTCTCCCCTTACAAAATCTCGATCTCTCCGAACGCCTTTAAGAATTCTTTCCTGCCATAGCCTTCAAACTCTACCGTAACTGTCATTTCATTTTCATCAACCAGGTTTCCGATACCATATTTCGGATGTCTCGCCTTTCTGATTTCCTTTTCTTCATTCGCCAAAAGCTCCTGTTCCCTGCGGACCGCTTTTCGAAGCTGCTGCAGATTCGCCTGCTTTTCTTCCTGCGTCTGGTTTCCCTCCCAGTCAACCAGGTGCTTAGGCAGCATATTCAGGTATCTGCCAGGTCCGCCGTTCACACGCGGCTGACCTGGATTCGTGTAGTAAGACAATTCCAGTTGTTCCCTCGCCCTGGTCATGCCGACGAAAAAGAGCCTGCGCTCCTCTTCCTCCTGTTCAAAACTCTTCCCGGTAAGAGGAATCAGTCCATCATTCACTCCAATAATGAAGACATATGTAAATTCCAGGCCCTTTGAAGCATGAAGTGTCATGAACCTTACCTTATCCTTCGCTGGATTCTCTTCTTCCTTTAGAATCTGTATGCCATACAGCGCAGATGACCGCAGGAACTGTGCCGTCCCCTGTGCAAGACATTTCTGATTCTCCCTGCTGTAGAGTTCCAATCTTTTGCAGAGGTCCAGAACCAGATTATATTCTTCTGCATAGGCAGCTGTATTGGGGCGAAGATAATCATCCAGGGAGAAATATTGGTAGAGTCTGCTTCCATCACACTTCATTTCTGCGTTGTATTGCTTTGTACTGCTTGTTGTACTGCTCGACTTCTCATCCCATTCTTTCAGACCGTCACCATTTTCCAAAGCAAGGCACTCAATGTTATGGAAGGAAAAAGCCTCCATAAATCCCTTCATCCTGTCATAGATCAGGGACGTCCCGGCTTTCGGCTCTGAAAGAAAGCTCTTCAGCTTCTTTTTCTCCATCCTTTCCCCATAAACAGGATGGGACAATACCGCTTCTGCCGCATATCTGTCATTTGGATTACATGCAAAAGTAAGCACCTTTACAAACCAGTCCAGAACAGGAATATCACGCAGCGTCTTTTTCAAAGAGACAGTGTAAGGGATTTCCTCTTTTTCGAACACTTTTTCCAGAATCTCCGACTGGCTCTGCAGACGATAAAATACTGCAATCTCGCCATACTCCAGACCGTTTTGATGAAGGGTCCTGATTCTATCTGCCAGATACTGTGCCTCCCCAAAGGCATCGTAGTGATTGCGGACCTGGATCAAAGTTCCTTCTTCTTTACTTCCGGTCACTGCATTCCCATATTGAAGGAATCTTCCCGCTGCCTCCAGGATGGTCCTGCTGGAACGGTAGTTCACAGGAAGAGACAGCTCCTTCGCCTGGAACTGGTGCTTTAGATAGTAGAACATCGTCTCCACACTTCCCCGCCAGCTGTAAATCAGCTGATTCGGGTCACCCACTGCAAACAGACGGGTATGCGCACCCTTAAGCGCCGTCATGAATTCAACCTGCGCTCTGTCGCTGTCCTGCACCTCATCCACGATAATCCACGCGGGCTTTGTATATCCCGGCGCTGTATCCGACTGCTCTTCATCTGCCCTCCCGGCATTCTCACCTGCCGCATTCTCACCTGCCGCATCTGCCCTGTTCAGCAGTTCCGTGCAGGTTTCAATCAGGTCTGAAAAGGACATCTTATCCTGCCGCTTCTTCTCTTCGCTCAAAGCCTCAAACAGCAGAAACAGATCATCCTCATACCGGCTCTTTTCTTTTCCCTGACGAAAGGCTGCATATTCCTGTTCCAGCCGCTTCTTCAAACGGTTCTTGTACTTGATCTTCAGTTTCTTTTCCTTTGCCAGGCGCAGTGCAAGCTCGGTCTCCTCGTCCGGCTCGATGATCATAAAATCCTTCGACCATCCCATACTCTCAATATCCAGCCTGGTCCTGAGGAAATTCATCGCCACGCTGTGAAATGTCCCGAACCCGTCCAGTTCCTCCTCTGTCAGTTCCGGCTCTATTGCCAGCAGACGTTCCTTGATCTCCCCTGCCGCTTTATTTGTAAACGTCAGGACTGTCATATCCCGGATGGGAACCTGTTTCTTCACATGCAGATAGAGGATCTTGGCGATCAGCACCGTGGTCTTGCCGCTGCCCACATTTGCATTCACCACACAGGCCGGGCTTTCATCCAGCACAGCTGCCCGCTGGTATTCATTTAAACGCTCCCACTGTTCTTCATAGTTCATATCACAATCTCCTGCAAATTCCTCTGCCTGATTCTATTCCTGCAGAATATCTTCATACCTCCTGCGAAGCCTTGCCGCAGTCTTCTCCTCCCTGGCCTTATCCACCCGGGATGTCACTTCCAGCCGCATATCGGCCGGGCATACCGCATGATAACGCAGGATGTTCTCTATACTTTTCAGATTCTCGGACTCCTTAATCCAACCTTCAAAAAAAGTATTCCCCACTGTCAGGACAAGGATATGTCCTTTGATCTCCACCTTCTGCACTGTTTTCAGAAACTCGCCGCCGGCTTCTCCGTTCCTTACCACGGCTTCACAGAATTTTTCCCAGTCCTCCGGCAGTGTGAAAAATGAAAACTGCTTCTGAACGGAAGGTTTCTGAATCTCCTCAATCCGTTTCACAGACTCCGGCGCCTCCGATTCTTTCAACAGATTCTTAAGTCCCCAGAGCACCAGCTTCTTATCCAGGGTATAGTCCCCCACACAGGCCGGACATCCATCCTCGCAGGGACAGTTTGCTACCATGCGGATAGCATTCGCAAGGATCTTCGGCACCAGGTCATAAATCTTCTCCGAGTACCCAAGCCCGCCCACGTATTTATCATAAATAAACAGGAAAACTGCCTCATCGTCCTGCCCATCCGGTATCAATGCGTTATCAGAAACGATCACGTCAATATCATCCCGGGCCGCCATGGTAACCATCATCGCCGCATTCTTCACGGCATTGGCGATTCCTTCAAAATGGTTATTCCTCGTAAGTTCGCCGGACTGGTTCCGCATAAGAAGCCTGCGATAGGCACGCACCACATTCTCAGGAATCAAAAGCCAGGTACTCTCGGTATCGTAATCCTTCTGCAAAGGAAGTGAAAGGCTCACATAGCCGAGATTCTGGTGATTGTGGAACTGCAGCTTCTTATACATGGAGACCATCTCATTCACATTAATATCCCCGAACCTAAGATAGGTACGCTCATAAGGCTCCTCCTGAAACACCTGCAGTATCCTTGTCTCCTTCGTCCCTGCTGGAACCGTATAGTAATTCCCATCAAACGGAAGGCATCTGGCAGTCCTGCTTTTTTGATCCAGGCTCAGCACCTCATAGGAAGTCCCCTCATGCATATAAACTGCCCCGGGATACAATTCGTGGTAGGCCTGGGTCTCATCCATCTCCGTGATCTCCCTGCCA
Organism: uncultured Faecalicatena sp.; assembly: GCA_902489075.1. Classification (GTDB taxonomy): domain Bacteria; phylum Bacillota; class Clostridia; order Lachnospirales; family Lachnospiraceae; genus Faecalicatena_A. The sequence continues at coordinate 163,795 of CABTYO010000001.1, read as the reverse complement.
TCCTGCTCCAGAATCAGCTTAAATCTTGTCTGGTCCATGTTCCTCAGGCTGTAATCTCCCGCCGGAAATGCAGGTCCCGCCCAGGCAAACTTACCGCCCAGGCTCTTCACCTCTTCTGCCTTCAACAGGACAGGGATCACCTCTCCCAACGCCGGAAACAGAGCAATATCATCCATAGTCAGGGGCATCTCTGCCGCCGCAGCCCGAATGTGGGAAAGCTGGATCAGCAGGTTATCCCGGTCCACGATCGCGTTCTCACTCTCCTGAGAGAACAGCCACTTTGGATCAATGGCAATGTACTGGTCAAAAGGCTGGTTCTCCAGAATCAGGTAATTCACGCATGCCTCCCGGCCCCGGCCTGCTCTTCCCGTCTGCTGCCAGAAGGAGGCCCTTGTCCCCGGGTATCCGACAATCACTGTGGTATCAAGACTGCCAATGTCAATTCCCAGCTCCAGCGCATTCGTGGAAACCAGACCCAGCAGTTCGCCCGTAATCATCCTGTGTTCAATCTCTTTGCGTTCCATCGGTGTATAACCGCCCCGGTATCCGGCAATCTTCTTCGAGTCCCCCTGAGACAAAAATCCAGCAGAATCCAGCTTATCCCGTGACTCCTTTAAGATCACTTCCACATTCCTCCTGGACTTGCCAAACGCGATAAAATGATGCTTCCCTTCCACAAGCTGCGGAAGTAATTCCGATGCCACAGAAGTGGATGAATAGCGCCCATATTCCCTGTCATTGGCCCCTTTGATCACAGGCGGCTGGATGATGCGGTACTCCTTTTCGGGGGAAGGAGATCCGTCACGGGAGACCAGGGTAAAAGTGCCTCCGCAGATATTCTGTGCCAGCTCCACCGGATTGGCGATCGTAGCAGAACTGCATAAAAACTGCGGCGAAGCCTGATAATACCTGCTCACCCGGTGAAGCCTCCTGAAAATATTCGCCAGATGGGAGCCAAATGCCCCGCGGTAACTGTGAAGCTCATCAATGACAACATATCTCAGATTGGTAAAAATAAAATCAAAGCCGTAGTTGCTGTGATTCGGCAGAAACGCACCGTTTAACATCTCCGGGTTGGTCAGGATGATATTCGCACTCTTGCGGATGCGGCTCCGCTCAGCAGACGGAGTATCCCCGTCATAGACTCCTGCGGATACCCTGCCTTCCCCAAAGTACTCAAGCCACGGCTTCAATGCCCGGAACTGATCGCTCGCCAGTGCCTTCGTAGGATAGACGAAGACTGCCCTGGTCAGCGGGTCACTCAGGATGTCCTGAAGAACAGGCAGAAGAAAGCTTAGCGTCTTGCCGCTGGCCGTAGAAGTCGTGATCACTACATTCTCTCTGCGCTGTGCCGCCTCGAACATCTCCGCCTGATGGGAATATAACTGCCTGATCCCGCTGTGTTCCAGACAAACTCTGATCTCTTTATGTAATGCCGCAGGAAACGGCGCATACTCCGCTTCTTTTTTCGGCAACTTTTCTGTATGAATGACCAGGTCATTAAGTTCCATAATCTATCTTCTCCTCTGTTAAACTTCTCTGTTTCAATCCGTTTATCCAAACTGGTGTTCTATTTATTATAGCAGACTGACTTCCTGATGTAAATGAAATAGCAAAAGAAAAATTGCCATATCCTCCGACCCTTCGGAATGATATGGCAATTTAAGACTCAGGCTGTTTTTCCGTGTATTTTCCGGTCTATTTCCCGCCTTCTTTTGGTTTCGGTAATATAACATTTAACAAGATAGCTACGCAGGTCGCTACTACTACCGGTGATTTTCCAAAAATCGTAGTTGCCCATTCCGGGAATGACGCAAGTGCATTGGTCGCCTGGGTAACACCCATTCCCAATGCTACGGAAAGACCTACGATGGATGTATTCCTGTAATTCATTTCCTCTGTCATGATCAGCTTAATACCTGTCATTGCGATGGATGCGAACACGCTGATCGTTGCACCGCCCAATACACACTGAGGTATGGTTGTCAGGACAGCTGAGAACTTCGGAATCACGCCTGCAATCAGCAGAATCACTGCTGCTGAACCAAGGACAATACGGCTGATTACCTTTGTCGTTACAACAATTCCGACATTCTGGCTATATGTAGCTGTCGGCAGACCGCCTAAGAGGGCGCCGACGATATTGGAAATACCATATCCAACGATACCGCCCTGCAGTTCCTTATCCTCCGGCATACGATCCATAGATCCCGTTGTGGTTGCTGAAAAATCACCGATCGCCTGTATGGAATTAATTGCAAACAGAAGTCCGATTGCAATACAGGAAGACGGATCGAACACCACGCCATAATGAAGCGGCATCGGGAACTGAAAATATCCGGCTGATGCAATACCGCTGAAATCTACCATTCCCATACACAATGCAGCCACATAACCTACGATTACTCCGATTAAAATAGATGCTAATTTAAAGATACCTTTTCCAAAATGATTCAATCCTGTAACTACAACCAGTGTCAATAGAGCAATCGTCCAGTTCTGCCATGACCCGAATCCCATCTTGCCTATCTCTTTAGCAAGTGGTTTGCCTGCTCCACCCGCCATATAGTTTACTGCTGTAGGATACAAAGACAATCCAATCGTAAATACAACCGTACCGGCAATTAATGGTGGAAATAATTTTCTTATCTTCTTAATACTAAATCCGACTACAATCGCAACTATACCGCCGACAATCTGTGCTCCAAGAATCATTGGCACACCTAATCCGCTCTTATCTCCTGCGATTGCCTGCATGCTTGGAACATAAGCAAAGCTGACTCCCATGATTACCGGAAGAGCCGCTCCGACCCGGAAACCATCCTTTCTTCCGATCGGAAACAACTGTAAAAGTGTTGCCAGTCCAGAAACTACCAGTGCTGCCTGAATCAAAAATACTTTATCTGCATTATTCAGCCCTGCTGCCCCTGAAACAATGATTGCCGGTGTAACAATTCCCACAATTGCAGCTACTACATGCTGTAATGCTAATGGAAATACCTGATTAGCCCCTGGTTTTCCATAAAAATCAAATAATGCTGCCTGATTCGTCTGTTTCATAATGAATCCCCCTGATTTCATAAAATTTGAACTTTTAATCTTCTGTAATACTTCACTTCAATGTCAGAAAACCTTTTCTCATCCTTAACATACTGCCTTCCATATGTATGAAAGAGTTTCCTGCTTCTGCTTATTACCTCGTACCATCCCCTTTCAGGCAATAAAAAAAGACAGCCAAATGGCGCTGTTTGACTCAAAAACAGCAAACCATATAGCTCTCTCAAGCATATTGAGTATAACATTCTGTTTGTGCAAAGTCAATGATTTTCCTTACTTTTTTTTAGATTTATTGTGTAAAACCTAAAAAATTTTTAGGTTGTGGTTAATTCTCCTCTCCTTATTCTTATGGGGACTTTATTTGAAAAGGGAATGCTGAAATCATCCAATTTCAACATTCCCATTTGGAGGTCTGTACTACATTCACATATTCATTCATAATCTCATGGTTTGGTATAAAAGCCTGTCCTGCATCAGAATCGTATCCAAGATATCCCAAATGTATTAATAGAGTCAGGACATCATGCTTTGACGCAAAGGTAGACATGTCATTTGTAAAACTTCCCACACTCACATCAATGTGTTCACCGGACATCATCATCAGTATGTCATCACGAAGCCCCTCAAAATTCATATCAATATAAACTTTCAGTGCTTCAAATGTCTCCGTCTGATTCCAATAATCCGCATATTCACCAAACTGGATACTGCTGATTACAGAACGGGGATTATAGATAGATCCTGCCCCTTTCAATCGATACCCATCATACCAGCTTCGCTCCTCTTCGAACTCCATTCCATATTTTTCACATAATTCTTTGACCTCTGCTTCTGTAAATCCAAAGAAACTGGAAAGTGGTCCGGCATGGATCATGGAAAACTCGTCAAACATATTTAACGCACTGTGTGTCCCATATTTTTTAATTGGAAGAATCCCTGTCATATATACAAGGTGAATATTTCCTTTATCTTTCAGAAGATCCCGCAAAAAATCGAGATAATACTTCTGTGCTTCCTGATCCTGCTTATACTCTCTTAAAACGCAGTCCCATTCATCGATAATCATAACAAAAGGACGTCCCGTCTCGTCATAAACATCCTGCATGCTCTGAATCAAATCCTCTGAATCAAAATAATCCACATCGGGATAGGCACGCATCAAGTCCCGCATAACAAGTTTGCTCAGCCTTTCCAGCATACTCTTGACTACATGTGTTCTGCTCAAGAACTCCTGCATATTCAGGGCAATCACATCATATTGGTTCAAATTCCTTTCAAATCCTGCATCTTCCACAATTTTTAACCCTTGAAACAACTCGCTCGAATCACAGCCTCTGCTATAATATGCAGACAGCATATTCGCTGCGACAGACTTACCAAATCTACGTGGACGGCTGACACAGATATTCTTTTGCATCGTACCCAATGAAGAATTCGTGTATCTTATTAACTCTGACTTATCTATATATATGTCTGAATTTACCGCTTCCCGGAATTTATCATTTGAAGGATTCAAATATACTCCCATCACACCACCTGCTTCCCTTTTGTACTATTATAAGCCAAAACGGGCCGATTCACAACAATGGTTCTTGTGAATTATCCACTTGAACATTTCTTATAAATGCGATACCATAAATTCTAACATAGTAGAAAATCTTGTGAAGGGAAATCAATCATATGTCAGAAAAAGACCATAAGCAGGAAGAATTAAAAAGTCAGATGCATCGAATAGAAAAAGTAAACTTTATGAATATGTGCATGGTCCAGGATTCCAGTGGAAATATTCTGGCCCTTGACAAGGTGAATGATCAGTATACCGGAACCACCTTCCCCGGTGGACATGTAGAAGACAGCGAAACCTTTACAGATTCCATCATCCGGGAGGTGGAGGAGGAAACCGGGCTCACTATTTCCAATCCTGTATTGACCGGCGTTTATCACTGGTCAGAACTCGGCATCCGAAACCTGGTTTTCCTGTACCGTGCGGATATTTATAAAGGTACACTGAAAAGCTCAGAAGAGGGAAATGTCTATTGGATATCCAGGGCGGACTTTTTGAAAAAGGATCTGGCTCCGGGCATGGAAGCTGTGCTGAAACTCATGGACAATGGGAAGATTTCCGAATGCTATATGGAGATTCAGAGTGGCAGACTCGTCGAGAAGCTGCAGTAGTTTTCTTCCACCCATCCCCGCAAAAATTCCAGCTGTTCCTCTGTATGAAACCAGTGCTCCCCATTTTCCATAACAGTCAGGCTGCATTGGAATCTATCAGCAAACTCTTTGACTGAATCATAACAAATCAGCGCATCATTTCCTGCATACAAAATCTTTGTAGGGGTGTTCCAATCCTCAATCGGATGACTATTCGTAAACTGCAAATACTCCCAAGACAGCGTCTGTCCAGAGGATGTCTCGATCAATTTTTCCTGCTCCAGGCGTTCCATAGAAACATCTGCCCATTTCATCATATCTAAAATCAGCCGCTTCATATCCAGAACAGGTGAAACAAACAGGCAGTGCTCCAATTCTGAGCTGTCGAAACTCAGCATACTGAACCACGCGCCTATACTATTTGCAAATATCGAAATCCTTTCCCATTGATTTCGGGCGAACTTCATTACGGATTTTAGTTCTGGTACTATATGCCACGGATCAAAAGAATTTTGTTCGTCTTTCCGTTCCCCATGTTCCGGCAGATCCAGGCTCAGTACCTGATAACCATGTTTGCAGAAAACTTCTGCGATTCGTTCTGCTTCTTCCTTGTTTCCTCCCTGGCCATGAATATATAGATATAGTTGTTTTGCTGGTGTTCCCCAAATGATGGCAGGGATGCCATTGATATCGATTTTGTTTCTTAAAAGTTCCATAATAGCTCTCTCCTTAATCCACCAGCTGTTCTATATCTCCCGTCTGAATCGCCTGTATATGTTCCGCTATCTTTTCTTCCGGCCAGTCCCACCACTTCATTTCGAGCAGCCGATGGATTGTCTGCTCATCAAACCGTTTCCTGATTGGTTTTGCCGGGACTCCGCCGACTATCGTATAGGATGGCACATCCTTCGTGACAACGGCACGGGTTCCGATGATTGCGCCATCACCGATGGTAACGCCTGCTAAAATAACGGCCTCATATCCAATCCAGACATCATTTCCAATTATAATATCACCCTTTCTGTCCCATGCCTTAGCCACATCCGCCTTTTCAAGTCCCCATTCCTCAAAAAACAGAGGGAATGGATATGTCGACAATGAAGCCAGTGTGTGGTTAGCGCTATTAAATAGGAATTTTGCCCCACAGGCGATTGAACAGAATTTTCCTATCACAAGTTTATCATGATTGACTGGATACTGATACAACACCTGATTCTGCTCAAATTTAGCAGGATCATCTACAAAATCGTTATACATTGTATAATCACCGACCTCGATATTGGGACGTGTGATTACATTCTTCAGATAAACAGTCTGCGTATCCTGTGTACGCGGATATACCTTTTTTGAATCGGCCATTTGATTGTCCTCCTGTCATTCTATATGTTCCATGTTATGTGTCCTATACTATGTTTTAAATTTTAGTGATTCCTGAACATATTCTCAATACACCAGATGATACAGAGGCAAACAGTAGAAAAAGAGGACCATTAAGCTGGTCCCCAATAAAAATATCAAGGAATATTTTGATTCAGCATTTTACTAGCTAAATTCCAGCCCTATAAGATATACAAATATTAGACAAGATTTTTGAACATAATGAGGCATGGATTTTCTTCATCCCACATTTCCGTCAGGGTAATCAATGGTTCAAATCCTATGCTTTTGTAAAATCTTCTAGTACATTCATATGGTTCAAAATCAACTATATCGCTCAATGTTTTTACAACCACATATTTACAACCACGCTGTACCAAATACTTTTCTGCCATTTTATATAGAACTTTTCCTATACCACTATGCTGATACTCTGGATGCACACCGCAAACCAGTATTTCACCTGTATATTTGTAATGAATTTTTACTGACAAAAAGCCAATGATTTTAGTATCATCAAAAGCCACCCAGTATGGAAGATCTTTGACTTTTTCTACATATTCATTGAGGGCCTGCTTATTTCCGAACCATTCCGGCAATTTTTCAAGAATTTCTTTTGTAAAAGCAGCTCTTTTTGCAGCGTCTTTTATCTCACTAATGTAAAGATTTTCTTTCATAATATATGCTCCTTTTTTAACGATAACAATTCGCCAAGTACGCCTCATCAATCAGAAAGAAATAACTCCTTTCTGATTATTTGACCTGAGGTAGTTTTCCTTTATTTTATCATGAAGCATATATCTCGTCTATCTTGATATTACTTCTCCACATTGTAGAACGGAAGTTTCCACGCATTCAAACGATTTTTCAAGCATTTCTGTATCGTCTATTTCTAAAACAAAAACTGATAAGGACAAACAATTTTCTATAATTGCATAAGCAAAATTAATCTGTCATACTCCAACAAAGCAAACAACAAAACGACATAGTCAAAACCAACTATGCCGTCTTCTGTGATTAAACTCCTATATCAGTGGCTCGCCTTATGGCAGCCCTCTATATTATTTCTGATCGATCATTTTTCTGATAGATTATTTTTCTAATGGCACATACGGAAAGCGAATATTCATCCGCAAGCTTCTCCATGGAAACTCCACTCCGGTATTCCGCGACAATCGCTTTATTGCGCATTTTCAATTCTTTCCGATAACCCGACAATTCACCCCAAGCTTTATGCTGCTCGTCTTTTGCAGGAATATAAAGATATCCTGCCTGAATATATTTCTGCAGCTCCTTAACAAGCACGCCAGGGAGAATTTCATTTGCATTGATATATTTCATGTTGGCTTCCTCCTTGATTTATTCAGTCAAGCAGCAAAGCCAGCATTCTTTATTCAGCGACTAACGTCAAGCTATGTACTGTAATTTCACAGAGTACAGACATAGCCCGAACCTCTTACTCCACACAAAGGTCGCTTCTTATACTGGCTTTGCGTGGAGCCATACTTTGTTTTTCCTTTTTTTATTCCTGCACATTTTAGAGCTTCTTTACCTTCCCTTCTGTAATCCCGGCCTCGTTAAAAGCATCTACCCGCACATAATACTCCTGTCCCTTAACAAGTGCCCCGATTCGTTGTTTTTCTTTTCCAAATATCATATAGCTGTGATACAGTTTGTCTTCGGCATGTCCCCACAGGATATTATATCCCATAGCGCCCTCTGCCGGATGAACCGTCACATCCATATCGATTTCTCCGTCCCGGACTGCCGTAAATTCTGGTGCAGCCGGCTTACTCCCATTTCCGATGCCGAAGACGCGAAGCCCGGATATACACGGCTTCTGGTCATACGGAATCTCCAGGATTGTCAGCCTGATATACCGAAGTCTGGCGCCTTCCTCTTTCACCACCAGGTCATGCGGCAGGTTTGTCTGCGCCCCGGATTTATCCTCCAGCGCAAAATAATGTTCTCCATCCACAGAACCAGTCAGAACCCATCTTGTCACCATATCCCGTTCTTCAATATAACGCGGCTGCGTCAGTTCCTCATGCATTTTTCCTGGAAGCGGAACCTCAATCTTATCATCTGCGAAATTAACCTGCACGGCATGGACGTCATACACATCCCCCAGATCCATCTCGATCCACTGACCGGATTCGGCGGAATCTGCTCGCCACCATGTCCTGACATTTTCATCTGCCGCAAATTCTGGTCCTTTTCCTTCCTCTGAGGAAGAGCAGGTGACCTTCTTCCCATAGCTTAGCAGATACCAGTCGGGATTTCTCCACGGGTCCATCTTCCCGGCCTCCACATTCAAAGGCCAGTCACCGTATCTCTGGTTGCAGAAAAGTTCTCCATCCGCATCGAATCCCGCCGGCCAGATTCCTACGCGCCGCTCAAAAGTATGATTCATGCTGATCCGCATGGTCGCTGTATGCCAGAGGTTCTGATGCTGGTCCCACATCGTAGAGCCATGCCCTGCACCCGGAAGGAATCCGCCCGGTTTGTAAGAAAATGGATTGTTTGCCGCCAGGGTAAATGGCCCGAGGGGACTGTCCCCTATGTAAACTCCGTCTGCATATACATTATACTGTGCACCAGGGCATGCATACTGGAGATAATATTTTCCTTCATATTTATCCATCCAGGCGCCCTCGATATAAGGATTATTACTTAAGAAACCTTTCGCCATGAAAATCATTTCCGGTGACATATCCTCAGCCTTCATCCCGCGCGCTGCAAGCATTCCCTGGAATTTCATTTCGACTTCTTCCTCTGTAATTGGAGGAGTACTGTGATCCTCTCCGATTCGCTCGTAGCCCTTTTCCATCGCTTCCCCAAAGATCAGCTCCTTCTTTTCTCCCAACGGGTGCATCGTCTCCGGGTCCAGTTCCACGCCCCAAATCGGAGTCACATTTGCACAGCCCCAATAGAAGTATACACGCCCGTCATCATCGATGAACAGATTTGGGTCCCAGAAATCAAAGGTACCCTCAATTTCCTCGTAGGGTCCATTTAAGATATCCTTTGTGCGGTAGAAATTGCAGTTTGCCCCGCGTTTGGAAGCACTGAAATACACATACTCTCCCATCACCCGCACATCCGGCGCGTAGTCGTAAAGCGGCAGATTGTCCGGCAGACGGTGGTTCTCCCAGCTGACCATATCATCGGACACCCACACACCTAATGTCATGGATGCGAAGATGTAATATTTTCCCTGAAAACAGATCATGGACGGGTCGGCAGCTTCTCTTGCGATTTCAGGCCCCTCTCCCTGCATGGATTTATTAAACTGATATCGGTAATCTACATTTACCGGGTTGCAATAATATTTCATAGATTTTCCTCACAATCTTGATTATCGTAATCTGCGGAAAATTTGCAGAATATTTCTACTTTAATTTAGTACTGAATAGATTTTTGAAGAACTTATTTATTTTCAATCTTTCTCAACTGTTCATCCAGATTTTGCATCACACCCTGTGGTGTACCACCATAGCTTAATGCATCACTGAGCTTCATCTTCCTCACCATCGCAAGCATATCCCCACTTGGAGAATCCTGCATATCCTGCTCTCCCCCCATCATTCCTTTCTCCAGAAGCGGGGCAAGAACAGCCTTTGCCTCTTCATTTCCAAGCAAATGCCCAATTGTGCAGTCCACAGACAGAACCGCTTCATGATCTGAATTCACATGTGCCTTGCAGACAGGCTTTGTCATCTCTTCCATCCCGAATTCGCCCATCACATCTTTGAGCCAGCCAATGCTGTCTTCCACCCAGTTCGGGACCCTTTTACAGAGTTCCGTATCTTTATACTGTATAGAAGTGTCACAGGTGGAAAATCCATGAGGACCATATGCGTAGATATGGCTTTCAAAAGAAATATCATACTTGTCCAGTGCCTGCATAAATTCAATTGTGTTAGCAATCGGCACCAGATTATCTGTCCTTGTGGCAAACAAAAAACAAGGGCATGTATCCACATCAACAGCCGCTACGGCACTAGGAGCACTCGCATTGCATCCCTTGACATCCTCTCCTGCCACAGCATATCCTAAAATTGCAGCTGCCGGACGGTTCTTCGCCATCGTTGCGGCACAAGCAGCAAGATGTCCTCCTGCGGAAAATCCAATGACTGCGATCTTATCCGGATACAGGCTCCACTCCTCTGCTTTTGAGCGGATCAGCTCCATCGCCTGCTCATAGTCATCCAGAGGATTCGGCCATACTGCATCTGCTTTTACAGAATATCTCAGAATAAATACCTGATACCCCGCCTTTAAATATGGCATTGCCACAGGATCTGCCTCCCGGTCAGAACACATCTGATAGCCGCCTCCCGGAAGTACAAGAACTACCGGACGCTTCGTTACATAACGGAATTCTCCTCCCACCTCCTGCAGATACGCTGTCAGAGTTACATTTCTCTTTTCATTTAATACCAGATTTTCTACACGCATAATGTATCCCCTTTCTTGACTTTACATTTTAACTTTGCTGAAAGCCTGTCCGGGTATTTTCTCCCGAACAGGCTTCTATAGTCTCATCTTCTGTTTTATCAATCCTCGATTTTTCCCAGCATTTCATCCAGCCGGTCCAGCATGGCTGCCATCTGCGGATTTCCATACATCTCTGTGATCTGCCGCAGAGACATACTCATCATATTCCCCGGCATCTGGTCAACTCCCGGTGAGACCTGTCTTAATGCTGCAGCCGCTTTTGGTTCTTCCATCAGAACCTTAACCGGCAGATAGCTGTTCAGAACCTTTCGCAGACTTTCTGATGTCTGATAGACCACCTCATATTCCCCTGCTTCCAGATAGCACACTCCATCCTCCACATGTGCGAACATCGGATTTTCCTGATCTTCAAATGTCTGTGGCACTGCCTTGTATAGTGTCAGACGCGCTGTGCATCCAAACGGTACACTGACCTTTTGCTTCACATGGTTCGGATCGACTGCCTCCCATGCACTCTTATACATCCCGGCTGGGGAGTCATACTCTGCCTTAGCAGATTTTAACTTCCAGTTCGGCATCGGCTTCATCACAGCCTCTCTGAATCCCGGTTTATCCAATACCGGATTCAGCCCCGCCGCATGGCGGAAGATCCACTCCACAATCGAACCATAAGAGTAATGATTCAGACTGTTCATCCCAGTACTTGAGATACTGCCATCCTCATTCACACTGTTCCAGCGTTCCCAGACTGTCGTGGCTCCCAGTTTGATTTCATGCAGCCACCCCGGATACTCTTCATTTAACAGAAGTCTGTAAGCCAGATCCTCCATGCCCTGATCCGAAAGTACATTGCAAAGAAGCGGCGTCCCGGTAAATCCCGTCTGCAGCTTATAGTCATGATCCTCAAGATTCTGCCTGAGCATGCTGCGCACCATTTTTGGATTCCTGCTCAGATCATAAAGCAGCGTCAGCAGATATCCCGTCTGCGTATTAATGCAGCACCGTCCTGTCGGACTATAATATTCCTCTATTGTATCACGAAAAATCTGTTCTGATAACCGTCTATATTCCTCTTCATCTTTCTGATTTCCAAGCAGTCCAGCCGCATCCGCCACGATCCGGGCACTATTTCCATAGTAAACACTGGCGATGAATCCGTCATCTGTACCGCCCTTCACTTCGTCCGTGCCGCCCTTGAGATTGTCCAGTGCAAGCCAGTCCCCATAGTGAAAATGTTTTCTCCACCCATGGTCCTCCCCATCGACTTTCCTGATAAATTCGACCCAGGATTTCATGCTCTCATACTGCTCTTCTAAAATGGAAATATCTCCATAGAACTGATACAAAGTCCAGGGAATGATGCAGGCCGCATCTCCCCACACACTGGAACTTTCCCCGGCATGTCCGGCGGACGGTATCACATCCGGCACCATGCCGCCCAGTACCTTTTGCTCCTGGGCACAGTCGTACAGATACTTTGCATAGAAAGCATAACTCTCTTCCAAAAAGGATGCCGTGGCACAGAACACCTGCGTATCCCCAGTCCAGCCCATCCGTTCATCTCTCTGCGGACAGTCCGTCGGGACATCGATGAAATTGCTTTTCAGTCCCCATCTTGTATTGGCGATCAGCTGATTCACCAATGCATTTCCCGTTTCCACCGTGCCCGTCCTGGTCAGGTCACTGTACAGCGCAAGCCCGGTAAAGTCCTCTGTTTTCAAGTCCGGGATTCCCTCTATCTTCACATAACGGTATCCAAAATATGTAAAATGCGGAATCAGGTCTTTCTCTTTTCCATCTGAAGTATAAATATATTCTGCCTTTGCCGTGCGCAGATTATCGCGGTAAAAATTTCCGTCCTGCAGAATTTCCCCGAACTGTAAATGTACCACTTTCCCCACCGGGACATTGACATGAAGACGGAAGATTCCAGCAAAGTTCTGCCCCATATCCAGGACCATTTCACCAGACGGAGTCCTGATCAGCTCAATCGGCGTGATTTCCTCATGAACTGTGACCGGAGTACTCATCCGCTCTGTCAGAGTTCCCTTTGGCGGCTCCCTGTCAGGCACTGCCTGAACTTCCTCGGTCTCTGTCAGCGTATCATCTCTGTGTTCGCCGTCATAAATATTGGAAAATGTGATGCTGCTTCGCGTCACGGTCCAGCTTTCATCCGTTCCGATTACCTCTGTAGTTCCGTCCTCATAGGTGATATGGATTTCCGCAATCAGTTTCCAGTCCTTTCCGTAAAATCCCTCCGCATGTCTTGCATTGAACCCGAAACGTCCCTTCCACCAGCCATTTCCAAGAAGCACTTCCAAACGGCTGTCTCCGCCGCTCTTCTGACCGCTGTCTTCCAGGCCGCTCCTGTTTAATGCTTCTGTGATGTCGTATGTCTGATACTGGACCCAGGTGTTGTAATCGTTGCTGTATGGGGTGAGGTATTCCCCGCCGATTTTCTGCCCGTTCAAATATGCCTCATATAGCCCCAGGCCGCTGATATAAAGCCTTGCGGATACCGCTTTTCCTCCCAGTTTCAGATACTTTTTAAAAACAGGATGCCTCGTCTCGTCAGAATTGCAGGTAATCCATTTTCCAACCCACGGCTCATCCAGTTTCGCAGTCTCAAACCAGTTTACATTACTTACTGCCTCTTCCCCTGCATCGCTTTTCACAGAAACCTGCCAGTAGTAACAGGTTCGCGGTTCTAAGTCCAGATTCACTCGGCTTGCCAGGCTGTCCAGCTGTTTCGACCAGCCGGAATCATATACAGTCTGCTCAAACTGCTCATCCAGTGATACCTTGATGCGGGCCGACTCCTGTCTTTTTCCTTTCGCCTCTACTACCTTCCATGAAAATACCGTACGGCTCATACGGTATCCCATTGGATTTTCTAAATGATTCATTCTGCAATTAATAATTTTCATCCGTCTTTCCCTTTCTGAATTTTCAAACACGCCCTAGTTTTCTATTTTAAAACAACTTCTAAAATATGTCTCACATTACTCCTTAAGCGCTCTTCTTCAATCCTGCCATTTTCGACGCCTTCAATAATAGGGCGGACATACGTATCGTCCGTCGTCCCCGGTGTCATCCAGCAGTTCCCGGCACGCACTGCCTCGGCTACATCTGCAGTGTCATAAGAATTCCAGTCTGTCATCACAAAGCCATCAAAACCGAACTCCCTGCGGAAAATGCCCTGGATCAGTTCTTCATCTTCCGCTGCAAAGCATCCGTTACATGCATTATAAGAAGTCATGATGGAATCCGGCTGATGCACGGAAATCGCATATTCAAACACTTTCAGATAAATTTCCCTCAGTGCACGTTCCGTAATAAAACTGTGGTTGCGTTTTCTGGCTGCCTCACAGTTATTGGCGATGACATGCTTCATGCTGCTGGAAACACCATGTTCCTCCAGTCCCTTGCTCTGGTATCCTGCCATGGTTCCAGCCAGATACGGGTCCTCGCTGAAATATTCAGGATGCCTTCCATTCAGTGGATTTCTGTGGATGTTCATGGCCGGAGCCAGAATCATACTGATGTCATTTTCTTTCGCCTCCTCAGCGATCACCCTTCCAACTTCGTATGGAATGTCCCTGTTCCATGTGGCACATACGGTGTTGCTGCATGGCATTCCGATATTCGGACGGTTCACATTGACGCCGTTATTGCCGTCTGCCACTGCATAACGCGGCAAATCCCTTCCTTCCAGACGGTAAATCCGCCCTGCCTCACCAGTCTCGTGCATGCCCCAGCCGTGGGAGGCACATACACTGAAACGCGCGAGTTCTTCGATACTCAATTGAGCCGCCAAATCAGCCGCAATACTGGCAGTGTCGGCAGATTCTGTTGTCTTACCGGCTTCGGAAAGACCTTCTGGCTTTACAGATAATTCCGCTTCTGTATAGTGTCTTCTTTCCGTTTTCGGTGTCAGCTCCTGATACTCCTTTTTCAGCCCGGACTGTGTGCCCCTTGGGAAATCAGGATTTTTCTTGCTCAGCACCTCCATCTCTACAGGCAGCTTCATGAGATTTTCTGACTGGAAGATTACTTTTTCCACATCCAGACAGTATGTACCACATTTATCCACATTGTTTACACAGTTTCCTGCGTAAAATGTATATTCACCCGGTTCCAGAATCCAGCAGGCCCTGTCAGTATCAAAGGAAGATAAGTTCTTCTCTGGTATCCCGATCTCCAGTTCCTGTGTCTCCCCCGGTTCCAGACATTTTGTCTTAGCAAAGCCGACCAGCCTCTTATCCGGCTGCTCCAGCTTACCATCTGGAATCTGAACATAGATCTGGACGACCTCTTTCCCTGCCCGGTCACCTGTATTTGTTACAGATGCCTTGACTCTGCCCTCTTTATACTGTGCTGAAATTGTAAAATCTGTATAGGACAGGCCGAATCCAAAGGGGTAAGCCACCGGCTTTTTGAAGGTCTCAAAATACCGGTATCCCACATAGATATCTTCTTCATAAAATGTATCCACAAAGTAAGGACTGTCGGCAGACAGCGCCGCCTCCCCATCCTTTGGGAGATAGAAGTTTGCACTGGATGGAATATCAAAATAATCCAGGCTCCATGTATCCGGCAGCTTGCCCGAAGGATTCACCCGGCCATCCAGGATTTCTACCAGTGCCTGACCTCCCAGCATTCCCGGAAAACCGCACCATACGACTGCTTTGACTCCATACTTTTCTGTCCAGCGAAGGTCCATCGGGTAGCCGGAATTAATCACAGCCACTACTTTGCTGCAACGGGATGTCATCTCACGTACCGTCTCTTCCTCTGCCTCTGTCAGATAAAACTCCCCTTTTGCCGCATTATTGTCATAATTTTCTCCCGAAGCACGGCTGATGACAATCACCCCTGTATCTGCCTGTTCTCTCACCTGAAAGCCGGAACATTCCTTAAGTGCACGTTTCAGGTTCATATAGTAGCGGGGATTGATCTTCCCTGCACCCACTGCGCCCAAACGGAACTGGTTCGCCCCTTTGACTTCCAATTCACAGTCGGGACTTAATGGGAACACATGCCCTTCATTTTTCAGAAGCACGATTCCCTCCCTCGCGGCCTGAAGCGCAACTGCATCATGCTCTGCATATGAGGAATCCCGCTCCGGCATTGGCAGTGTCCTCACCATAATGTCCTGCGGCTCCATCGTATTGCCGTCCACATCCATGAACCCTTCCAGATGAAGCGTATATTCCTTCGCATACTCCGTACAGATATCCCGCACCGGTATCCCGAACATCTGGATACCGCCCGCAGCTTCCATTTTTTTAATCATTCCCTGTGGCAGCTTCATTCCTCCACAGGTTACTTTCCCGTAGACTGCTTCGTCCATTTCTTTGGTAAAACGTACGACCAGACAGCCGGAAAATCCATGATCCAGCATATACATCCTTCCATCTACATCATCAATATCGTAGACAAATTCCTCTGAGTCGTTGACACGTGGGAGCACCTTTTTCGGATCCTGCACCGTAACGGATATTTCTTTTCCATTCGCCAGATCCAGCAGTGCCTGAAACAGATCCCTTTTATCTGGCATGTTCTCCATGAGCTGTGCAAGCGGTACGCCGTTTAAATAACTCATCACCGGAGAATCTGCCATTCCCGGAGCCATCTGGTTCATGAAGTCCAGCGCCCGTGCCTCAGACAGGACCTCCTGTATCGTAGAATTTTGTGCGGTATACTTTTCCTGTGCCATACTTAACCTCCATTTTTCGAATACGCTTCAACATTTCAGACATGGATTTTCACGTCCTACCTTAATAATCATAATGCTTTTTCTTTTTTTGTCTGTACACAATTTTGCTTTGGCGTTCACTTTTTAATCATCTTTTGTTTTTTCTGATTATCATTTCAAAAGGGTCTGACCTCCTTGCTTACTTCTCAAGTACCTTTGCACGTTTCTCTTCCAGCGCAACGCTGATCTCTTGTCCTTTTTTATCCAAAGGCAGCATTTTTATTGCAAAGAATCCCATCAATAGTACACAGATCATAGGTGCAATACTGTACAACGCGCGGATTGCAAAGATTGCGCTTTCGCTCTGGACAGCAGCAGCCCCTGCATAACCTGCCAGTCCCAGGAACAATCCTGTAATTCCGGAACCAATTCCTGCACCAACTTTGCTTAAGGCTCCTGCCACAACTCCAACGGAGCTGTCCATTCTCGGCAGACCGATAAATTCATTATAATCAGCTAACTGCATGATGATGTTCGCCTGAAGGTAAGCGACCGGAAATTGTCCTACTCCCATCAGAATCGTTCCTGCAACCAGCATCGGCATATTTGCTTTTGCAAAAAAGAGAATCAAGTATCCCACTGCACCGATTCCTGCACCGATAAAAATCATCTGGGACGCTGAGAACTTTTTCATTAAAGTTGGAAATACGAACATAACAGGCAATGTCACTACACCCAACATGGTAATAACACCCATCATACTGATATCGCCTACAACATAAGTGAAGTAATAAGATGCTGCACCAAAACCTGTCGTCACCGTATAAGCACCAACCATCCCCGCAAACATCCAGACGTATTTGTTTTTGCGCAGGCATGTAATAATATCGCTGACTTTAACCTTAGATTCTCCTGCCGCCAGGTCTATTTCCGGGTTTTCTTTTACCAGAATAAAACGGAACATACCAATCACCATCAGTGGCAGTGCATAAATCGTAATCAATGTTCTCCACCCCTGTGGACTTGTCGCCATCTTTCCCATTAAAACAGGGAAGCTGACGGATACAACCATCGCCACAACCATGATTACTATACCACCAAGTGCACCAACTTTTGCAATCTTCTGCGGATTATCATCGAAGGCACGGATCATATATGGTGTCTGTGCGGAAAATAACAGCGTGGAAAATACAGAGAATACCATTGTGTACATCACAAATACCCAGATACATTTTACAATGGTGCTCCATCCTGTTGGTGTATAGAACAACAGCATAGTACAAACCCAGACTCCTATAATGCAGAACTCATACGGCCGTCCCTTTCCCCATCTTGTGTGTGTATTGTCAATAATATAGCATGCTATGAAATCTGATATTCCGTCGAATACCTTACTGACCATCATTAGTGTTCCGACTGTGCCTGCTGAGAGCCCCAGTGTATCCGTACAGAAAATCATCAGATACCCCATCACAATGGTGATACACGCCAGAGAGGCACCTCTGCTCTGCCATCCCATAAATTTTACCACACCAATCTTATTTGGATTTGTGGCTTTTACCCTTTTTTCTTTCATCTTCATTTCCTCTCTTTCTTCTAATCAAAAAACATTCCTCTCTATAAAAAACTTCTATAAAATTGGAATTTTTTTCTCATATACTTCTTTTCCATCATGTATAATCACGGTGACATCCCGCTCATTTCCTGCCCGCACGACCGCCTGCGCATATCCATAATGTGTCGTGTAGGCTCCCTGAACGTAGGATTCTTCTGTACGCGGATTGGCGCTTCCGAATCCCAGCAGCTCACCGCCCTTTACTTCTGCCTCAAGCCTGCGGTCTGCGTTACTCTCCACGTTTCCGTCTTCATCTGTGACCTGCACAGATATGTAGAGGATTTCCCCTGGGGATGCCTGTTCTTTTTCCGGGAGGATGCGGACTATCAAGTTCTCCTTTGCCGAGACTAACTGATTCTGCCCGATTACATTTCCTGCCGCATCGTATGCCACAGCCTTAAGCGTTCCAGGAGTGTATTTCATCTTGAAGACAGCCCGGCAGTCCTTGAATGCTTTTGAACCGACTTTCCTGTTGTCTAAGAACAAATCTACCTTTGCCGCATCATAGTATACTTCTACAACCGCTTTATTCCCCGTACACCCTTTCCATGACCACGTGGGAAGCGCGTTTGTCCCTCTCCAGGCGGACTTTGCCGGGCGCTTTCCGGGATGGTTCACCGGCTGTGCTGCTATGACCGGGGCTTTCAGGGCTTTCCACACCGCCTGTGCCCAGAAAAGCTGTCCGTTCGGATTGCCGAGGATATCAAGTGCCCCCATCTCCGCCAATATCCACGGATATGGCTTTTCAAAGCCAACCGAGTCTGATGTGTATCCCCATGCCCCGCTTCCGGCTTCTCCCAGATAATCCCAGGAGGTCCACATAAAGTCTCCGATCAGGTAAGGGTAGGACTCCACCATTTTCCAGTTCTTTGCGATTTCTTTCGGGAAGGTCTCGCTGCCGAAAATAACTCTGTCCGGATGGCATTTTGCTTCCAGCGGGTATCTTCCTGATGCATAGTTATAGCCTGCGATGTCCAGTGTATCGAGCGCCGGGCTGGTCACGGCGTCTACCTTTTTCGAATTTCCGGCTTTATTCATCCCGCTTCCTACCATGGATGTGATTACGTTAAACATCATGGAGCTGTTCATCTGTTTCTCTGTCTTGTTATCTCTGCCGCCTTCTTCTTTGTATATCCCCTTTCCTTCTGCCGCCTTTGCCATAATCATCAGATTAAAGCCTCCTGTAACAGGTCTTGACTGGTCCATCTGATGGAGATATTCCACCATCTCTTTTGCCAGCTTACCGCCTTTTTTCGTTGCAGGCTCAGACACTTCATTTCCAATCGAATACATGATCACCGATGGATGGTTATAATCTTTCTCTACCATGGATTTCAGATCAAACCGGTAGCCTTCCATAAAGTCGGATGCATAATCGTATTTATTTTTGTGGGAATACCACATATCCCAAGTCTCATCCATAATATATATGCCGTAATAATCACATGCCTTCATCATCTCTATGGCACATGGGTTATGAGAGCTACGGATTGCATTATATCCGCTTTCCTTCAAGATCCGCACACGCCGCCACTCAGACTCGGCAAATGTCTTTGCGCCAAGGATTCCATTGTCGTGATGGACGCATCCGCCTTTGAGCAGTGTCTCTTTGCCGTTGATGAACAATCCCTTATTACTGTATTCAATCATACGGATGCCAAAATCTTCTGTCACCTGATCCTGAATCTCACCGCCATCTTTCAGCGTCACACGACACTGGTACAGGTTCGGAGTGTCAGCGCTCCAGAGCTTTGCGTCCGGAATCTGGACTTCCACATCCTCTCCCTTTGCCGCTGCCACAGCCTTTTTGCCATACAGTATTTCCACTTCCACGTCTCCACCTGTGTGATTGGTCTGCACCCGGATTTTTGCGGGGGAACAGGAAAGAGTGTTTATCTTCACGCCCTGCCATCTGATGTGCTCCTTTTTCCCGATGAGCAGATGGACCGGGCGGTAGATTCCGCTTCCTGTGTACCATCTTGAATTAGGCATCTTGTCATTTTCCACAATCACAGTGATCAGGTTTTCTTCACCATAACGCAGTCCGTCCAGAGTGACCAGAAAGGCTGAATAGCCATATGTGCAGCCCCCGACCGTTTTACCATTAAGAAGAACTGTCGATTTCATGTATGCTCCCTCAAAATAGAGCTGTACGGCACAGCCTTGCCACTCCTTCGGTGCGTGTACTATTTTCTCATATCGGTATACGCCTCCTCCGAAACAGGCACAGGCACCTCCCGACGGATTGTCGGGCTTTCTCCCCTTAAACAGCATGGCATCATGGGGGAGCGTTACCTGCTGCGGCGATGTGACGCCTTCTTTGCAGAAGGTCCACCCTTCATTAAAGTCTAATGCTTTCACTTGGATTCCTCCCTTGTATCAATTTTGTGCATTTTTCTATATATCCTTTTTCTATATCACACCATTAGATATTCCGTGTTTTGTAAACCCTGTATCTTTGTATATACCGCACGGTTGTGTATTCTGCATATATCTATTGCAGGCAGTGGCATGATTTGTTATGCTATAGTTAATATTAAACATTTATACAGATCGCAACAATGCTTATATCCTACATATCAGATCGATAACTGTATCATTTTTTCACCATTCTAATTTAAGGAGAAGTATATGAAAGAACGCATGTTAAAACTTTTATTTAGGCATTTTCAGTTTCCTGAATCCTGCTGGCAGACACAGGCATACATTCCACATGGTCTGGTGGACAAGCGCCCCTTGATTTTTCCCCATACGGAATCAGGAGAATATAGTATATACAGCCTGACTGCCCCTTTTCAGCTCTTTTTAAGAGATTACGATACCAGGTTCTCAACCCATACTTTCCTTGATATGCATAATCAGATTTTTGCTTATACCGAGAATCAGCCGGAAAGTATCAGCGGACTGCATAAGCACAATTACTTCGAATTTGTCTATCTTCTGGATGGACAGCTCGATTTTCTGATTGAAGGGAAGCACCGCCGCTACCATCCCGGGGAAGCATGCATCATCAACCAGAACGTACGGCATGTGGAAGGGCATCAGTCCAGTTTTACCGTCTTATATTTAAGTTTTACAAAGGAATATTTAGATGAACTTCATCTGGAATCCATTCCAGATATGAAGCATGAACTCTTCGATTTTTTTGCCCGGAACCAGAAAGAGTCCGAGCAGATTGATTACATAGATTTTGCGCCAATCCGCACAGGGCTGGAGAAACACGCTGTGAATATTGAGGAGGCATTTTATGTCATTACTGAGGAATTATTACATCAGACTCCCGGGTATCATGACATTGTGAACGGATGCATTAAGAGACTCTTTTACTATCTGCAGTCTCCGGCACTTTATACCAGTTCCAACACAAGATTCCAGAACCTGTCCGGGCAGAACCTTTTTGAGAGGACATTGAACTATGTAAATGCCAACAAGAGGAGGATTTCACTGGCGGAAGTCAGCGAAGCTTTGAATTATAATGCAAATTATATCAACCGGGTCTTCCTGGAGCATACCGGGCAGACACTGCCGGTCTACATCCGCGACATCTGCCTGAGCGAGGCGGCTAATATGCTGCTCAACACCCAGATGAGCACGGCGGATATCATCCACCGGCTCGGGTTCGAGAACCGGACGGCATTCTATAACCAGTTTAAAAAGAAGTACAAAGTTACGCCGCAGCAGTATCGGTATTCCGCGAGCAAAGGGGTCAGACCCTTTTGACCGCCGTTTTCCGAGTTTTCTCAAACAATTGGCACAATAAATATAGGGGCTGCCCTTTTGAGCACTATTTTCCGAGTTGTTTGAAACAACTCGGAAAACGGGCTGCAAAAGGGTCTGACCCCTTTGTTATTCTACTCTCCAGGCCACAACTTCCCCGGTGATCCCGGACAGAGCGGTTGCCTCTTTCACCTGCCCCATCACATTTGTAATCTTCGCCATCTGCCGGTTCAGTGTGGTAGCGACTTCTATCCTGATCCGATTCTCCCCGTCTTCCAGTTTATCCGACAGATCGAACCGATATACCGGAACAATCTGAATCCCGAGGCTTACTTCATTGACGAATACCTCCACGCCTTCGTGTGCATCTGTGATTTCAAGATAAACCTGATCTCCCTTTTTCACTTCCAAAGTATTTTCATAGCGCACAAATCCAGAAAACTCCGGTTCCTCCTCTGCCAGACAGTCTGGAAGTTTAATTTCTTTCTCTTTTACAAATGCCGGATATTCAACACTGGTACATATACTTCTCTTCCATTTCCCAGAGAATTCCAGCTTTTCCTTCTTTTCCTCAGGCCTATCATAGATTTTTTCTTTCTTCACATTTTCAACTTCTTCCGAAGCAGCAGTATGATCAAAAACAACTATCCTGCTTTTCAACGGTTCTATTTCCAGCTTAAGAGCACGTTCCTCCATCTCTACCGGCTCGATGCAGTTATCCCACGCATCGTAAAGATAAACTTCACCATCAAGCTCCGTTCCTTCGCAGAATCTGATCACTCCATTGTAAATTTGCGTCCCTTCGTTAACGAACATCCACACAGAACTTCCGTCCTCATGTACATAGTGATAGTACCGGATCCGGTTGTTTTCAGGGGAAATCACCACTTCCGGAATCCCCATCTTATGGACCACACTTCCCAGCTCATCAAGCGCTGCCACTTTCGCCGCTTCTTTCATATCAAGAATGACCGCTTTATCCTCGGAAATCTCTGACGCCGCCGTATCGCACAGCCCCTCCGGGAAATCCTGGATAAACAGCACAGGAATCCCTTTCCCAGCCATCTCTTTGACCGCCCTTACAATTTCCTTTGTCACGTACTGCATATAAGGCACAATGACCACCTTGTACTCCTGAGTATTGACTTTCAGGACATGTTCCTCAATCTTTGTATGGTATTTCTCTCTGTCCGCAAATACATCCATCGGAATATAATCATATTCCACCTGACCATCCGCAAGGACATGCCCGATTTTATCAGCAGTCATATGTGCTCCTGTCCAATCACCTTCTGCATGATAAATGACTGCGGCCGGTGCTGTATGCCGCCCATCACTGATCAGATTGCACACCCGGTTCATATATGCCATCAGGCTTCCAAAATGTCGGTATTGTGGGTTATGCCCATGTGCATAGAAATGCGGCGGACAGTCAGGATCTGGAAATTCCTTAGCACTGAATGCATGTGGAACGTAGTGGTTGATTCCCCTTACCAGAAAATGGTCCGCAAGGTATTTTTCTAAACGCACGCCTTCTTCCCAGCCATAATTTCCAAAAATCTCACACATAGAATCTCCCTGTTTTCGTGGTTCAATCGCAGCCGCAGAAGTACCCAGCCGCCCCAGCATGTAATGGTAGAATTCCCCGTTCCTGTGCTGGAACGTGCCATAATCGTAATGAATATCCTCTCCCTGCGGAAATACCTGTCCGCCGATATCATCGATTCCTGACATGTCCTGCCCTTCCAGGCCACGGAAGTAATGCCCCAATGAAGATCCTGTTCTCGTATGATGGTTGTCATCTTCAATCAGATGTCCTATGTATTTCACTCCTCTTTCCCTGCACCAGGAACCGATCTGTTCTGAAAAATCTTCCCGCACCAACTCTGTCACCGCATCCATATACGCATAACGCGCCTTTGCCGTGACATCTGCGCCTGCCTGTGTCTCCCAAAGCAGTGCCAGGCTGACCGCATAATCTTCTCCCAGCTTTTCTTTCAGTTTCTCTTCTAACTCACGGCTCCACGGATAGTCATTCGGAGTGCCGAAGGGATCATTCACCTCATACATATGTCCATTTCCAAGCTCTGGCTCATCAGAGAAAAATCCTGCGATCGTTGTTCCGAAGTCCTCTTTATAATGTGCATAATGAGGTTCATAGACCGCATCTAAGAGCACCCTGCAGGAAGCACGGTCCAGCATATTGATATAGGATCTGTGGTATCCCTGATTCCGGGACAGATGAAGGGCGTAAATTTTCCACGTTCCCTGCGGTACCTGCCAGTCTAACTGGTTGTCTTTCAGCATCGGTTTTAAATCAATCCGATCTGCCGGATCATCGAATCCATTGCCGACGGCATCCTTACGTACCGCAAAAAGAGCCAGCAGTTCATCATCGTCGTATACCCGGATATCCTGTTCCATCGTATAATTCTCAATCATAGACTTCTGGAATGCATCCGGATGCTCGATTTTCTCCCTGCCGATCTGGACTCTGTCCTTCCCCTCCAAATCATAAATCCTGCAGCAGATGCTCTGTCTGCAGAGCTCATCAGGCTGATCTGCCATCGCACCATTGGCGAACCCGGTCGGGAAATGGCTGTCATCCAGAATCCAGACCTTCATGTTTCGCTTTCTCGCCTCATCTAAAATGACATCCATATCCTGCCACCATTTTTCCCCGCAAAAATCCGGGTGCGGCCGGCTCTCCACGCAGACTGCCCCGATATTGCTGTCGGCAATCACCCCCATGTATTCTCTCAATACTTCCTCTGTCTCCCCATGCTGCCAGAAAAAAGGAAAAATATAGTTTTCCCCTTCATTTTTCAACAATCTTTCTACTTTATAGTTCATCCTTTTCCTCCTTATGAAATCACTACTTTGGTGTCTACATTTTATGCTATCATTTTATCGTATACAAATGTACATTTTAATCACGGTTCTACATTTGTTTATTGACCAAACTACAGATTCTGTTATACTAAATAAAACGAAGCCAAATTGAAGCAGCTATTCGAGATCCGCTTCGCAGCTTCCTTGATGAGGTCAAAAATCGAAAGCAGAAAGGCAGGTTATCACTATGAATATTGCACACCTGGATGAATATTTAAGAAAACCAACGGAGGCAGAGCTTAGCAACCGGGTTCAGTACAATTCCCTCCTGAAAGAGCTCTTGGCTGCCCATAACCCTGAGTTCGATGAACTCATAAATCAGTTCGAATCTGCTCCTATATCTGATCTGTCCAGGCTGCAGAACATAGCATACTATGAAAATATGCTTCAGGAATTCCGCTATCTGGACGGCGTCCTGGTCATCAAACAGGACCGTTATGCTGAGGTAGCAGCCCACAGACATGACTGGATCGAACTGGTCTACCTCTATTCCGGCACCTGTACCCTGAACGTAGCCGGAAAAGAAATCACGCTTACCAAAGGCCAGAGCCTCCTGATCAACAGCGGTGTTGTCCATTCCTGTCAGTCATGCGGTGAAGATGATATCCTGATCAACTTTC
This sequence comes from uncultured Faecalicatena sp., assembly GCA_902489075.1. Taxonomy (GTDB): domain Bacteria; phylum Bacillota; class Clostridia; order Lachnospirales; family Lachnospiraceae; genus Faecalicatena_A. Next base: position 138,204 of record CABTYO010000001.1, on the reverse strand, counting down.
TCATCATGAAGGGCTATCTGAACCAGAACTTCTTTAACCGTTTTTCAGAGGACAGCTATCTCTCACAGCTCTTTATCCGGACAATGAATGACCAGAACGCCAAAGATAACTATATCTTTTTCCCCTCCGAAACGAGCCGCAGGCTTCCCATCTTTGTCACCGAATTTTTGTGTGAGTATTATGACCGCAGTATTCATTTTAAAGATTATATCGACAGCTATATGACCCTGATTCTTCTTGAACTCACCGACATTTTCGGACGGTGCTTAAGCAGGGAACAGCAAAACGGTACAAAAGAACATGTCATTCCCCTGCTGCGCTATATTGAAGAGAATTTTCTGACCTGTACTTTAAAGTCCACCGCAGAATTTTTTAATATGAATGCAAATTACCTCTCCAACTATATTAAAAAATATACCGGAGTCACCTTCAAGCATCTCGTACAGGAGCAAAAACTGATGTATGCCGCAAATCTGCTCAAAAATACCGGTCTTCCTGTCACAGATGTGTCCAGTCAGGCCGGATATGAAAATGTAAGTTTCTTTTATAAAAAATTTGCAGACAAATATCATTGCTCCCCCAATGAATACAGAAAAGTGTACTGCAATCACAGATGACGCTTCCTTGATTCGAATCTGTCACAGAATATGCCACAAAACATGCTGCACCGCACCTGAAAAGAAGCGCGCAGGCACATGATATCATACCGTTTGACATCACACGTCTGCGCGCTTCTCCCTTACTCTTATTTAACAGGATACTTCCGTGCATTCTTCACTGCCTTCTCCTCCACAGCCTGAGCCAGGTCAACGTCAAAATGTTCACACACCCGGCAGAGATACCAGAATACATCGGCAATCTCTTCCTTAAGATGCTCAAATTCCTTCTCATCCTCCCGGACCTGATCCGCCTCATCCGAATGCAGCCACATAAAAATCTCGGAAAGCTCCGCCGCCTCCACGGTCAGCGCCATCACAAGGTCTTTCGCATTCTGGTCCTTTCTCCATCCCCTCTCATCAGAAAAATCCTGAATAAATTTTTTCACCTCTTCCAGTGTCGTCATCTGATCTGTCATATCCGTATTCCAGCCTTTCTTCCCTTTTCTCTGGTTACAGCTTTCCCTCTCCTATATACAGTCGGAAGGACAGCCGTTCCTTCTGTTCTTTATGCTTTCTCATTCTCCTCGAAAAACACCCTCACAGCCTGCTGATACCTGTCCGTCTCCTTCAAATAGCTCATGCAGTGTTCCGCCCCGTCCACCAGCAGCAGCTTCTTCTTCGCCGTGCATGCCTCATAATTACGGACGCTCATCTCATAGGGCACGAACGTATCCGCTTTGCCATGGATGAACAGGACAGGCACCTGGCAGTGCTTCATCGCCTCCAGGGCACTGTACTCCTTTAGGCCGTACCCCGCTCTTTTCCGAAATACCCAGTTCAGTTCGTCCATAATCGGATGCTCCGGCAGCTTAAAGTTCGTATGTCCGAACCGGTATACCATCTCATAAGGAGATGTAAAGCCGCAGTCCGCAATCACGCCTTTTACCATCCCGGAGAGTTCTTCTCCCGCTGCCATCAGAACTGTAGCAGCCCCCATGGATACCCCATACAGATAAACAGGCATCCCGGTTTCATTGCGCTTTTCCAGCCAGTCAAGCCATGCATGGCAGTCCCGCCTCTCCAGGATACCAAAGCCCATATACTTTCCTTCACTCTCCCCCTGGGCACGCTGCTCCACGAGAAGAAGACTTGTCCCTTCCTCATACAGCCATCTTAAACAGGCACCGAAATCATGCTCCCAGGAGCCCCTCCAGCCATGGAACAAGACTACAATCCGCCTGGCATTCTCAGCCTCCAGATAAGTTCCTGCAAGCCTGAATCCTTCCTCACTTCTGATCTCCACCTGTTCACAGTTCATTCCCCGGATCCACTGAATCCCTTCACTGCGCTCCCTTTGTACCAGCTCATCCCAGGATTCCTTTTCTTCCCTCATCCCCTGTTCTTTCGCTGCCTGCACTTCTTTTTTCTGATCCACACCACTTTCCGCTTTATCCTTCCGTGCGTGTTTTCCACTCTTTTTCTCCCGGAAAAACACGCATTTCCTGCCCGCTGCCATGTTAAAAAAGGTTCCCACTGCAAGACAATCCAATATTCCCAGCACTCCCGCCGCCAGAGCAATCTTCTTCCCGATCTTTTTCATCCCGCTGTCTTCCCTCCTGTATCAGGCACAACTGCCTGTGATTATGCGAAATGATATATGCCCATCCGCCACCTCCGGCAGACAGGCACATATCCCGAACCAGATCCCTTTCTCCTGGTTCTTCATAATTTATTTTTACTAAGTTTACAATTCATTCAAAAATACAACACACTTTTTACACAAGTAAATTATATACTAAAGATGTTCAAAAGATAAGAACACTTTTTCATAAACTTTTTCCCCCTTTGAGTCACAACTTGTTGTGACTCTTTCCTTTTGCCCAAAAAGAGGGGATGCCACTGCTTATCAATTCCCGTTCCTCTCCGGCTGTCCCGCCACATTGCTGACAGCGCCATAATAAAGTCTTGCCCCGTCCACCTCTTTCATGAAAAAGGTCCGCAGATGGATCCAGATCAGTTCGCCATCTGGACGCATACGCCTGATATCTCCTTCTCCGCCATTCTGTACATCTCTGTCTGCACGCCGGAAGATCTCCAGTGCTTCCTTTCTGTCTTCCTCACAGATCTCATTGAGGATGCAGATACGCCTCTCCTCCAAATCCACCGGATTCGTACCCGTTACTTTATAGTATTGCTCATTTACCTGTAATAATTCAATCTCGTTATCCTTTACCCTGTAAAATCCAACTCCGCCAAGCAGCTTATGGATCACCGTATCGCTGAAAATCCCCTCCGTCAGAAGCTCTTTGATGCTGATATTCTTAATCTTCTTTGCCATGATGCCTCTGTGGTCAAAATTGTTCTCATCCATCATCAGTTCTTCATATGCCGCTTCCGATAACGGTCTGTAAAAATAATACCCCTGTCCATATACACAGTTCATGTCCAGCAGAAGCTTCACCTGCGCTGCAGTCTCGACACCCTCAGCAATCATCCGCATCCCGATGAGCCTGGCCATCCCTGTGATCGCCTCCAGTATGCCAAGGCCTTTCCCTGCACTCTGCTCATCCATGGCCAGGAACTTCATATCGATCTTTAATATATCCACACTAATGTCTTTTAGAATATTCAAAGACGAGTAGCCACTTCCAAAGTCATCCATCAATACCGTATATCCGGCACTTCTGAGATCCTCCGCAACCTGTGTGACGATCTGGTATTCTTCTGCATAGGCGCTCTCTGTGATCTCAATCTCCAGAAGACTGCACGGCAGATCATACTTCCTGGTCAGCTTCCTGATATGTTCCACAACATCGATTGTATAGATATCGACCCGCGATACATTGACAGAGACAGGCATTGGATCTAATCCTGCATCCAGCCATCTTCTCAGGCATCTGCAAACCCGCTCCCACAGATAGCAGTCCAGCCTTGCTATAAATCCGCTCTTTTCCAGAAGCGGTACAAATCCCCCCGGCAGGATCAGCCCCCGCTCAGGATGCTGCCACCGGACCAGCGCCTCTGATCCAACGATCTTCCCCGTCGCCATATTACACTTCGGCTGAAAATACACGACAAACTCTTCCTTAGTCAATCCCCTCTGCACTTCTGAAAGAAGCACATGGTCTTCCTCCATCTGCTGCATCATCACGGAGTCATAGCGTCCGACCCTTCTCGCATAATTTCCCCGCACAGAAGCAACGGCAATGGACGCCCGGTCATACATCATACTCACTGGTATCCATCTTTCCTTAATCTCATATATTCCAAATACGGGCAGAAAACCTACCTCGCCGTCGTACTGCCCGATATAAGTCACAACCTGCTTTAAAAACTGCTCAATGACTTCCTCCTTATCCGGCAGAAGGACACAGAAATCATCCGATCCCATATATCCCGCGATTCCGCCAAGCTCACCCTCACACAAAAGCAGCTGTCTTCCGATATTCGCAAGAAACCGGTCACCGGCATCCTCCCCATACCATTCATTGAACAGCTTGAAATGTTCGATATCGACTGCAGCCAGACAGTACTTCCCGTCCTGGTCCCAGCTGAGAACCTTCTCAACCTGTCTGAAAAACTCATCCTTCCTGTATAGGCCTGTCAGCTGGCACCGCTCGATGCCATCCTCATGGCTGTGAGGCTGATCCTGACAGTACTCGTCCTTTCTGCTTCTGGAAATCACGATATTGCAGGCACCTTCATCCGGCAGTTCCATGGAGGAAGCATTCACTTCCATCCACCTTCCAAGGTGTGCATTATAAACCGTGCCCGTCATCTCACCGTTCTCCTTCGTGAGCGGACAAGCCCTGCACGGAGTCTCCTCCCCGCACAGAGCCCGATAACACAAATCGCCCTTCTGTACCTCCGGATAGTACTGCTGTATAACCTGATTATAATGCACAATTTCATACTGCTTATTGATTACCATTGCGCAAGTGTATGTGCCGCCTCCGAGTGAGTCCATATATTCACCTTCTTACATTGAGAAAGATACCTGTACGTTATATCCATTATATCCCATCTTTCACAGTAACGTCAACGTCACAAAGAGATTCCGGAAAAATAGTGCATCCGGTGCAATCATATGGTAAAATAGTGACATTCCACAAAAGGAGGAACATATCTATGATCGACAAAAAGCTGATCCCGGTCGGCGGTTTAAAGAAAGAGCCGTTCTCCGGCTGCCACGGCGGCATGCGCTATTATTTTCAGGCCGATGAGAGCAAAGAGACCTTCACAGTCACCGTTTTTCCTGAACCCTGGTCTTTTGATAAGACACCTGATGAGGACAAAGAGCATGCTTCCTTCCCCATGTCAGATGAGGGGATGGATTCTGCAATTGAGTGGCTCTATGAAATGTACGAAAAGAAGAAGGATTTATGGCAGGACTCCTTAAAGAACAGCATGCATATCGTGTACAGTAAATAAGAGAAGCACCCGGATTTAAGTTCCAGGTGCTTCTCTTATTCTCCTGCTTTTATAAAAACCGTTCTTTTACATGCTATTCATCAAATTCCAGGATCACGCTTTTTCCCATCAGGCTTGACTGGATATCCACCACTTTGCCGCGCAGAGTCTTTAACCGTTCCCTGTTCGGATAATTTCCACTCATGGCAATGGCATGCTCTATTGTATAGTAATAGGAACTTGGGAGTTTTCCCTCTATCACGTTCACTTCCTGCCCGATCTCCACCAGACCATCCCTGTCCATTGTAAATTCCATTCTTCTCATGTGTTCACCACTCCTGCTCTTTTTTCTGAATCTTCTGCACACATTTTACATCCGGCTTTCAGATTTGGCAAGAGCCGGAATAGGCACCCCTCTTTCATTTTATGAAATTTTATTATTTAATTAATAAATTTTTCCAATTCTCGTCACATGTCATTCACAATTCACTGCTATCATGAATGTATGAAAAACAGAAGACGATGGCTGCACCTGCTGATGCGGCTGCGGCCATTGGACTTCGCCTAATATTGATCCACATCTGGTTTTCCGAGCAATATTTTTTGTTACTTTTGCACAATTTTTCGTTCAAAATATCTACATATCTTATAATTTTCACAACTTTTTCAAATTTTACATTGCAATTCACCAGCGAATAGTGTATGGTATTTATATACTTCAAACACTTTTTTAGTTAAACTAAATATTTTTCAGGTTGTAAATTTATATAGACTCATAATTGGTTGAGTGTCTCTACCAGCTACCGTAATAGCTGCCTATAAATTTCCCAAAGGTTTCATGTAGGGATAATAGGTGATTTCGGTAGTCTTTTTATTTTTTATCATTTTATTTTCCCACATGAACTGACATGTAATACAACAGCCGTCACCGGGTTCTAATGAGAAAGAAGGAGGTGTTACTGTCACATCTGTCGTTTTGCGGCAGGCGAACCGGGCTGTTTTATCCGGCTGTTTTATCTTATTGGGCATTCGCAGTTTTGACATTTGAAGTTTTGGCATCTGCGGTCCAATAAGCAGCTAAATTTATAAAAATTTCATTACACATTACTAGCTCGCGGGGAAATTTACCCCGGGGAGTGGAGGCAGGAGGGAAAGTATGAACTTAGAAAAGATTTTTCATTTGAAAGAAAACAACACAGACGTAAAGACCGAGATACTGGCAGGTATCACAACATTTATGACCATGGCCTATATCCTGGCCGTTAACCCGAACATCCTTTCAGAATCAGGAATGGACAGGGGGGCTGTATTTACAGCGACTGCACTGGCAGCATTTATTGCGACCTGCCTGATGGCAATTCTGTCTAACTACCCATTCGTCCTTGCACCTGGCATGGGGCTCAATGCCTATTTTACATATACCGTAGTCATGGGCATGGGCTATACCTGGGAGATGGCATTAAGTGCCGTATTTGTAGAAGGTCTTATCTTCATCCTTTTATCATTGACGAATGTCCGGGAGGCAATTTTTAACGCGATTCCGATCAACTTAAAACATGCTGTTTCTGTAGGTATCGGATTATTTATCGCATTTATCGGGCTGCAGAATGCCAAGATTGTTGTGGACTCTTCCACTTTAGTCAGCATGTTCTCCTTCAAGAGTTCCATCAAGAACGGAACCTTTAACACAGAAGGAATCACCGTTCTGCTCGCTCTGATCGGCCTGCTGATCACCGCGATACTCGTAATTAAACAGGTGAAGGGAAATATTCTCTGGGGTATCTTAAGTACCTGGATACTCGGAATCATCTGTCAGCTGGTCGGCCTTTATAAACCAACACCGGACGCCGGATGGTTCAGCCTGCTTCCTGATTTTTCAGCAGGATTTTCAGTCCCGAGCCTGGCACCGACCTTTATGCACCTGGATTTCTCAAAAGTATTTACTTTGGATTTCGTCATCATTATGTTCGCATTCCTGTTCGTAGATATGTTTGATACACTTGGAACTCTGATCGGTGTTGCATCCAAAGCAGATATGCTCGATAAAGATGGAAAGCTTCCTAAGATCAAAGGCGCCCTGATGGCAGACGCTGTCGGCACATCCGTAGGTGCAGTTCTGGGAACTTCTACAACAACAACGTTCGTAGAAAGTGCATCCGGTGTATCTGAAGGCGGACGTACAGGACTTACAAGTATCACAGCAGCAATCCTGTTCGGACTGTCACTGTTCTTATCACCGATCTTCCTGGCGATCCCGTCCTTTGCAACGGCTCCTGCACTGATTATTGTAGGATTCCTGATGCTGACTTCCATCGTCAAGATCGACTTTGAAGATTACACAGAGACTCTGCCGGCATTCATCTGTATCATCGCAATGCCGTTTATGTACAGTATTTCCGAAGGTATCGCTCTTGGCGTTATCTCTTACGTAGTGATCAACCTGATCACAGGAAAGGCTAAGGAGAAGAAGATCAGCCTGCTGATGTATATTCTGGCGATCCTGTTCGTACTGAAGTATGTATTGATATAGTTTTGGATTCTTGTTTGAACAAAGTTTCCTATATTTCAAAAAAAGCTCTGAATTTGTGTGAAGTACAGATTCAGAGCTCATTTTTTAATTTCTTTAATCCTTTGGTAATAGTTCTTCCAATTTCTTTTTTAAAGCTGCAATTTCTTCTGCCTGCATAGTCAGTTGTTCCTCTTTCTGACTCAATGCTTCTTCCGTTTTATTCAGAGTCTCATCCTTTTGGTTCAGCTTTTCTGCAAGCTCCTTGATTGTCCTTTCCTGTTCTTCTATCATATACCGCACAGTATTCCTGTCCAGCTCAGCCAGTTCTTTTGAGTACATCTGCATCACCCTTTCGATATTACGGCACATATCATATATTTCCCCATACATGACTCTAAACCCCGGATATAACTCGATTAGCTCGATAATCCGGTCCAGCTCATCAAACGCCATAAATGACAGCCATGCATCGAGTTCATTGTCTACAGTTTTATTGTGCATGCTTTCTTTAAAGATGTCAAGAGGAATTAAGATGTACTCCTGTAGTGTTTCCAGTTCCAGACCTGTATTAAAGATCTGCCTGGATCTATGTATATACTGTTCTTTCAATAAATGAAACTCCTGAGTACTCTTCTCAAAAAAGACAATCGTATATACATTCTTTATATCTCTGTAAGTAAAACGTTTTTCCTGTTCGCTCTTCACTCTTTTATACTGTCTCAGAAGGGTGTCTGCTGAATAACAGGCTACTCTCTGCCCTGGAAATGCATAGCCAAGCTTTTGGATTTCGATATTTGCCATACTTCCGTCCTCTAATTCCACAAGCATGTCTGTGATCAGAAGACTCTGCTCATCCGCAATTCTTACAGAATCATTAGGCAGAACCTGCCGGATAGTCACTCTCCTCTCCAGGATAAGCGACAGTATCGTCTCCAGTCTTTCCGGATGATATTCCGGGCTGAATATTTCCTTAAAAAAGGAATCATACAGTATCTTTACACCTTTTGCCCCTGTACAGAAATCAAGAAATTCTTCTTGCTCTTCTTCCTTCCACAAATCAAAAATATCACGCAGTTCCTTGTTGTTCCTGATTTCTTTCAGTACCTCCTTCCTTGTTTGAATCGTCGGGAAATAGTGTTTCAGTGTTTTTGCCATAGGCGTGTGCCTCCTTTGTAATTTTTTTGTTAAGTAACTTTTCTAAATCACGGATTAAACTTCGAAAATGAAGCACCGAATAAAATAGAAATCTCGTGGATCGAAACCGGCATGAGTGCCTTCCACTTAAGATAGATTCAGACTAACACACCGCCTGTGTGCCGTCAATAAAGATTCTATAAAGTTTGTATGAAATAAAAGAAGACAGCTCTGAGTTTTCCTCTCTTAGCTGTCTTCTCTTATTTATTATGGTTATTATCTTCCTTATCTGATATACCCATTCTGATATGCCATCGCGCGATTCACAGAATACAGTTCTGCGATCGTTGCCTGACGGTACGGTTCTACATAGAATATGCCCAGGATCCCCCCTGTCATGGCTGACAGGATAATCCATCCGATAAATGACAGATCCAGCACGAATGTATTCCACTTCTGCCCTGTCATCATCCTCTTGCTGATCAGGAATGCCTCTTCTCTCGGCATCGCAGGATTCTCTGCAAGAATATACGGCACCATCCGGTATTCATAGAACTTGATTACTCCCGGTACAAAGAATAAAAGTGACCATAAAAATGTAAACAGATCTCTCATAAACATCACAATCACTACATTGCTAAAGTTGCCTGACTTAAATACATATCCAAGTGTTCCAACCTTCGGCGTATCAGTCTGGTTCAGGACAAAGAATCTGCTTCCCCCAACCAGCAGGGCATTCCCCACGAAAATCTTGAGTACGATTATCCCCACGGCAATCACTGCCGCAAGCAGTGTAAATGTTGCATAGATCAGCGCCTGCGGTGAAAAGAAGCTTCCTCCTCTATAAGAGTGGTTATCCCTCACACGCTTTGCATTCGATGTCGTAAGTGCCCCCGTTATGATCAGCATTATCAGGGCTGTCACGACTGATGACCAGTAGTTTCTGTAAAATGCCTGCTTCCCTCTCATTTTTAAATCTGCCCGCATCCACATAATAAATTTAACCTCCTGTGTATATTAGCCTTTTTCTTGAAGTTTTTTCGTTAAAGCTTTCTTCATTATACTACCTGTGGAGGTTAAAATCCACAAAATTTCTATAACTATTTCAGACTCTGCATATAGCTGTCCATGGACTCTGCCACGATCTTGGAGTGCGCCACAGCTTCTACCACGGTCCTTGCGCCAGCCACGACATCACCGCTTGCGAATATCTCCGGCCGGGTGGTATGTCCCCTGTCATCTGCGACAAGCAGCCCCCGGCTGTTGGCATCCAGCCCCTTTGTTGTGGTAACCAGCTGGTTGCGGGGTCCCTGGCTGATGGAAATGATTACGCTGTCGGCAGGATATAATTTTTCTGTCCCCGGCAGCTGTTCTATGGTTCCATCCTCTTTTTCCAGTGCATCCGCGAAGATGACGCCTTCATCTGTGATCTCAACCGGAATCTTACAGTACAGAAACTCTACACCCTCCAGAACAGCATACTCAAACTCGTGTTTGCTGGCTGCGACCTTTGATTCCCTGGAAAAACACTGCAGATTTCTGACACCCTTTCTAAGAGCCGTTCTTGCCACATCCATGGCCGCATTTCCCGCTCCGATCACAATGACACTCTCTCCCAGATGGAAACTGTCCGGATTATTCAGGTAATTAATTCCAAAGTGTACATGCCCCAGAGTCTCCCCCTTGATATGGAGAGCATTCGGACGCCATACCCCTGTCCCGACAAACACAGCCTGGTAACCATCCCGCAGAAGATCATCAATGGTGATTGCCGCAACTTTTCAGTACTATTTCGTGGTAATATTCTGATACTCTATTTTTTATTCTGCTTCTTCTACTTTACTTCCGTCTCTTTTTGCTCTTAAAAATTCTACGTTTGCCTCTACTTTTTTCTTTGTCAGAGGATATACGAAGATCAGCATCAGGGCAACACAGAGAAAGAGGATGCCCGGCACGATTGTTGCCAGCTTGTAGAGTCCGTTCAACACGGGCTCTGTCTGGGTCTTTGCGGCAGACGCGTATCCGATCAGTCCCAGTGCATATCCGCCCAGGCCTCCGGCGAGTGCCTGTCCTACTTTTCTTGCGAAGGAGTATACTGCATAGACGGTGCCGTCCTCTCTCTTTCCGGTCCGGACCTCCACATCATCAATCACATCGATGATATTTGCCCAGATGATCAGGTTAAAATAATTTACTCCTAAGAATCCGATTGCTGCGATGATCACGAACATCCAGACATTTTGCACTTTTAAGAGGCCCAGCGCCAGGAAAATAACTCCTGTAAAAATAGTCGCCACAGCTGCGGACTCTTTCTTTCCGAATCTTTTTACCACTGCTCCTGTAATGGATGCCATCAGCAGGGAACAGACCATAGTGATCATATTATAGGTAGAAAGTGCTTTTACATTCCCAAAATAATCTGCATATAGATATGTATTGACGCTGTTGAGCATCAGGGAGCTTAATAGCAGGAAGATCGCTGCCCCTACGATTCCGAGCAGTGCCCGGTTGGAGAAGATCGCCCCAAAAGTTTTTGCCAGGGAGATTTTCTCTGCATTCGTGTCCGGTTCGATCTTGATGCGCTCTGTTGTACATTTATAGCAGATCACGTAACAGATGATGGCACAAATGGAGAAAATACCTGCAACTACCGGGAAAATTTTCCCGTCATTCCGGATGATCTGTGCGCCGGATGCATCTGTCATGTAGATGATCATCGGGCCGCCCACGCCGATCACGAGCTGTGCAAGGGTTGCACCGATGCTTCGAAATGTGGAAAGTGCGGTACGTTCCTCCGGTACATCTGTGATGGCGGATGCCATGGAGCCATACGGAATGTTGATTCCGGTATAGCAGATGCTGCCCCAGAGAATATAGGTCACATACATGTAAATAATCCTGACCGTCATGGATGCGTCTGCCATGGCCGTCTGATACATCAGGAAGCTGGCGATTGCCACCGGACCCGCCATGATGCGGATCCATCGTTTGAATTTGCCATCTTTACCGGGCCTGCATGTATCCACGATCCGTCCCATGGTCACATCTGTAAATGCATCTATGAACCTTGCCACCAGGAACAGTGTTCCCACCACTGCCCCGCTGATTCCCAGTACCTTCATGTAAAATACCATAAGGAACGTACTGGAGAACATAAAGGTGAAATCATTTCCAAAATCACCGAACATATAACCAATCTTATCTTTGATGCCAAATGGCTTTACTGTCTTTTCATTCATCTTCTACACCTCTCCCAATTCCAGGCCAGTCATTGATCGGCAAATCGCTTTGCCGACTGATATGTCTAAAACCTGGTCTCCCATCTTCCACAGAATACGTTGTCATTGTATCTTCCTTTGAATTCGCTTTTGCCCATCATCTTCTCCAGCACTGCGGCGAAGCTCTCATGATGATCCATATAAGCATTGATATAGCATCTTGCCATCGGCACGTCGATCAGGTTGTTTGTATTGCTTAAGGAAACCACGAAGGTCGGCAGCTCTGACATGTACCATGGCTGCTTTGCAGGCTCATCCCATTTTACGCGCATGGTGTTGTACTGGGCGAATCCCTGGATATTGAGGATCAGAAGAACGCAGTCGTAGTTCTTTTTGAATTCCTCCATTTTGCCCTTCTTTGCCGCAACCTCCGCGTCAACATCGAACCCGGCCGCCTTAAGCTGGGATACAATATCGGCGATGATATTCTTGTCATTGGACTCGAATTTTGTTCCTGCAATCACGGTTGCCTCTGAACCGATGTAGACCAGCTTAATCCTCTTATATTTTTCCGGGGTCATCGGCAGGTAATGTAAGCGGTCTTTCACGAGTGTGACATACTTGTCCGCCATCTCACGGGATACCTGATGATGCTCTGCGCAGCCTACAACCTTTAGATTCTCTTTTGGTTCTGTCAGTCTGCCTTCCTTCTGAAGCCTGTGAAGATTCAGCGCCGCTTTCACTCCCAGGATTCTGTGGAGCGCATCATTCAGACGTTCCTCAGTAATCGTCCCGTTTCGGTAGCCTTCCATCATATAGCCGAAGTCCTCGTCTCTGTCATTGAAGAAGAGATACATATCGCATCCTGCCGCGATTGCCTGAGGCACCTGCTCACTTCTCGGGATCGTCGCACCGAACATGCCGATCATATGGGAAGCGTCGGTCACTACCAGTCCATTGAACCCAAGCTGTCCTTTTAACAGGTCTGTGATCAGCTCCGGTGCCAGCGTTGCCGGACGGATGTCCTCATCCTTGATGCCCGGGCGCAGCTTTCTGGAATATGCCGGGAGTGCGATATGCCCCGCCATAATCGTCATGACGCCCTCGTCGATCAGTTCTTTGTAGACCCTTCCGAAGGTCTGGTCCCATTTTTCACAGTCAAAATCATTCACGCCCATGATCAGATGCTGGTCATTCTCCTCCGTGCCGTCTCCCGGGAAATGTTTCATACAGGTGGCAATGTTCTGTGTCCTCATCCCCTTGAAAAATGATTTTGCATAGCGGATCACATCGTCCGGGTTGTCGTTGAATGCGCGGAGCTGTACGATCGTATTGCGCCAGTTGTAAGTCAGGTCCACGATCGGTGCAAAGTTCCAGTTGCAGCCTACTGCAGCGGCCTCGCGTGCGGAAACTTTTGCCATCTCGTATACAGCATCCTCGCAGTCCATGGCTGCCATTGCCGCTCCATTGGCGATGGGAGTCCCTCCCTGTGTGCCTCCGTTTCCTCCTGCCTCACAGTTGGAAGCGATCAGAAGTGGGATCTTCGTTGTCTTCTGCAGACAGTCCGCCATGTCCCACAGCTCCTCTTTCGGTGCATTGTGGTAGCGGATTGCACCCGGATGATAGGTGTCCAGAATCTTCTTGATATTCTCCGGCTTTCTCTCCTCAGCATTTGCAACCATGTTGACGAACAGCTGTCCGATCTTCTCCTCATCTGTCATGCCTGCGATCGTGTCCTCTACCCACTGGATCTGTTCCTCGTTCAGATAATACGGTTTCTCCTTTAAATTTACCATCGTCACTGCCTCCATTATTCTTTCTATTTGTCTTTTGTTATCTGTCTTTTGACAGGTTATCCACAAACTGCTTTTTAAGTTCTTCCTGATATTCACCTGCAAAGGTTCCTGCCTTCATTTTTTCCACAGCAGACTCCATGTTCTCCCAGCTATCCGCCTCTTTTGATACAAGGATCGGGTAGTAGAAGACTCCGTTGGCCTCTGCGGCGTCCATGTCTCCCGGTGCATCGCCCGCCATGATGACATGGTCTTTCTCATATCCGTATGTCAGAAGCTTTTCGATGCAGCTTTTCTTGGAGCCTGCATTCTGTGCCAGAAGGACATCCACATGGTCAAGCAGACCGAATCTTGTCCATTCTTCTTTCACCGCCTCGTAATTGGCAGAGGAAACAATGGCAATATCACAGGTCTCATGCAGCTTTTCAATGACGTCTCTGACATGCTCGAATGGCCGGACCTCCTCCTTTGGAAGCTTTGCAATTGCTTCATTGACCTCCTGGGACCATCTGAGCGCTTTCTTTAAGCAGACACTGTCCGTTGCCTCAACCTCTCTTTGCAGGGCTGCATTGGACAGTTCATCCGACTCCCTGGCCCACCGGACCAGTGCTTCCACGTCCTCGATCGGCGTGTACTTCTGGTCCACTTCCTCAAGTGCCGCCGCCAGCCCCTTAAAACGGTTGATGCCCCTTGTCATGGAATACAGATTCACCTGATTCCACCGTTTCAGGATCGCCTCCTGATTCTTCTGTAGTCCCCACTGTGTGATCATACATGGTCCAAAGCAGCGGAAATGCTTGATATCCATGCTGTCGATAGCGCATCCGTCCGAATCAATACAGACCAGATACTCTTGTTTTTTCGTAAAATCTGAAAAGGGATGATTCATTGTTTTGCGTCCTCTCTTTCTCTTTCTGATATATTTAAAATACACGTTTTCTGTTTATAAAAGTATAATAATATCCATTGATTTTAGCACAATTTTATGTTATTTTAGATTTAAGCCATAATTTGTATGATTTTGAAATAAGATATAAGACTTATGAGGTGATCCAATGGAACACAGACAATTGGAACTTTTTTCGCAGGCAGTTACTGCCCTGAATGTCGGCTGCCATATCATCTATAAAGATCATTCCAATCTTTCCCAGACAGATAACGGACTTCGTCTCCGTCTGTATGAAGATTACAATTATCAGCCTTTACAGATTTTCCTGGAACAATACATTACATCCGGGAAAATTGTGCGGTATCATGACTCATTTGAGATGTTTTATATCCTTTTGCACCTTCCGTCCGAATATTTACATGATTATGAGTCCCCTCATTTTGTAATCGGACCTTATCTGGAAACCCGTTTCCTGCCGGAGACGATCCGGCAGATCATGGAACGATTAGGCCTGCCAAAGCAGCTCTTTGACGATATCCGGCTGTTCTATGCTTCTACCCCTGTGCTGGCTGATATAGAGAGCTTCGAATCTCTCGTTGTGAAGCTTTCACAGGGACTGTTCCATACCGAATACACCGTCTCCCATCTGCCTGATGAAGGCGAGCTTCTGATGGAGCACTCCCCGATGATCTTAAAGCTGCGCAGGAATCCCGAGATCTCCGTCAGCACCATTGAGGAACGTTACCGGGTGGAAAACCAGATGCTGGAGGCTGTTTCAAAAGGGGATGAGAACCGGGCGCATGAACTGCACCAGAAGTTTCAGACCTTTCAGCTCCGCCCCAGGACGGAGAATGCACTTTTGAATAAGAAGCACGGCGTGATTATCCTCAATACGCTCTTCCGCAAGGCTGTTGAGGCGGGCGGCGTCCATCCACTGTATATCGACGATCTGTCCGGGAAATTTGCCATTTTAATCAATGAGGCGCGTTCAGAAAGAGAGCTGGACCATCTGTCGGCGGACATGCTGCATAAGTACTGCCTGATGGTGAAAAACCATTCCATGACGGGCTATTCACAGGTCGTGAAGGATGTGATCTCTTATATCGATTTTCATTATGCCGAGGACTTAAGCCTTGCATTTTTTGCGGAAATGTGCAGTATGAGCAAGAATTATCTCTCTGCCCTGTTCAAAAAAGAAGCCGGGATCACATTGACAGATTATATCCACCAGGTGCGCCTGCGCCGGGCAATCACGCTGATCAATTCCTCTTCCCTGTCTGTCACAACAGTAGCGGCTTCCTGCGGATATAACGATATCAACTATTTTACACGGATCTTTAAGCGGACCTACGGAATGTCGCCAAAACAGTACCAGAAGTCCATCCTTCGTCCGTCATAGACGAATTCAATATCAGCATTTACTTATGTGAAATATATATAAGTAAATCATCCTCGAATCTTGTAACTCTGGCTTGTATTAGATATACTTGATTAAGCAAATGAAAAATTTGTAGAAAAATGTAAAAAGGAACATAGGAGGATTTCATGAAAAAGAAACTATTAAGTGTACTTTTATGCACTGCTTTAATCGGAACGCTCGCTGTAGGATGCGGTTCTGACAAGAAGGCAGAGGACACAAAAACGGAAAGCACAAAGACTGAAGACACCGCAGCGTCCAATGAACAGGAGATCACCGTCATGGTTCCGGAATGGGCCGTTCCAAGTGATGAGATGCTGGATGCATTCACAAAAGAAAGCGGGATCAATGTAGTGATGAATGTGGTAAGCTGGGATGATATCCGCGACAAAGTAGCAATCGCCGCATCCGGCGGGGCTGCAGCTGCAGACGTCATCGAAGTGGACTGGTCCTGGGTTGGTGAGATGAACAGCGCAGGATGGCTCGAAGAGATTGAGATGAGTGACGAGGACAAGGCAGATATGCCGACACTGGAGACATTTTCCATCGATGGAAAGGTACTGGCTGTCCCATATGCCAATGACTACCGTATCGCATATTACAATAAGGAGCATTTCAAAAAGGCCGGAATTGAGAAAGCACCTGAGACATGGGATGAAGTCTATGACGCTTTGAAGAAGATCAAAGACGCCGGAATCGTAGAATATCCTTACACCATGCCGATGAATGCAGATGAATCTGCGACCACTTCCATGATGTGGATGGCATATTCCAGAAGCGGACAGGTCTTCAATGATGATGGAACTCTCAATCAGGACGCTGTTCTGGATGCCCTTACCTTTGAAAAGAAGCTGGTCGACGAAGGATTTACTGACCCGGCATTAAAGACTGCATCAGGAATGGATGCTTACCGTAAGCTGACTGCAGGCGAAGCAAGCTTCATGGTAGGACCGACCAAATTCGTAGGAATCAGCAGCAACGAAGAAGAATGCAGCGTTGTAGGACAGATCGAAGCAATCCTGCTGCCAGGCAAAGACTCTGCTTCACCAAAGACCATGCCTCTGCCGGAAGCAGTTGGTGTAACCAAGTTCTCCAAGAATAAAGATGCTGCAAAAGAGTTCGTAAAATGGTATACTAAAGCTGAGACACAGAAAGAACTGTACAAAGCTAACAGCTCCATTCCTACAAGAAACAGCGTACTCTCAGACCTGATCGATGATGGTACAATCACCAATGCAGGTGCAATGCTTGACGAGGCGAAGCTGATCCAGTCTCCGTTCCCGAACGGAATCCCGGATTACTACTCTGAGATGAGTAACGCGATCTATAACAATGTCAACAAAATGGTACTTGGAGAGTCTTCTGCACAGGAAGCATTCGATGCCATGAACAAGAAAGTAACTGAATTAGCAGGAAAATAAAAAGCCTGTAACAGGCATGTTACGCAGAATAAGAGGCTCCTGGGTCCTATGCAGTGCTTCATAGGATTCAGGAACACAAAAGAAGCGGAGAATCACAGATTATGAAGAAAAAACACAAAGGGGCGCTGGGTATCGCGCTCCTTTTGCCGATTATTATCATTATGGCAGTACTGGTGTACTACCCGATTATTAAGACATTTTCATACAGTATGCAGAAGATGAAGCTGACAGCTCCGCAGGATACCGGATTCGTGGGCTTTGCTAATTATAAAGCCGTCCTGGAATCGGATTCCTTCTGGTACAGCCTGCAGAACACCTTATTTCTCCTCGTAGTCGTGGTTACGCTCACGACCATTTTCGGAATCTGCGTCGCCCTGATGCTGAACGTGGATACGAAGATTTCCGGCATCCTGATGGCCGCGGCTGTCCTGCCATGGGCACTGCCGCCTGTAGTAAACGGGATCATCTGGCGGTTCATCTTCTACCCCGGATATGGATTCATGAATAAACTTCTGATCGGACTGGGCATCGTTGACCAGCCGGTTGAGTGGATGTCGCGCCGCTTCCTTCTGCTTTTTGTGGTGGCGCTGGTGGTTGCATGGCGTAGTATTCCGTTTACTGCAATCGTATGTCTGGCAGGGCTTCGGGCAATCCCCCATGAATTCTACGAGGCATCAAGGATTGACGGTGCCGGAAGATGGACTTCCTTCCGCTATATCACAGGACCTCTGATGCTGCCCTTTGTGGGCATTGGAATCACCTCCGCGTCCATCACCGCGATCAATATTTTCGATGAGATCGTGGCACTGGCCGGATACAGTGACCTCGGGAAAAACCTGTTGATTGAGAGTTATCTGACCACCTTCTCCTTCCTTGACTTCGGCAAAGGAAGCGCCCTGACCTATATCATCATGCTTATCTCGGCAGTGCTTGGTTTCTTCTATCTGAAGAACCTGACCAGGGAGGTGGAATACTAATGAAGAAAAAAAGTGGAAAAATACTCTATTTTATAGTGGTCGTAATCTTTCTGATCTTCACGGCAGGACCGTTTGTCTGGGCATTTTTTGTATCCGTGACACCGGAATTTGAGATGTTCAAGAATACCATGAGTATGCTGCCCAGCAAGCTGAACTGGGACAATTACCTGACTCTGCTTACAGCCTCATCCAGACAGCATACCATCTTATTCCAGGGAATGACGAACTCGCTAAAAGCGGTGGGAATCACCCTGCTGATTGGGCTTCCTGTGGCTATGATGTCAGCCTACTCACTGGCACGTCTGGAATTCAGAGGAAAGAAGCTGATTAAAAATGCAATTCTGATCACCATGGTCATCCCGGTATTCGCGACCGTGATCCCGTTATACCGGATCTTCGTATCCTATCAGCTGCTGGATAAGATGTTCTGGCTGAGCCTGGTGTATGCAAGCTCTTTCCTGCCGATGAGCGTCTGGCTGATGATCAACTACTTTTCCACCATCCCGGTGGAAATCGAAGAAGCCGCCCGGGTGGACGGCTGCGGACGGATCCGGACCTTCTTCGAGATATTGATGCCGATCGCATACCCGGTCGTGATCTCCAGCGCACTGATTATGTTCCTAAGTGCGTGGAATCAGTTCCAGATTCCGCTGATCCTGGCATCTTCCTTCCAGACGAAACCGGTATCTATTGTGACAAGTGAGTTTATGGTGAAGGACTCGATCCAGTATGGAATTACTGCGGCGGCGGGACTGCTGGCGATTGTACCTCCGGCGGCATCGGCACTGATTCTGAGGAAATATCTCGTGTCGGGGATGACACGGGGGACAGGGAAGTAGAGAAAAGGGCAGGGAAGATACTGTAAAATTGGTAATCTCCCTGCCCTTGCTATATTTGTATTCGTTCATTTGCAGTCTGCTTATCTCTTCTCTCTCCCTCCGGCAAGTCTTCCAATACCAGTTTAACATTGATGTGACACTTTTTCATCTTTTACAATCTATGTCATATCAATATTACATCTGTTTTTTAAGACATACACCGTGAAAAGATATCCAATCACTTTACTGATATCTCCGTGATTTCACTCTGCATCGTTTCTTGAAGAAGCAGATTCCGTAACACAAGATCTCTTCATATTCTTCCTGCAGTGCCTCTGCATATCGTTTCTCAGCAATCTGTTCCAATGCTTCATCACATGCAGAATCCGTATTATTTATAATACCATGTCTTATCGACTCCTACAACATACGTCTTCCACCATTTTCCGGGAAACAATAGCACTCCTTCGACAAAAAAAGCTAGATCCCATATGGGATCTAACCTATGCTTCTCTGAAATGTATTTTCTTTTTTCTCAGATATAAATAATAAATCAGTATAGATACATAAAGCGGCAGAATTACAAAGATATTTCCTGACTTCGTGAAATGCAGCATATTTCTTACTGTTGAAATACAAAAGCCTGCCAAAAAAGTGGCTAAAAGTATGAAGCAAATTCCCTTCACTTTTAAGACAGCATAATTGTGAATGATATGATACCAGAAAAGAGCAGAGAGATTGATTCCCCAAATCTGAATTCCACGGATGACTGCAGCACCAATTCCCACGCCCCATGAATATTCCAGACATACTATCAGGATGGCTGGCAGAATTGCAAAGCACGAACACCACTGAAAGGAGAAATGATCCAGATCCTTCTGGTCACAGATGATTGCGGAAAATGCCCATGGCACAATAAATACAAGCAGATCCACTGATACATTTTTCAACGCACCCTGTGGATCCACCATTTTCACAAAGAGGTATAGCAAATAAAGTAAAACGCTTTCTACGAGATAACAAATCAGGATCGGAACTCCCTTTTTCATGATATGTCTCCTTTGTGAATACTTTGGACAGTTATTTTTTACATTATAGCATATCTTGGGGTGGATATTTCATTTTTTACATATAACCACCTATTTTAATTCTAGCATCTTCTTTTCCGGATATTGTGCATAAGTAATCCAGAATTCCCGGTTTTCAATATTTTTCCACACTCTTTTCTTAAAATCTGTTGACAATATTTCATAATAAATAGTGATTTTTTTCTTCTCTCCTGCCTGTAGTTCAGGGCCTACACTTCCTCCTGACACGTCCATCATTGATTTTGAGATTCCATTCCCACCACCCGGACTCTCAATATAGATGCTGGTAAGATCAGCTCTTTTTATTTCCTCTGACCGATTTTCCAATGTCGCTGTTATATCTAGTATTTTTATTTCAAACGGCGGCGTATACTCTGTTTTTTTGAACATTTCAGCCATTTCTTTATCTGACAGAAATCTGCTGTCTTCTATTGTAATATAAATCTTGTCCTGAATTGATGCTTCTGTCCCTTTCGGGGTCAGCTTTATCACACTTCTGGGGTATTTCTGGTTTATATTCCGATAACCGCATACGATGGCTATCACAAGGATGACTGCGATTACTGGCAGTATGATTCTCTTTTTCATATGTCCACCTACAATACAACATGATTTTTAATGATACCACGGTCCATTTTATATATTTCATCTGATATCTCTTCCAGGATTTCCGATGTGTGGCACGAGATGATCACCAAAGCGCCTCTGTCCTTCTCTTCTCTGACAATCTGCCACATCTTCTCTTCGCTCTTTTCATCCAGGGCATTCGCCGGTTCATCCAGAATTACAAGATCCGGTTTTTCCAGAATGGCTGCCGCAATTCCAAGCTTTTGCTTCATACCAAGAGAGTACTTTTTATATTTCTTATACATCACATCTTCCAGGCCGACTCTCTGGAGTGTTCGTTTAATTTCATCTCCATTTACTGTATTTTTGATAGCGGCAAGCATCTTCAGATTCTGAAAGCCGCTGTAAGAGTCCAGGAATCCAGGCTTTTCAATAAAAACTCCCGCACTTCTCGGAAAAGAGAGCTCTTTGCCCAATTCTTCTCCATCAATCACAACCCTTCCTTCTGTCGGAAGGACAAGCCCGCATATTACCCGCATCAGCATGGACTTTCCGCAGCCGTTTTTTCCCTGCAGCCCATAGATTTTGTTCTTTTCCATGGACAGATTGATTTCACTTAAGACAAAATCCGCCCCTATTTTCTTACTGACATTCTCAATTTCAAGAAACATAATGAATTCCTCCCGTAGTTCGTATAAATATGATTTTACTGTAATCTTCATACTGGTTTAATATAAATCCTTTTTCTCTATCATTTTCCTGCCTGCCAGATAAGAGGCGGCCATAACTAAAAGACTCACCAGAATCCCTGTCCACATATGAGTTCCGCCCGCAAGCAGCCGCTCATCCCGCTCCAGCATCAGGTAATTAAATAAAAGCAGCGGATTCATATAAAAGACGGAACTTATCAGCAGCACCACAGGAATGATGATCCCGATCACCGCATTAGCTGCAATGGAAACTACATATTGGAGATAAGCCGCTGCAAGCATGATAAAAAGCGGCATCACCACGACAGCTGCTGTCAATTTAAGAGCGCCAAGATCTGACAGATCCAGCCCATTCAGCTCCATCTGTAATTTCAGGTTGATTCCGGTTAGTTCTGCGCCGCTGCAAACGCCATACAGAAAAAATGTGAACCAGGTTACCGCCAGATATCCGGCTGTCTCCATCCAGATGACAAGATTTTGATATGTCCACCAGCGCTTTCTGGAACTACACCTTAAAAGCAGCTGCAGGTCGAAAGAATCCTGGCACTGACTCACCGATCTCCCGATCACAGCAAAAAAATAGATAAAGTATAACGACCATATCGGCGGAATATTAAATACATCTCCACCTGTCAAAGTAAATGGGAGCGATCCTTTCATGAAGTCTACAATATAATCACAGATAGAAGGATGATACATGTTTCCGGTTATTATTTCATAGCTTGCGATATCATTCTGAAAAAATCTGCACTGAATACAGACCAGGATGATAATAACAAGATACTTCTTCCAATTTTTTACCACAAAAAGCTTTCCGTATGTCCTGACCATAAGCTGCCTCCTGTATCTATTTAAAGATATCGTTCTTCCTGATCATGGTGATCCCGATGATATATTCAGCCGCCATAATAAGAATTCCTATCAGAAAAATCACGACATGTCTCCATGGTATTTCCCAGTACTGATATCGAATGGCAAAAAACTGATGAAAAAATCTTATATCAAGACTTTCTATTCCTGCCAGAAGAACCAGCACAATCCAAAGTGCAAACAGGTACTTTCGAAACCAGAGGAGAATATCCAGTAACAGCAGAACCATCATGATTTTTAGAAAATACATACAGCAGATACTCAGAAAAAGCAGTAGAAAGCTGCCTCTACAGACAGCTCCTGTCTGTGCGTAGTAAAGCCCATCCAGACTGTCCCAGTTCATAAGCTGCCGACTCCTCATATAAGCGAACAGCGTCTCCATTCCTGCAATCAACAGAGGCATAACCAGTGCATACACAGCACTTTCCATAATCTGCCTGCCAAACGCCCTTTTCCGGCTGCCGTACCGGAGAATAAACTGTACACTCAGACTGTCCTGCTTACATTTCATAATAATAAACACAGCCGCCGGGAGAATCATGATTCCAAAATTCCACTGATGCTGCATCAGGATCAGCATATCCGCCGTACTGGTGTCATACCCGTAGAAATCATATATCGATGTAAAGTTCCATACGCCCCAGTAAATACACACAGCACTCCAGGCCAGGAATAAAAAGACCATCTTATTCCGTTTTACAATCCCATCCCTGACATCAAAAACAACCTGTTTCCAACTAGAAGACATTTTCTTTTTCTCCCTTGCGCATGAATATGATGAACGATACTAAAATTCCAGCCACAACATAAATTCCCACCACCCACAGATTCGTAATTCCATAACCGGACTGTACAAAGTAGACGCTGGAATAGTCAAATGCCCCCAGCATCGTACAGACAACATGGATGATCAACTGGATAAAAAACGGGCAGATCGCAACAATCACCTTATAATCCGATATAAAGCTGCATGCTAATGCAATACATGAAAAAATTCCTCCAAATATAAAATCAATACATAAAAAAATCAGAATATAAACGAGTGGATATCCGAAATAGAGTTCAAAAAATACGTTTCTCCCGCAGATTATATTCTGGGGTAATATCTTGTTCGGAAGCAGATTCGGCAGCAGAACCAGGGCAAATGCCAGATTCAGTATCAGTGGCAGGACTACTGCTATCCCCCCTGACAGGAAAGCCGACGCATACTTAGAACATAGAAGCTGTTTTCGGGATGTTCTCATATACAGGTTTTTCAGATATCCACTTTGCCTGTCCGAGAAATACGATGTTCCAAAAGGGAGCGTTGCTATAATTGGAAGCACTAAAAAATATACAAATGACTCTAAATTGGATGGCTCTCCTGCCAGCCATCCGCTGGAAACGATTAAAGGATATATAATAGGGGACTTTACAAAATCCATTGTAAGATTCGTCTGATTTGCCGGTATCAGATATTGAATCACATGTGCCAGTGAAATGATACAGCCGATTACCAATGCCATGATCATCCCTCTTCCTTTTACTGCCCTGCCGATTTCCTCTTTTAAAATCCTCTTCATGTCTTCACGCCTCTCTTATGTATATTCATCTGACACAGATCTGCCGTCACAATCTAAGCCAGTACAGCGCCTGCTAAATAAACACGCAACCAGCTTGTTTCGTTTCCGCTGTTCTAATTTAATGTTATAAATCTTCTCACATCATAATCCGGATTCACACTGGCTGCCCCGCTTGAATTTATTTTCAAATAGTACTGCTGGCTCTTCAGTACTTCATCTCTCACTACGAAAATCAGTGCCATATCTACTTTTCCTTTTGCAGGAATCTTCTCTTTAAGATAATCTTTTCCTTCCGCTCTTGGATGTTCTTCTCCTAAATAGGTGATCTCACCCGTATAGTCACCACCGCCTATGATTCCTAAATTGAAAAATCCCCAAACAAAGGTTGTAATATCTTCATCCTTTAAGTTCTCCACTTCTACATTTACGACCACATAAGAGAAATCATTGGTAATATTCCCGTTCTCATCCACCTGGGCTCCCGGATATTCGCTTAAGGGGGTTTTCCCCTCCGGCAATGCATACCCCGGATATTCCTTTGTGACATCCCATGAGGTTACTTTATAGGAAAATTTTCCTTCTCTAATGGGTTTTCCCACAGATACGATATTCTTTACATCGTAATCCTGCCCTGTCTCTCCTTTTAATGCCTCCGCCAGCTTTTGGGAGGCTTCATCCGGGGCACCTGTCTGTGCAGGTGCCTTTTTGTCTGCCTCGTCAGTTTCAAGGAATGCCTCGTCACCCGAAGCAACATTTTGGGCAGACAGAGTACCTCCCCTGAAATATTTTACACAGATAACAATTAAGATGATAACAACTACAATTCCTGCGAAGGTAATTAACTTTTTCTTCATATACCTCCACCTTTCTGAAAAATTTTTGTTTTCGTGTTTTCCTTCATGAATTTCTCTTATTTCCAATATTGTAACATCTAATGCAGCTGTTATCCGAACCTGACTTTTATCTTTAACTTTTTGACTGCAAGTTTGAAATATGGGTCCATCATTCCATGTTCCAATATTCTGAAATCCGCTTCTTCACATTAGCCAGCTGGGGCTGACTCACTGTGCATGACTCACCATTTTCCAATTTTACCCGTCGCTTTTCCAAAGCCATCACATACCTGAGATTCACAACACACCCCTTATCTATTCTTAAAAAATCCTCCGGGCTTAACTTCCTGTATACCGCCTCCAGAGACGATCTCACCTTGCTTACTCCACCTTTATGTACCACCTTGACATATTTCTTTTCCTTTACCAGATAGTAAATCCGATCTTCCGGTATCTTTTCCTGCCTTGAATTATTTTGGATAATGAAACAGGGGCGTGCACCATCCAGCTCATCACCAAGCAGGGCCTGATAGGTCCGCGGCAGTTTTTCCCTTAGGAATTTTTTAGGAATATAATGATAAAAGTTTACATCTAATGTCTCCATGGCAGTCTCTACGTAATTTGTCACATATATGATCACTGCGTCCGGATA
This sequence comes from uncultured Faecalicatena sp., assembly GCA_902489075.1. Lineage (GTDB taxonomy): Bacteria > Bacillota > Clostridia > Lachnospirales > Lachnospiraceae > Faecalicatena_A. The sequence continues at coordinate 112,737 of CABTYO010000001.1, read as the reverse complement.
CATACGCTTTACTATGCTTGCAATCTTTAAGCCATTCCCGTCCGGCAGATCCATATCAAGCAGAAAAACATCAAAGTAATCCTCCGCCAGCCCCAGTAATAATCCCTCCGCCTCGGAATATTCGTAAAATTGATACTGCTCCACGTTTCGGAAACATTGATCCGTGACATTACGCTCAATATCCAGCCACTCCTTTTCATGATCTATCGCTGCAATTTTTACCATGATTGTGTTCACTCCTTTCTGTTTAATACTCACCAATTATCTTTTTTAAAACACCGCCCCAAAGTCTGTATATTTTATCAATACCTTCCAGTTCTTCATACTTATGAGTAATAAAAATAACTGTTGTATCTTTTAAATCATTACATAACAACTTATGTAATGCCTTCTTCGATTCTACATCAAATCCTGCCGTTGCCTCATCCATCAGTAAGATGTCTGCCTTCTTTAACAACGCCCTTGCAACAGCTAACTTCTGCCTTTCTCCACCAGAGAGTCTGGCTCCGTTCTGACCTATTTTCTGTTCAAAACCTTGTTCAAGATTTTCTATAAAATTCAAGGCTCCACTACTTTCACATGCTCTGACTACTTCTTCATGTGAAGCTTTCCCATCAATATTTACATTCTCTTCTATGGTTCCCTGGAAAAGATAAGGCTTTTGACTTATCACTGCTATTCTCTTCCGTATTTCCTCCACATCCAACGTATCCATCGGCATTCCATACAATTTTATTAAGCCTTGCTGAGGTCGGTAAAATCCTGCCAACAGATTTAGAATAGTTGACTTTCCACTTCCATTTTCTCCAATAATCGCCATCCTTTCCCCCTGTTGTATACTAAATGAAACATTATTTAAAATCATACACCCGGCATCATATCCAAAGGATACATTTTTAAATTCTAAAACAGGAACATCACTGTTTAAATTAGGATTGATATGATGATGCGATCCTGTCCTCTTCAATACTTCTGATTCTTCCGTTTGTTCCAAAAATGTAAAAAGCCGTTTTGCAGAAGGTTCTATTTGAGCAAAATAATATTTAATATTAATCAAAAATGAAATTGGGCTGACAACATATCCACTATATGTGATAAACGCGAAGGCACCTCCTATTGTAAACTCTCCTTTTATGATAAGTACTCCACTCAATATATAAAGAATCGCAGTTACTATTGTATCCAGGAACGTAATACTCAGTGTCCGGTATTCATCCAACATCATATTTTCTTTATAGGAATTCATCATATTTTTCTGCAGCTTTTCAAACTCTTTGCTTTTTACGTAAAATAAATTCCACAGTTTCATTTCCCGAATCCCACTGATGCAGTCCCCCAACCATCCTGAAAAAACACGACTATTTTCTAACCATTGTTCAAACATCCGATTTTTCTTTCCTGAGAAATAATACACAACAATAAATTTTATAGGAATTACAAGAACAATCAGCAATGCCAGTTTCCAATCCAATAAGGCCAGACCTACAACTCCCCCCACGATTTGAAGAATTGACGATATGGAAAAGGTCGTAACCTGATCTGCAACAGAAGCCACATTACTAATATCTGCATTAATTGTATTAATAATTTCAGCACTTCCTTTTTCATCAAAATACTGTATTCTTAATTTATTTAGCTTCCAATAGGACTTCGTATATAGTGAGCGTGTGATTAAATTGTGTAACTTTGAAAACGAATTTGTCTGAATTACACTTAAACCCTGTTGAATGAGGGAAACCACAATCATTATCCCTGAAAAAATAAAAATGCACCTCAAATCTTTTTGTACCATCCCCTGATCCGTTATTTGACGAATAATCAAGGGCTGTAAAAAAGTCATAAATGAAGTACATACTAAACATAGTAAAATTCCCGGAAAATATTTTTTATATTCTAAGAGCATCTCCCAAACCCGATGCCATATCTGTTCCTTACTTCTTTCTATTTTCATACTCTGCCCTCACTCATAATATCGGCAAATAATATCGTAAATTTCTTCCAATTCTCTGGTAACTCCGATCAGTTTATCTCCATATAGTTTATAAGTTTTATCTTCATAAAATATAAATATGTCGATCTCCGGAAATTTTAATCTGTCCTGTCTTTGGTAAGATATGAAATCAAGAAAGATTATATTTGGTTCATAAATCCAGTTGACAGTATAAAGAATGTTTGCTAAAGATATGTCTTTTCCACTATAATATTCTATCGGAATGGCACTGCTGTCTGTCAGACATTCCTGCAAAAGTAAGACCTGATATCCTTTTTCCTCGAATTGCCTTGCCAGCCGCGAAATTTCCCTGTCATATAGTCCTATCCCTGCAATTACCGGTATCTCTATATCCCCCTTTCTGACAGTATTTCCCAATCTGTCAGGATACACTTTACCGTGGACGGAACATTCATCAAGATATGTTAATACCTCCTGAAATTCAGCATCAGGATGTTGATTTAAAAATCGTGCAATATATCCTGTTACAACAGGTGCTGCATAGCTGTTGGCCTGTTTTTTTCTGTCCATTTCCTTTCCTTGCGCTACTATTGAATTTTCCCGATTACCCCCCTGCTGTTCCTGAAACATAAATTGATTTGAAGACAGAATCCCATAGCGGTCCTGTCTAACCCCAAAAACACCGGAAAATGCCGCAGGATAAGTTCTAATATTTCTGTTATGATATGCTGCAACAATAATTGTACCCTGAGAGATCAGCTTTTTTATCCTGATCTCCAAGGGATTTATATCAAAATAAGATACGGTTCCCAGGCTCATATGTATTAGTTTGATTTCATTTTGAATACACCAGTCTAATGCTTCCAACAAAACCGGCAGCTCTGTTGTCCCTTCATGATACAATATCCTTAAATCCAGAAAACATACCTCTGGGCAGATATCCTTGATAATCTCAGCACATTTAGTTCCATGCACAGGTACAAATTTTTCTTCTGCCCTTTCCAGTATTTCTTTACTTAGAAATACTTTTCTTTCAGTAATGCTATTCCGTAAGGTACCTTTGCAGAAAATTCCGTTATCCAAAAGTGCAATATTCATACTTTAACCCTCTTACATTTATTTCACCTGTGTCAGCACCCCTGCATCCATCTCGCTGATGGTATCGCAGAGCCATTCAATCTCCATCATATTATGTGCAGCTATTAACACTGTTTTCCCCCGTTCCCTGAGATCTTTCAGCAGAGCGCAGACCTCTTCTGCTCCACGCTTATCCAGGCCATTGAACGGTTCATCCAGAATCAGAAGCCTTGGGTCCTCCATGATTGCCTGCGCAATTCCCAGTCGTTCCCTCATACCAAGGGAGTACTGCCCTACTTTCTTTTTAGACAGTGGATCGAGTCCTACCCTGCGTATGGACTCTCTGATTTCATCATCTGAAATCAGTTTTTTTAATGATGCCAGCCTTTTCAGATTGGCAAAACCACTTAAATTTGGAAGGAAACCTGGATTTTCAATAATAATCCCTACTGATTCAGGAAAATCCACGTCTTTTCCTATTCTCTTACCGCCCACGCAGACTATACCGCTGTCAGGTTTTAGAAAACCACAGATACATTTGAACATAACCGTTTTACCGGAACCATTAAATCCCATGATTCCATGTATCTTTCCTTTTTCAAAATCATGAGTAATCTCCTTGAGTACCTTTTCTTTGCGAAATGACTTTGAAAGATTTTTTAACCGGACCTCATACTGCACTTTATTTCCTAATTTCTCGCTGTTTTCCGTATTTTTCATGCTGCCCTCCTTTACTCATCCGTCTGGACAAAAGAAAAACTGTATCTTTGCATTTTCCAGCCCGCTCCAAAAATCAAAACGACGATCAATAGCAAAAAGATTCCCATGCTCATCCATAGTCTGGGAAGATAATCATATCCAAAGTTATGCATGGGAAACGTTGCATGATTCAGAGGCGACAGCCATCCACACAACACATTTGCCCTGTATTCCAAATTTCCTGTAAAATGGAATATCTTCTGAATGATAGAAGGATTTAAGAGAATTCCATACAGGTTCAATGCAAACGCCCCCAGCACGCCAGCCATATTGCCCGCTGTCAGGTTCAGGAACAACATGAAAACCGCCACCAGAAGAGAATACAAAAGTACAAGACCGAAAACGGACAAAACACACTCATAAGGTGTGGATATCTCCATCGTCTTCACGGATACAGGAACCGTAATACTCCCATCACCGCCATAGCCCAGCATAGCAGCTGTCTTGCTCCATACATTTCCTACGTAGGAAAAAGGCGCCGCCATGATTCCCAGTACAATTAACATAAACAGATTGTAAATCACCGTTGTTAATACCACATAGATGATCTGCCCGGCCAGCCAGACGCTCCGCTTCGTACGAATCAGCCAGTAAGGGGTTGCCTGACTAACAAATGGCATGTCTGCAAATAAAAGAACCAATAAAAGGGAAGACAGCATGACAGATGTTGCATCCCCATATGTCCAGATGAACGGCTCGACAATCTGTAAGACAGTATCATACTTCACTGCCTGGGAAATAATCTGGTCAGACAGCATCAGACAGAGTACCGCTGCCAGAACAAAGGTCATCCAGATTCTCGGATTCTTCCCCCATCCACAGAAATTTTGTCCTGCAATCCGAAATGCCTGTTTGATATCACGCATGCTCCAGCCTCCTTTTTATTGCCCACATAAATAAAAATGCCATCAAAAGAGTACCTGTAAACAGCACCCCGATACAAAAAAGATTCCCATAATATATCGGGGATGCCCAGTATCTGGGACTTAAAAAAAACAGTTCTTGATAGTAACGCTCCTGGAATACAGTCAGAACATAGTAAAGAATAAATGGGACTGCATATGCCATATAACGGTTCTTTGTCACAACCGCGGCCATACCTCCCACAAGAGCCCAGAAAGCTCCATTCAGAAACAGACGTGGAAAGCTGACTGCCGCCTCTGCATAGAGTCTGGCAGTATCCACCCCTGCCCTTTCCAATGACGGATAACGTCCAAACCCTATGACACTGACGGCAAGCAGTATCCCCATTGCCAGACAGATCATAAAGCCGCCCGAGATCAGAAGACCTGCTGCTTTTCCCAGAAGGTATTTCTTTTTCCCTGTCCGTATATAACTAAACATCGAGAATCTGGTGCGCAGTTCTTCCTGCGCATTTTCTCCTGCTGAAAAAGCAACAGCAATGGGAATGAATAAAAACGTGTTAATACTGTTCGTACAGTAAGTGTAAGCCACAGACCATCCCGGACCTTCCGGTGATCCCCCCATATCTGCAATCTTTTTAAGCATTGCTCCTTCCGATACCAGCGCAACCAGCACGATCAGGAATACTCCCAGCAAAAAGCGAAGGTTACAGACACCACTCTTAACCTCAGTAGTGATCACATTCTTCATGTCAGTCTCCCCTTTGTAAAATATCATATTGATCAGTTTGCTTAATCTGTCCGTCCTATTACGCCACCATCTAAAGCATTTAGTACAAAGCTAATATCACCTGACGCTTCTATCCTGTTTACATATTCATCCACACTAAAAACCCATGCAGGAACAAGCCATGCATTTTTTGGCTCTCCATATGCTGGCACATATGTATATACCAATTGCGCACTTTCTACTTTATAGTCAAATAATGTAGGATCATTCGCCGGCTGTCCTCCCTGAGAATACCAGTAAAATATCTGCTCTGTTAATAAATTCTGAATATTTTCAAATGACATAAGTTGTGTATTATCAGCAACACGGTCTGCTTCTTCTGTCATCCCTTTCCACTTGAAACTTTTCACTCCGTCTTTCGTAACTGTAATTGTAATTTTTTCCACAGGGAACGGTGGTGTATAACTTTCAGTGGTATTCTGAGAAACAGTGCCGTAGACCTGCTCGGCAGGAATCCCTTCTACGAAGTTTAAAAAGGTATATTGATAACCTGCCTCTGCCCTGCTCAGATCTCCCTGCCACAAATGATCAGTCCAGTATCCAAGAGAATCCCTTTCAGGAAATGCCTCTTTTGGAAACCACAAGACCTGTTCGGATGACGAAAATTCCACATTTGAGACCTCTAAATCCTTCAAAACCTGTTCCGCCTGCTTTTTTCCCTCGGCCTCATCAACGTCTTCATTCTGATCCAGACATGCTTCATAGTGATCTAATAAATCGGAATACTTCTGTACAAAGCCGGTTGTATCCATCCCGGAATCCAGTTTATATTTACATTGATTTTTGAAATCCGCTATGTCAGCAGCCTCTATAATATCCGCTCCCTCCTGCCAGACAAAGCTGCTGCTGTTTTCAATATTTGAATCATAACGCTCTGCATTAATATATGAATTTCTTTCTTTTCCAACATCAGCGGTAAAATAGTTTTCCCCCTCTGTGTTTTCTTCCTTTTTTCCACCTGCCCAGTCTTGCGCAGCAAGAAATGCTGGATCCGTTATTTTCTTTTGGAACTTTATCTCTGCACTTTCTGGTTCCGGATATGCCTCCGGTGCAAGGTCCATCGCACTCTTTAATGCCGATTCCAGCTCCTGATAAGAGGTCCACATGGACGTATCTCCATAGATTCCCTCTTTCTTGTCTATCCTGTCTATCAGTTTCTGATAAACCTGCTTTGTATACGCCTGAGGCTTATATATTGCTTCATCCTTGGCAAAATAAGAAACCATCTTTTCCAGTTCTTTCTGACTCAGCTCATGATTTTTCATCTCTATAACAGGCAGATTGCCAACTTCCACCTTCCCCAGATCTAAATCAGCAGAGATTGTAACCCTGTCATTACTCTTCTTTTCACTCATACTCCAGTGTTCCGGGATATCCAGACTTTTCTTTTCCCCTTCTTTAAGTGCTTTCGCAATCACATCTTTGCTAAGCCCCTCCGCTTTACTGGCAACAGAGCTCTTCTCTGGTGATTTCTGGCACCCTGCAAGTACGATACATACCATCAAAATTAATGAAACTGCCTTTTTCATAATGTTCCTCCCATCTACTAAACTTTGCCCGATCCACTCACACCTGCTACTGTTCTTTTGTTTTATTATTAAATTATTATAGCATCTCAGGCTATTCTTATTGAATTTCCGTCCAATTCTCAAAATTTTTGACCCTTATCTAATTATTTTTCCCTGGCTATTATATTTTTTAACCAGCAGGCAAATTCCAGTAATATTCTTCCTACTTATGTAACGTGGAAGCATTTTATAATATAGGAGGATGAAGTTTCCTATACAAGAAAAATAGTGCAGCTTTAAAAGCCGCACTATTTTTCTTCTTAACAATATATGATAGTCATAAGTGGTGTTAAAATTTTCCTCCATAAAAAGTAATACTTACGCTAAATTCGCCTTCTGTATACCTATGTTGGAAATCTCCTCCATATTGATGTACGATTTGTTCCACATTTTTCATTCCCCATCCATGCCATATCTGATTCTTTTTGGTAGTGATTAAATGCCCCTTTTTCTCGATTGGCTCCATTTGACATGAATTCCTTAAATCCAGCATAAACATATTATTGATCGTCTTCATATTGAGAAAAATCCTTCTGTTATCTATAGAACATTTTTCAGAAGCCTCCACAGCATTGTCCAGCAGATTTCCTAGTATAATCATGAAATCCTGCTCTTCAATGGGAAGCTCACAGAGATCTATCTGCATGGAAAAAGTGATCCTATTCTCTTTCATCTTTTGATATTCATACTCTATAAGAAAATCAACTCCAGATATCCCTGTCCATACTTTCTTCTGATTTTCACTTACTTCCTGTACATATTGTGCCAGACACTTCTCCGCTTTTTCTATCTCATTGTTTTTTATACACTTTTGAAGATACAACAGTATATGCTTCATATCATGAAGCCGCCTTGCATCCTGTTCAAAATATCCCTGTGTTATTCTCTGTTCTTCTAATAACCTTTCCCTTTGGGCGTTGAGATTCTCCTGCTCCATCTTCCCATCTCTATATAAAAAATATATTACGAAAATCAAAAAAACAGCAAATACACTAAAGACAACAAAAATATTTAGCAGAAAATCTTTTAACTGAAATATTTGATGCCCCAAATCAATTATAAAATTCTCCAGAGAGAATTCCATGAACACAAATACAAAGAGTATCCCTTTACTCCTCACCAATATTCTCTTTAGCCAGTCAGTTATCTGCTTCGACCATTTGATATACACTGCTGTCAGAATCAAGATAATAACCAAACACCAGATATTCTCCCAGATACTTCTTTCTGCAATATTAACACGTACGCTTGTGTTTTCCAATACGCCGCGGGCAGTTAGAACAGGCATCTTTACTATGACTATCGTAAACTCATAAAGATATTCCCACAGCAGAGCTGCCCTGAACTCGCATTTATAAAATACTTTTAATAAACAGGCAATTGCAAAATTGTAAAATAAAATCTGAAGCGATGATATATATGCATGCTGGGCATCCCATGCTTTTACAACAGCCAGAAACAAAAAAATGACCAGCAGGAGAAGATCACACCACTTATTTTTCCATCGTTTCTCAGGAAAACACTTTATAAATATCCAAAACCCGATACATGTTGTTACAAAACTCAAACAGCAGAATATGATTGTGTTTAGCATCCGCTTCTCCAATACTCAGAAATTTTCTTCTTCACATTTGCCAATTGGGGCTGACTGACATCCAGATATGTACCATCCCTTAGTTTTACCTGTCTCTTTTCCAGCCCCATAATGTGTTTCAGATTTACAATATAGCTCTTATCTATTCTGATGAACTCATTCTGGTCCAATCTCTGGTATACCTCTTCAAGTGTTGATCTGATTCTACTCTCACCAAATCTATATTTGATATAAACATATTTCTTATCCTTTACCAGATAATAGATCTGACTCTCCGGTATCTTTTCCATCCGAGTATGATTCTGAATAATAAAATATCTTTCCTTCTTTTGACTAAGCTGCTCCATGAGCATCTTATATGCGTCAGGCAGCTTTATCTCCAACAGATTTTTAGGAATATATCGAAAAGCATTTACCTCAAAGGCTTCCACTGCATATTCTACATAATTCGTGATGTAAATAATGAAGGGATCCGCCTGTATTCTCTTTATCCTTCTGGCTAATTTTAATCCATCTGTATCAGGCAATTCCATATCAAGAAGATAAATCTCAAACTCTTTGTCCTCTAAATCCAGTAAAAATTTTTCGACATTATTGTATCCATAAAACTCAAATGCCTCTTCATTTGAAAAAGTTGCTTCTGTAATCTTTTTCTCAACATCCAACCATTCTATATCATCATCCAGTGCTGCTATTCTTAGCATATTTTATGTACTCCCAGTGTTATCGACAAATATTTAAATACATCAAATCATGTGTTAGTTATAGTTTAGCACTGTTTCTCAGAATAATATACCAAAGGTCTTAAATTAATTCTTTTTGGCCGTAAACTCCCATATATTCTAACAAGATAGTTTCCATACCTCTTGCAGGAGACCGTTGCCTTCGGATATATCCTTCTCACCAGACAGATTCGAGACTTTCACTCGTTAGAAACATACACCGCCGAGCGCACATAAATACCAGAAGAAAATTAAAAATATCTGAGACTTTTGATTTTCTTCTGGTCTGATATATCTACACTATACAATACTTATAGCAAATTTTCATGCTACGATTTTCTGAAATGTATCTTCTTTTTCCTCAAATACAAATAGTAAATAAGGATAGATGCATAAAGTGGAAGGATCTCAAAGATATTTCCTGACTTAGTGAAATTCAATATAATTCTTACAGTTGAAATACAGAAGCCTACTAAAAAGGTGGCTAAAAGTACTAAAATAATCCCTTTCACTTTTAAAGCAGCATAATTGTGAATGATATGATACCAGAAAAGAGCAGAGAGATTTACACCCCATACTAATAGTCCGCGGATGAATGCGGAACCTATTCCCACTTCCCAGGAATATTCCAGACATACTGTCAAAATCGCTGGCAAAATCGCAAAGCATGAACACCACTGAAAGGAAAACTGATTCAGATCCTTCTGGTCGCTGATAATTGCTGCAATTGCCCATGGCACAATAAATGCGAGGAGATCTACAGATGAATTTTTCAGAACACCCTGGGGATCTACCGTTTTTACAAACAGATATAAGAAATAAAGTAAAACACCTTCTACAATATAACAAATTAGGATTGAAACTTTCTTTTTCATGATGTGCCCTCCTCGCTTTGTGAATACTTTTATTGTAGCACTTCAAACTCTTGAGATTCATAATTTTTTTCTGACCAATTAACCACTACTTTTATATACCGCTTAAAATATAGGGCAGTCTACATGATCTGTTTTATTCAATTCTTAATATTATAGAGCAGGTATGTCTCCATACCTGCCCTTATAAACTTCACAATTATTTATTGAGGTCTATAACTAATAACTGGTATTCCCGTATCATAATTCATAACACTTTGCTGAATGAATCCCAGAGTACCATTACCTGATACCGTACGAATTTGATATCCATATGCAAATGCAAGGAGTCCTGTAGATACTAAAATCCCAAGTGCATAATTTTGGACGTTATCATACGTACCATTGTTAACAATTTCCGCTAATCTAGCGAGAGAATTCCCGGCAGCATTTAAAGTATCTATCATAATTAGAGCATCACTTGAAGCCAAATATACATCCGTCTGTCCCCACCAATATGTAACTATTTTTCTAACACCTGCACGTATAAGACCTCCTGAAATAACATAAATATTTAAATCATTATCCGTCTTTGCTTCTCCTGCTAAAACCATTTGATTAACTAGTTCTAAGTGATTCGAAATAGCATTAGTTATGTTTTCAGTGTATCCTGCCTCTAAAGCCATATCTGAATCCAAATGTAATGTACCATCTTCCTCTCTATCAATAAACTGATCTAACCCAGCCACTTCTTCTGGTACTGTTGCTTCATTCCCCGTATCTTTTGCAGAAACTGGTAGTGAAACTAAAGATATCAATACAAAAGATAAAACTAATGCCAATATTCCTTTTCCCAGCTTTTTCATATTTCTAATCCTTTCCTTTCCTAATTAAAGTATAATAAGCAACTTTCGCTAAATAGATAAACAGTACATTGGCCTTTCCTCCTCATCTTCTTATAGAATAAATGCATTGATAGCTTATATTTCCTGCAGTAATATAAAGATACATCTTACTATTTGAAACATTAAAAACTGCTAATTAGATGTTTTTATTATAAGCATATACACAATTTTTTAGTAGCAATTAGAAGTTTACACCTGTAAATTAATAATTGCTTTTCTTTAGCCTATTTGAAAAAAATATTATATTTCTTTTTCAGTTTAATATTTGAAAGCCCAATGTGAATGAAATTAGTTTATTGAATGAACTGCTATTTTAAAACTCTTATCACAAAATAAGCATATCCCACAGAGAATCATGTTTTTCAACACACGATTCTCTGTGGGATATGCTTGGATTGCCGCTTAATTCTATGTAAACTACTAATTGACATAGGGAAAGTGTTACTTGCCTTCTAGCTTTCCATTTTTGTGCTAAAATATTGATATTCTTAGAAAGGAAGTGTATATTATGAAAGAAATCCTTAAAACTAACTTCAAAAAACTGTTGATCACCATTACCATTATGGGTCTTCTATGTACCAATACATTAATGGTCTCTGCAGCTACATCTCCTGAGGCTCCGGCTCCAGACAATCCAGTGCTCCTCGCTACCTATGATATGAAAACAGGAGGTACTCAAATATTTAAAACTAGAGATGGTGATAATATTTCCTATTTGAAAATTTCCGAGATTTCTTCTAAATCCCGTGTAACTAATGGAACTTACCAAATTGAACATGTCCGAACAGCCTCATGGCGTGCCGGCTATTTTATAACTGTTTCAAACAACAACGTTACTTCTGCCTACGGACAGTATTGTTATCCTCTAATCGGAACTATCACATCTTCTTATTTATCAATTGATAGTTCTGTTCAGGTTACCTATAGCTTTGTACATAACATTTATAGTACTTATACTCGAACCGGACTCTACAGTGTAATATCTGGCGATAATATTAATGTGTATGGTTTTTAAATTATTCTATTTTTATTACAGTGCTCTGCCCCGAAAACATAAAGATATCATTCATCCAGGATATAGTTCCAAGAATACTTATAATCAAGCACACACAACACAGCCCCAAAAGCAACTTTGACTTCAAGCCCTTCTTTTGGTTAATAATAATTACAACCATTCCCATTATTACACCGATTGGTGGAATTATACATGAAGCCAGAACCACAAGAGAGAGAAGAAGCAAGTCCACTGGGATGCTCTTCTCTCCGGTGGAGTCTTCTCTGTTCTTCTCCTCTTGTTGTTTTTCAGTCTCATCTGTTACAGTTTCTACTACTTCAATTTTGCTTCCGTTCTCTTCTATTTCTTAACTTGTCTCTTTAAAAAGTTCATCCAGAGAAATTTCATATAGAACACTTAATGCCTTTAAGTTTCCGACATCTGGATACGATCTTCCATTTTCCCAATTAGATATTGCCTGTCGAGATACATGTAATTTGTCTGAAACATATATCTGAGAATAACCTTTTTCTTTTCGTGCTTCTTTTAATCTAACTGCTAATTTCATTTTTATAATCCGCCTTTCTGTGAAAGGCACTGATGGAGTTATGAAGCCCTTACGTGCATTTCACTTTTCAATTTATTTTCCTTCTGATATATTACCTGAAAATATAATATAATCACGAACTGAACATCCTATGTCTGCTGATCTGCCAGAAAGGCTGAAACTGAAAGAAGCTCTTCGTTCCTTTAAAACTCCACTTCACCAATATTCTACATTGTTGCATATTATACCATGAATACCAGGTTCGTGGAAGACATCGCCAAGAATTCTGGTATATATCTTATTCTTCTGCTCTCTCACTATTCACTAAAGAACTCTGATCGTACTGAAATGGCCATTAATCTCATTGGTATTATCACTGCCTATGGCATAGAAGGTTCCTGTCAACTGAATAGCACCAAGAGACATATTTTCCTCGGCACTTTTTTGCTTTCCACACTCCAAATATAAAAAGACAGACGTCCTCTCATTCAGACATCTGTCTTTCTCTATATACAACTATTTCATTTACTTATTTTTCTTCTTCTCATAAGGAGTCCTCGTAAGCGGCAGCTTGGTCTGGAACTCTTTATTCCATTTATAATATGCTCCTGCAATGGCTGGTGCTGTCGGAATGGATGTAATCTCTCCGATTCCGATCGCGCCGTATCCCACATCGACTCCCGGTTTCTCCACAATGATGGATTCCAGCTCCGGCACTTTATCTGCCTTGAACAGTCCCAGTGTTCCGAATCTGGATACCGGATAGCCGTCTTTGAGTTCATACTGCTCTGTCAGTGCATATCCCATTCCCATGACAACGCCGCCTTCGATCTGTCCCTCCACGCTGATTGGATTGACTGCTTTTCCGACATCATGGACCGCTATCATCTTCTTGATCGTTCCGTCTTCATTCAGGACGCACATCTGAGTCGCGAATCCGTATGCCACGTGGGATACAGGATTCGGTACATCGCTGCCCATCTTATCGGTCTTTGCCAGATATTCTCCGAGATAATCTTTTCCTTCCAGCTCTTCCAGTGAGTGATCCTTGAGATCCTCTGCCAGTTTTTCTGATGCACGCTTTGCAGCCTCGCCTGTGATCAGGGTCTGCCTGGAACCGGAAGTAGTTCCGGAATCCGGTGAATCTGCGGTATTCGGACGGCAATATTTAATCTTGTCAATGGAAAGCCCTAACGTCTCGGATACGACCTGGATCAGCACGGTTCCAAGTCCCTGCCCGATACAGGATGCTCCGGCATGGATCTCTACTTTTCCGTCTTTGATCAGCAGACGGCAGCGTCCCCAGTCAGGAAGCCCTACACCGACTCCGGCGTTCTTCATGGCACAGGCAAGACCTGCATATGGCTCACTCTCGTAAATCTCTTTTACTGCTTCCAGTGTCTCTGCCACGGCGGTAGAGTTATCTGCAATCTGTCCATTCGGAAGTACCTGTCCCGGACGGATGGCATTGCGGTAACGGATCTCCCATGGGGAGATTCCCACCATCTCTGCCAGAAGATCCAGGTTGCGCTCTGAACCGAAGCAGGTCTGGGTCACGCCGAATCCACGGAATGCCCCTGCCGGAGGATTGTTGGTATAGACTGCTTTTCCGTCAATATCAACGACCTGGAAATTATATGGGCCTGCCGCATGGGTACATGCCCTCTGCAGAACCGGGCCGCCCAGGGATGCATAAGCACCTGTGTCTGATACGACAACGGCTTTCATAGCAGTCAGATATCCATTCTCATCACAGGCTGTCGTGATATCCATCCACATCGGGTGACGCTTCGGATGTACCACGATACTTTCCTGTCTGGACAGTTTTACTTTTACGATTCGTTTGGTCAGATAGGCAATCAGTGCTGCATGATGCTGTACGCTGACATCCTCTTTTCCACCGAAACCGCCGCCGACCAGCTTGTTTTCCACAATGACCTTCTCAGGCGGGAGACCGAGCATGATACAGCACTCGTGCTGGGTATCATAGGTTCCCTGGTCTGTGGAGTAGATAAATACTCCGTCATCAAACGGCATGGCTACCGCACATTCCGGCTCCAGGAAAGCATGCTCTGTCCATGGGGTCTCATAGTGTTTTGTGACTTTATATTTGGAACCTGCAATCACTTCGTCTGCATTTCCTCTTACCAGATGTTCATGGGCAAGGACATTGCCTGACTCATGGACCTTCGGTGCATCCTCTTTCATGGCCTCAAATGGATCCAGGACCGGATCCAGGACTTCATAGTCGACCTTGATCAGGCTCTTTGCCTTCTCCAGTGTCTCCTGATCCTCTGCCGCTACCAGGCAGATGGCATCTCCCAGATAATGGGTGACTTTGCCCACCGGGATCATGGTATCCCAGTCTTGCTTGAGATGGCCGACTTTCACATTGCCCGGTACATCCTCTGCGGTGAAAACTCCGATCACACCTTCCAGTGCTTCTGCCTCTTCCTTATGTATGGCCAGGACTCTTGCCCTTGGATATTCGGAACGGACCGCACTTCCGTAGATCATGCCGTCCAGATAGATATCATCCGGGTATTCCCCGATTCCCAGAACCTTCTCCCCGGCATCGATTCTCTGGATCGCATCCCCCACAAGGACGACACCCTGATTGTCTGTGGCCGGAATATTTTCGCGGAACATCTTTGCACTGAGCAGAATGCCGTCGATGATCTTCTTGTAACCGGTACAGCGGCAGATGTTATTGCGGATCGCTGCCACCACTTCCAGGCGGGTCGGGTCCGGGTTGACGTCGATCAGCCCCTTCGCACACATCACCATTCCCGGAATACAGAAGCCGCACTGTACTGCCCCGGCCTTGCCGAATGCACAGGCATAGACTTCCTTCTCCCTGTCGCTTAAGCCCTCCACCGTTACGATCTTTTTGCCTTCCATCTTTGAGATCATCGGAATACAGGCACGTGTCGTCTTGCCGTCTACCAGAACCGTACAGGTGCCGCACGCCCCCTGGCTGCATCCATCCTTCACAGAAGTCAGATGAAGTTCATCCCTTAAAAAACGCATCAGCTTCTGGTCCTTTTCAACCTGATAATCCTTCCCATTTACATGAACTGTAAACATGATATACCCTTCCTTTCTTCGAAAAGCTCTCCCGCTTTCCAGAATTCCTTATTCTAATATATCGTCTTTTAAATCAATATCTTTCAATTCTTCTGACTGGGCCTCTACATAACGGATCTTATCAGGAAGCCGGGACATGATTTTTCTTCCTCCATGGTCTCCTGTAAGTCCTCTCAGTTCGTCGAAAAATGCCCTGTCCCACAGCACCGGATTTCCCGGCCGCAACGGATTACCAGCGCAGATGACCTGACCTTTATGTGCGGATGCCGTATTTAAGATCCGCTGAATGGTCCCCGCTTTTAAATTCGGCTGGTCACATACTGAGAACAGGATTCCCTGGATATCCGGGTGGTCTTTTAAGCAGGCCTCTAATCCCAACTGGATGGAATGGGAAATCCCAAGCTCTGGTTTCTGGTTCATCACGGTCCGGATTCCCTGCCCTTGCGCTTCCTCTGCAATGTTGTCATACCCTGTCACCAGATACTGTGGATAATCCTGAAATGCCCGCATCCGTTCCAGTGTATGCTGATATAAGCACTTCCCCGAAATAGCTGCCAGCAGTTTATTGTCCCCGAAACGCACACTTCTCCCTGCCGCCAGAATCACCATGGCATAAGAGCCCCGCATATGTTCAAACCGGGTCACTGCCTCCAGTACGCCGCCCCCAACGGATCTTGCTTTATCGGAAATGGTAAAGCAGTGGTCGATCTCACAGCGTGCATCGATATCACCGATTTTCAGGTTTTCAGTCACCTCCACGCCGGGCTGGAGCATCCCTCTGACGATCCCGCTCATCTGGGCATATACTTCTTTTCCACCAGTCACCGCTACGGCCTGGCCTTTTTTCACAACATCGCCGATTTTTGCAAGCGGAACCATCTCCCCTGAAGCTGCTGCACGGATCAGGCGCTCGATGGTATATCCGCCGACATTGCCCGGAACTCCTGTATTCGGAATCGCACTTCCTTCATAAATAGTCCTGCCCAGTGTGTGTCCTCTTTTTGTCTCAACAACGCAGTGGCAGTCTTCCCCTGCTGTAAAGCCGGGACCGACTCCAATCACAAAAGGTGCATCTGTGATCTTTGTTCCAAGATTTTTCTTTGCCAGAATTGCGTCTATTATCACATCGGGCTGATATTCTCCGGCTATCTCTGCCCGTTCGTCTATGATGACCGGGATGTCTCCCGCCGCCAGGACTTCCTCTGCCTCTTTCATAGAAGAAACCAGGATTCCTTTCATATCTTCCACAACTGCCTCTTTTTCGTATACGGCTCTTGAAAGTGCCACGATCCGGCGCACGGTCAGAGGAATTTCTATTTCTGTCATCATAATCTGATGTCCGCTGTGATATAGACGAGAGGCGATCCCTGTTGCCAGGTCACCCGCCCCTTTGATTAATATTTTCATCGTTTTGCTGCCTTCCTTATTCTGATGCTGTCACCAGGATATCCGTCATCCCCCGCATCGCTGCCAGGGTGCAGATGTCCTTTGCAGTCTGTTCCCGCTCTCTGGTGTCAGCCTTATTCAAGATCATATAATACTTCATCGCTGGAAGAATCCCTTTTCTCCCTCCCGCCGGGCTCAATGCCAGATTCAGGATGTCCTCGGGTCGTACCGGATCTGTGATCCTCTTTCCCAGGATTCCTGCTGTAAGCTCCGGGCGGAAACACACGTCCTGGATGGACTGCCCCACAGCATCTAATCCGCAGATATAAAGCACATGGGTCGTCTCCTTCAATATGACCGGCTCGTGTTCGGCAGGAGCTTTTAAGGGGAGTCTTTTCGCGCCATCTGCCTCAATCAGCACCGGATAACCGGTTTGAAGCAGCTGTTTGAAAAAGCTCTCAGGGGGCGCTTTCATCTTGCCGTCCTGTGCCGGTATCCCCAGCCATACCATCCCCTCCCGGTCCAGAACTTCCAATGCCTGATCCATAGAGGGTTCCAGTACGAACCAGGGGGCCGCTTCGATCAGCATATGAGTGGTCGTTGTCACGATCACCGGGATGTGCCTCTTTCGGTATTCCCCGGCCAGCCTTGAGACCGTTGTGGTCTTGCCTCCCGCACCTGTGATAGATATGACGGGATTCTTTCTTTCTATATGAAGTTCCTCGATCAGCGAGGTGCATTTTGCAAGTTTTCCTTCATTATATTTCTTAATCATCTCACACTGCCTCATTCTTGTCCGATATTATTTTCTTTCTGATCGAGTTTTATTTTTTCTTTTTAAACTATTTTATTTCTTTTTTGTACTGTTTCCAGTTTATTTTTCTTTTACAGCTCCATGGAGGATATACTGTCCTGCATTTTCCACTTTAATCTCGCCATTCTCTGCGATCAGCTGGCCACGCAGGTATACCTTCTCGGCTCTTCCTTTGATCTGAGTTCCTTCCAGCGGACAATAGTCGATATCAGACTGCTGTGTCTCTTTGGAAAGCACCCACTCTGTCTCTGGATTCCATACCACGATGTCTGCATCGCTTCCCGGGGAAAGTGTTCCCTTCTGCGGATACAGATGATACAGCTTCGCCGGATTCTCGGAGAGATATCTGCACATCTGTTCCAGTGTCAGTCTTCCTTCATTCACGCCAAACTGCCAGATCAGTGCCGGACGTTCTTCTGCTCCCGGCATTCCGCATGGAGTCTTTGCAAAATCTTCTTCTCCCATGCTTTTCTGTTCCAGATTAAAACTGCAGTGGTCGGTACAGATGGTCTGTATCCTGCCTTCTGAAAGTGCCTCCCACAAGACCTTCTGATCTCTTTTCCTGCGCAGAGGGGGAGCGATCATGTATCTTCTGCCCTCTCCATCCGGCAGGGAATATCTGCTGTCATCCATGACCAGATACTGTGGACAGGTCTCTACATATACGGTCTGTCCCTCTTCTCTGGCACGCTCGATCTCATGATATCCTTCTTCGGAACTTAAGTGTACTACGATCACCGGGGTATCTACACATTTGGCAATCTTAAGGAGACGGTTTATCGCCTCTGCCTCTGCTGCCGGCGGGCGGGTTCCCGGATAATCGGAGACATCTTTTCTGTTCCCTTTCTTCTTTAAGACTTCCTCAAGCCTTGCATCGATGATCCCACGGTTCTCACAGTGGACACCTGCGATCCCGCCCAGTTCTTTTAACCGGGTCAGGATCTCATACATGGTCTTGTCATCTACGACCATGTTGTCATAGGTCATATATAATTTGAAAGAAGAAATGCCTTCCTCTACGACACGCCCCAGCTCCTCGCTGATGCTGTCATTCCAGTCGGAGATTGCCAGGTGGAATGCATAATCGCAGGAAGACTGGCCGTCCGCTTTTCTATGCCAGTTGTCCAGTGCCTCGTGCAGTGTCTCGCCCTTATTCTGGGTGGCAAAGTCTACAATGCAGGTCGTCCCTCCGGAAATCTCTGCCTTTGTCCCTGTGTCGAATTTGTCTGCGGTTATGGTGTTGCTGACTTCCAGTGCCATATGGGTATGGGCATCGATGAAGCCGGGGAAAAGATATCTTCCCCGCACATCTTCAATCTCTGCATCCTTAAACTCCAGATCCTCTCCAACTGCCAGGATCTTCTCGCCTTTCACAAGAATGTCAAGCTGCTTCAAGCCTTCGCCGCTTACGATCGTTCCGCCTTTAAACAAACGTTTCATAACCATTCCTTCTTTCTGTCCATCCTACTTGTCAATATACTGCTTTGATCTCTTCCTTCTATGATACCAGATTTATTGTCGTAGATCCTGTTCCTATCCCAACAGATATGAGTAATCGCGGATCACTGCCTCGATCAGCTGCTGTAAGCCTTCCGGAAGCTTCGTCTCTTCACCCTTTGTCCAGGTGAAGGTCTCTCCCAGGTATCTGACCTGACAGCTTACTTTCTCTGCGTCAAGGACTGTGAAGCCCTGATTCTTACTGTCTTCCATATCTTTTACAGATGCGAATAAGGTGAACTTATCCAGATACGGTGCGCTCTGGTATGGGCAGAAGCTCTTGCAGTTGCCGCATTCGTTGCACATGTAATCCACATGGATGATCTGGTGTTTTGCCATTCCCGGTACCTGAATGGTAATATTGGCACGGTTCGGACATACTTCCACGCAGTTCTCGCAGATGCTGGAGCAGCCAAGGCAGCGTCCGGTCTCTGCCGGGCCTTCCTCTAATTCTTTGAGCACGCCTCTTCTTGCGTATACCTTCTCGTCTGCTGCCTGTTTGTCATAATCTTTCGCCAGCACTCTTCCGATAATTGCCTCCGCAGCCTTCTTGCCGTCACGGATGCCTTCGACAACCGTTGCCGGTCCGCCCAGTGCGTCTCCTGCGATGTAAACGCCTTCCAGACTGGTCTCACAGGTCTCTTCATTCACCAGAGCCCTTCCGCGCTCATTGACATTGATTCCGTTGGCTTCGTACCATTCTGTCGGAACCTTTTCGCCGACTGCCGCGATTACCGTGTCTGCCGGAACTTCACAAAGCTCTTCTGTCTCGATCACACCGCGTCTGCCGGATGCATCATACTCGCCAAGCTGCATTACTTTGCAGATCAGCTTTCCGTCAACGAGTTTGACAGGGGAAAGCAGTTCTTTGAATTCCACGCCGTCCTCAACTGCCATCATTAATTCTTCCTCGTCTGCAGGCATGAAGCGTTTGGTTCTTCTATATACAAGAGAAACTCTCTCAACGCCTCTTGTGCGTTTTGCTGCTCTTGCAGTATCCATTGCGGTATTTCCTCCGCCGATGACTACTACATTTTTACCGATATCCAGCTTGCCGTTCTCTGCTTTGAACTTCGCAAGGAAATCCAGGGCATTCATGGTGTCGCCCTCTTCCAGTCTCAGAACGCCCGGTTTGGATGCTCCCACTGCAAGTACGACTGCTGTATAGCCTTTGTCGCGTAATTCCTGTACGCTTTCCACCTTCACGTTGTAGCGGATCTCCACACCCACTGCTTCCAGGATGGCTGCATCTTTATCGATTGCATTCCCAGCAATTCTGAATTCCGGGATCACATGGCGTACCACGCCTCCCAGGGAATCCGTCTGCTCAAATAAAGTCACTTCCATGCCGCCGCGTCTTAAGAAATATGCTGCTGCCATTCCTGCAGGACCGCCGCCGATGACTGCTACTTTGCCTTTTTCGGTAACAGTGGAAGGCGTAACCCCCTTCAGCCAGGATACATAACCATTCTGTGCTGCTTCCAGCTTCATGGCGCGGATATGTACAGGTTCCTCATAGAAGTTGCGGGTACATTTGCTCATACAGTTGTGTGCGCAGATGGTTCCGGTGATAAACGGAAGCGGGTTCTTCTCGGTGATGACCTTCATCGCCTCTACATACTCTCCGGCGCTTACAAGCTGCAGATAGGTGGTGATATCCTGGTGAATCGGGCAGCCTTCTTTACATGGTGCCACGAAGCAGTCCAGAAGCGGAACCTCGCGCTTCATCTTGCGGGACGGAAGCGGCTTGACAGACTTCACATGGTGAACGCTGACTTTTGCCTCTTCTGCCAGGTTATGTGCTGCACTTGCGCGCACGCCTGTAAACTCGTCGTTTTCTTTTTCCAGAATCTCTGCGATCTGGGACATTCTCTGGTATCCGCCCGGCTTCAACAGGGTCGTTGCCACAGTAACCGGCCAGATGCCTGCATCCACAATTCCTCTGATATTGTAGAAATCGGCTCCGCCTGAGTAGGAAATCCGAAGCTTTCCATCGAACTCCTCAGCCAGCTTTGCAGCCAGTGAGATGGACAGTGGATACAGGGACTTTCCTGACATATACATCTCTTCGCTTGGAAGCTCGTTCTGCTTCACATCTACCGGGAAGGTATTCGTGATCTTCACGCCGAATTCCAGGCCGCGCTCCTCGCAGACCTTCATCAGGCGTGTCAGCATCGGCACTGCATCCTCATACTGTAAGTCATCTTTGAAGTGGAAATCGCCGAATGCCACATAATCATAACCCATGTCATCCATGGTCTTTCTTGCATATTCATATCCTAATAAGGTAGGATTACATTTAATAAAGGTATGGAATCCCTTTTCCGTAATCAGGTACATCGCGATCTTCTCGATCTCCTGCGGAGGGCAGCCGTGCAGTGTGGAAATCGTCACGGAATTGCAGATGTCGGACTGGATCGCCTCGATATCCTCCCTGGTCACATTCTTAAACTGATCTGCATGGTCTAAGAGATACTGCCTGCAGGACTTAAACACTTCTGAATCCTTTGCTTCCTTCATTGTATTGAGGAAATTGTCGATCTTCTCAGACTTGATACCTTCCAGATCGTATCCCACACTGATGTTGAACTGGAATCCGTTCATATCACCCAGCCCGTATTCCTTTGCCATTACTTTACAAAGGAACCATGCCTTGATGTACTCTTCCATTGCCTGCGGCACATATAATTCCGTGGACCACTCGCAGTTGTAACACTCATCGTCCGCCTTGATACACGGCTTATTCACACATGCGGAAAGCTCTGCGCCGTCCATGACCTGTACCGTCTTTAACTCGAAGAAACGGCTTCCTGTATAATAAGCTGCTGCAATATTCTGCGCCAGCTGTGTGTGAGGGCCTGCCGCCGGGCCTACCGGAGTCTCTAACGGACGTCCGAAAATCGTCCGGTTATACTTCGCATCCGCCTTATATGGGGTGTGCTCCCCGAATACAGTACCGTGTTCCTCATGCTCTGTCATAATCCAATTCAATAAATGCCCGAAAGACATCGGGGTCATAATATCGCTCATCTGTAAAAACCTCCTATGATATAATCTGAATATTCTGAAAATGGTGGGCAAAAGGGTCAGACCCTTTTGCAAAGGGGTCTGACCCCTTTGAATTTTATCCGTTAATCCGATTCCAGAGTGCCTGTGATGCTTCTCTGCAGTCTGCCATTACTTTTGCTTCATCAATGTGCTGTAATTCTCTGTCTTTCATCAGCACTTTTCCGTTCGCCACGGTTGTCACGACCTTGCTTCCGTTCATACCGAACAGGATGTGTCCGTTTGCGTTGCCTGCTCCAAGCGGAGTGAGCGGGTCGTAATCTACGATGATCACGTCTCCGGCTGCGCCTTCTTTTAAGACTCCGAGCTGCTGCTTGAAGTAGCGGTTCGCGATCTGTGCGTTGCCGTCGAAGAGCATCTGTGGTACTTCCACCCATGCTGCATTGGCATCGCAGAGGTGGTGCTTATGTAAGACATTGGCTACCTTGAAGGACTCTGTCATGTCGTGTGTGTATCCGTCGGTTCCCAGTCCGGTCAGAATACCTCTGTGGACCAGTTCCATGGTCGGAGGGCATCCGCAGGCATTGCCCATGTTGGATTCCGGATTATGTACAACCATCGTATTCGTTTCCTTAATTAAGTCCATCTCATGTCCGTTGATGTAAATGCAGTGTCCGAGGAGGGTCTTGTCTCCCAGGATGTTCCAGTCCATCAGACGGTCTACGATCCGTTTGCCATAATGCTTTAAGCAGTGGTGCAGGTCCTCGATTCCTTCTGCCACGTGGATGTGGTATCCAACGCCGTCCGGCTTGTTGGCTGCGGCCAGTTCCATGGTCTCATCGGAAATCGTGAACTGTGCATGCATTCCCATCATTCCGGCGATCATGCCTGTGTCATCCTTTTGGGCATGTCTGATGAACTCTGCATTCTCCATAACAGAATCTCTCGCTTTATCCATACCATCTCTGTCAGAAATCTCGTAGCACAGACAGGAACGTACCCCGGTCTCCTTCGCCGCCTTTTCAATATGGAACAATGATTCCCTGATAGAACCAAAGCTTGCATGATGATCGAAGATCGTTGTGACACCATTCTTAATACAGTCAATATAGGTCGCCATGGCACTTAAGTAAGTGTCATTCAGGGTCAGGTTCCGGTCAATGGTCCACCACATTCCGTCCAGGATATCCAAAAATCCTTTCGGATCGTACCCTTTGACAGAAAGCCCTCTTGCAAAAGCACTGTAGATATGCTCATGTGCATTGATAAATGCAGGCATGATCACTTTTCCCTTTGCATCGATAAACTCTGCATCCGGATATGCTGCCCTGACCTCCTCAAGGCTGCCCACTTTTTTGATCGTTGTCCCCTCGATCGCTACAGCGCCCTGCTCCAGATACGGATTCGCTTCGTCTCGTGTGATTACCCTTCCATTTCCTAAAATCAGCATACTTTTTTCTCCTTTTCTTTTAAATCATTGGTAGTATACAAATTCTACAAGGGTGTTACTTTCCTTGCACGTCGCACTATATTTTGTATATTCTTTTGTAAAAACGGTCTTTTCTTTTTCAAACATATTTTTTCGCGCCGTTTTTGTTGTCTATAGAATACCATTAAAATAAGATAATTGCAATACAAATCCTAAAAAAAATTTAGGCAACCTAAAAAATTTTTAGAAAAAGTATTGATTTATATTTTTTTTATGCTATGATGAATTTAAAGGCGAGGGAAAAACAGCCTCCCGGAAAATCCAGACACGAAAGGAATGGTGACGTTGAGCCAGAGATTAGATTTACTGAAACAGATCGCACATGGCCTTGCCGTACAGTTCGGCAGCTCCTGTGAGATCGTAATACATGATCTGCGCAAGAAAGAACTGGAAAGCTCCATTGTCTACATAGAGAATGGACATATTTCCAACAGAAAGTTAGGCGACGGCCCTTCCAGCGTGGTCCTGGAGACATTGAGCCGGGACCCGTCACAGATTCAGGACCGTCTCTCCTATCTTACCAAGACAGAGGACGGAAGAATCTTAAAGTCAAGCACCATGTACATCAGGGATGACAATGACAGCATTGCCTACATATTTTCCCTGAATTACGACATTACCGCACTGCTCACAATCGATACTGCAGTCCAGTCCCTGATCAGCGTTGAGAAGGAAACGGATTCAGGCGATGAGACAGAACAGCCGCAGAAGATCACACATAATGTGAATGAGCTTCTCGACGTCCTGATCGAACAGGCACTCGCGCTTGTCGGCAAACCGGTTGCACTGATGAATAAAGATGACAAGATCACGGTTGTACAGTACCTGAACAACGCCGGGGCCTTCCTGATCACCAAATCCGGTGACAAGATCGCATCCCTCTTGGGAATTTCAAAATTCACACTCTACAGTTACATGGATGCGGGCAAATAGCCATACAACAATTCTTACATTATTATGAAGGAGGTTTTCACAAATGGAAACAATCAAATGGGCAGCGAATCATATGCCTAAGACAGACGACGCACAGCTTAAGGTCATGTCACTTGACGAGGTTAAGAAGGCAAGAGCCTTCCACGAGAGCTTTCCGCAGTACAGCGTAACCCCGCTCGTAAAGCTTGACAAGATGGCAGACAGGCTTGGACTTGGAGAGGTTTACATCAAAGATGAATCTTACCGCTTCGGCCTGAACGCTTTCAAGGTACTTGGAGGGTCTTTCGCAATGGCGCGTTACATAGCACAGCAGGTTGGAAAGGACGTCTCAGAACTTCCTTACGAAGTCCTGACTTCCAAGGAACTGAGAGATGAATTCGGCCAGGCAACCTTCTTCACAGCAACGGACGGCAACCACGGACGCGGTGTTGCATGGGCAGCAAACAAGCTTGGACAGAAAGCAGTCGTCTTAATGCCAAAGGGATCTACCCAGACCCGTCTTAAGAACATCGCGGCCGAAGGCGCACAGGTTACCATCGAGGAATATAACTATGATGAATGTGTACGTATGGCGAACGATATGGCGAACAAGACAGAGAACGGCATTATGGTACAGGATACCGCATGGGATGGTTACGAGGAGATTCCGGCATGGATCATGCAGGGATACGGAACCATGGCAATGGAAGCCAACGAGCAGCTGGAAGGATACGGATGCGACAGACCGACACACGTATTTATCCAGGCAGGTGTAGGATCTCTTGCCGGAGCTGTTCAGGGATATTTCGCGAACCGCTATCCTGAGAATCCGCCGAAAGTAATCGTAGTCGAGGCAGAAGCTGCTGCCTGTCTTTACAAGGGAGCATCCTTAGGAGATGGAAGCATCCAGATCGTAGACGGCGACATGGTAACAATCATGGCAGGCCTTGCATGCGGGGAACCGAACACGATTTCCTGGGATATCTTAAAGAACCACGTAGACACCTTTATTGCCACTCCTGACTGGGCGGCTGCAAGAGGAATGCGTATGCTGGCAGCGCCGATCAAGGGCGACACACCAGTAACCTCCGGTGAATCCGGCGCAGCACCATTCGGAACACTGGCATGCATCATGTGCATGGACGAATATAAAGAGCTCAGAGAACACCTCGGACTGGATGAGAATTCCAGAGTCCTGCTCTTCTCCACAGAAGGTGACACCGATCCTGAGAGATACGAATCCATCGTATGGGGCGGAAACGAGCGCTAATTACTGTTTTTAACCAAAAGTAAAATTTCAAATCTAATATAAAAGGAAAAGGAGATTTAAAAAATGGATTTCAACAAAATCAAAGAAGCTGCACAAAACTATCAGGCTGACATGACAAAGTTTTTACGCGAGATCGTAAAAAACCCGGGCGAGAGCTGTGATGAGAAGGCTCACATCGAGCGTATCGCAGAAGAGATGAGAAAGCTCGAATTCGACAAGGTAGTCATTGACCCACAGGGCAACGTACTTGGCTACATGGGAACCGGCGAGAAGATCATCGGTTTCGACGCTCACATCGATACAGTTGGTATCGGTAACATCGACAACTGGACATTTGATCCATACGAAGGCTATGAGAACGACGAAGAGATCGGCGGACGCGGTGTGTCTGACCAGTGCGGCGGTATTGTTTCTGCAGTATACGGCGCAAGAATCATGAAAGACCTTGGCTTATTAAGCGATCAGTATACAGTACTTGTAACAGGAACTGTTCAGGAAGAAGACTGCGACGGATTATGCTGGCAGTACATCATCAACGAAGACAAGGTTCGTCCTGAATTCGTTGTATCTACAGAGCCTACAGACGGCGGTATCTACCGTGGACAGCGCGGACGTATGGAGATCCGTGTGGATGTCAAAGGTGTTTCCTGCCATGGTTCTGCTCCTGAGCGTGGTGACAATGCGATCTACAAGATGGCTGACATTCTCCAGGATGTCCGTGCACTGAACGAGAACGATGCTGATGACGCAACAGAGATCAAAGGTCTTGTTAAGATGTTAGACGAGAAGTACAACCCGGAATGGAAAGAAGCACGTTTCCTTGGAAGAGGAACTGTTACAACATCCGAGATCTTCTTTACATCTCCAAGCCGCTGTGCAGTAGCTGACTCCTGCTCCGTTTCACTGGACCGCCGTATGACAGCAGGCGAGACATGGGAAAGCTGCCTGGATGAGATCCGTGCACTTCCAAGCGTACAGAAATACGGTGATGATGTGACTGTATCCATGTACAACTATGACCGTCCGTCTTACACAGGATGTATATACCCGATCGAGTGCTACTTCCCGACATGGGTAATTCCGGAAGACCACAAGGTAACAAAGGCTCTGGAAGAAGCTTACACGAATCTCTATGGCGAGACAAGAATCGGAACAGCTGAGACAGAGGAAATGAGAAAAGCACGTCCACTTACTGACAAATGGACCTTCTCCACAAACGGCGTTTCCATCATGGGAAGAAACGGAATCCCATGCATCGGTTTCGGACCTGGCGCTGAGGCACAGGCACACGCTCCAAACGAGAAGACATGGAAACAGGATCTCGTTGTATGCGCTGCTGTATACGCTGCACTGCCGACACTTTACTGCAAATAAGAAACACGATTACATTTGACGACTTCTGCAAAGGGGACAGAGCCCTTTGCAGAGGGGTCTGACCCTTTTGCACACCATATTCAGAATTTTCACAAAATTTAGGAGGATTTATACTATGAAAACTTTACAGGATTATATCGACAAGCTGAACTCTTTAAACTTCAAGGAAATGTACAATGGAGACTTTTTCCTGACATGGGAAAAGACAGATGATGAACTGGAGGCTGTATTTACTTTAGCTGATGCTCTTCGTTTCATGAGAGAGAACAACATCTCTACAAAAGTATTCGAGAGCGGTCTTGGAATCTCTTTATTCCGTGACAATTCTACACGTACACGTTTCTCCTTTGCATCTGCCTGCAACCTGCTCGGACTGGAAGTTCAGGATCTGGACGAAGGAAAATCTCAGGTAGCTCATGGTGAGACTGTACGTGAGACTGCTAACATGATTTCTTTCATGGCTGACGTTATCGGTATCCGTGATGATATGTACATCAGCAAAGGTAATGCTTACATGCACGAAGTTGTTGACGCTGTGACTCAGGGAAATAAGGACGGCATCTTAGAGCAGAAACCTACTCTTGTAAACCTGCAGTGCGACATCGACCACCCGACACAGGCTATGGCTGATATGCTCCACATCATCCACGAGTTCGGCGGAGTTGAGAATCTGAAAGGCAAAAAGCTTGCTATGACATGGGCTTACTCACCTTCTTATGGTAAACCACTCTCTGTTCCACAGGGAATCATCGGACTGATGACACGTTTCGGTATGGACGTTGTCCTGGCTCATCCTGAAGGATATGAAGTATTCCCGGAAGTAGAAGCTGTTGCAGCTGAGAACGCTAAGAAATCAGGCGGTACATTCACAAAGACAAATGACATGGCTGAAGCATTCAAAGATGCTGACATCGTATATCCAAAGAGCTGGGCTCCATTCGCTGCTATGGAAAAACGTACAGAGCTGTATGGAAACGGCGACTTTGACGGAATCAACAAACTGGAACAGGAACTGCTTGCACAGAATGCAGAGCACAAAGACTGGGCTTGTACAGAGGAACTGATGGCTACAACAAAAGACGGCAAAGCACTCTATATGCACTGCCTGCCAGCTGACATCACAGGCGTAAGCTGTGAGACAGGAGAAGTTGATGCAAGCGTATTCGACCGCTACAGAACTCCTCTTTACAAAGAAGCAAGCTTCAAGCCATACATCATCGCTGCTATGATCTTCCTTGCTAAATTCGCAGATCCTGCAGAGACATTAAAGAAACTGGAAGAAAAAGGAACTCCAAGAGTATTCGACTAATGCTATTTATGATATCATTAAGGAGAAAAAAAATAAAAGGAGGTATCTAACATGTTAAAGTATGTTGATACAAAAAACGCACCAGCAGCAATCGGACCATATTCTCAGGGAATCGTAGTAAACGGAATCGCATTTTTCTCAGGACAGATCCCGCTCTCACCAGAGACAGGCGCAGTCGTAGGAACAACGATTGAGGAACAGACCGAACAGGTTATGAAGAATGTAGCAGCTCTTCTTGAGAGCCAGGGTGCAGAATTCAAAGACGTAGTTAAGACAACCTGCTTCCTTGCAGACATGGGCGACTTCGGCGCATTCAACGAGATCTACGCAAAATATTTTGTTGGAAAACCGGCACGCTCCTGCGTTGCAGTAAAAGATCTGCCAAAGGGAGTTTTATGTGAAGTAGAAACGATCGCATATGTAGGAGAATAATCCGGCGCGATCAGTATCGGAGGAAATGAAAAATGGCGAAAAAGAAACGGATCGTCATCGCTCTCGGGGGGAATGCCTTAGGCAATACCCTCCCGGAGCAGATGATCGCGGTAAAGATTACCGCACGTGCTATCGTAGACCTGATTGAGGAGGGCTGTGAAGTTGTAGTTGCACACGGCAATGGCCCACAGGTTGGAATGGTAAATAATGCAATGCTTGCCCTGACCCACGAGGACCCGCAGCAGCCGAACACCCCGCTGTCTGTCTGTGTGGCAATGAGCCAGGCATACATAGGATATGACCTGCAGAATGCTCTGCGCGAGGAACTTTTAAATCGTGGTATCACAGATATTCCTGTTGCTACCATGATTACACAGGTTCGTGTAGATGAGAATGACCCTGCATTTGAGAATCCATCCAAACCAATCGGACGCTTCCTTACCAAGGAGCAGGCTGATGAGATGGCTGCAAAATATGATTATCTGATGAAAGAAGATGCAGGACGCGGTTACCGCCGTGTTGTAGCATCCCCAAGACCACAGGAGATCGTTGAGATCGGCACGATCCGTACGATGGTAGAATCCGGTGACCTTGTCATTGCCTGCGGCGGCGGCGGTATCCCTGTTACACGTCAGGGAAATCATTTAAAAGGCGCCAGTGCGGTCATTGATAAAGACTTTGCAAGCAGTCTGCTTGCCCGTGAACTGGATGCAGATTTCCTGATCATCCTGACCGCAGTGGAAAAAGTTGCGATCAATTACGGAAAGCCGGATGAAAAGTGGCTGGATCAGATCACCGTAGATGAAGCAAAGCAGTATATGGCAGAAGGTCATTTTGCACCTGGTTCCATGCTTCCTAAAGTACAGGCTGCTGTAGAATTCGCAGAATCCGCACCAGGACGTCAGGCACTGATTACATTACTGGAAAAAGCAAAAGACGGAATCCAGGGGACAACAGGTACCAGGATCAGTCAGGCTTAAAGGGGGATATAATCGTGAAAAATGAGGTGACCCACTCAACTATATTTGACTTAAACGGCGTGCCAAGCTTTAAACAGGCCTTTCCACTGGCCCTGCAGCACGTTGTAGCGATGATCGTGGGCTGTGTCACACCAGCTATCCTCGTTGCGGGGGTAGGCGGCTTAAGCGAAAAAGAATCCGTAATCCTCATCCAGGCAGCCTTGATCGTGTCAGCATTGTCCACACTGCTTCAGCTATTTCCTGTTTTCAGGACAAAATGGCTCGCCATTGGTTCAGGACTTCCGGTTATTATGGGCGTCAGCTTCGCATATCTGCCAAGCATGCAGTCCATAGCATCTGATTTTGATATTCCGACAATATTAGGGGCACAGATTGTCGGCGGTTGTGTAGCAATTTTGGTAGGTATTTTTATAAAAAAAATCCGCCGCTTCTTCCCGCCTCTGATTGCCGGAACAGTCGTATTCACCATCGGACTTTCCCTCTATCCAACAGCCATCAATTACATGGCCGGCGGCGTGGGAAGCCCGAATTATGGTTCCTGGCAGAACTGGCTCGTTGCAATCATTACACTGGTCATTGTGACTGTCCTGAACCACTATGGAAAAGGAATCTGGAAACTGGCTTCTATCCTCATCGGTATCATCGGAGGATATATCGTAGCATTGTTCTTTGGAATGGTCGACTTTACAGCCATTTCACAGGCTTCCGCATTCCAGCTTCCAATGCCGTTACACTTTGGTGTTAAATTTGAAATTTCCTCCTGTGTGGCGATCGGCTTATTATTTGCCATCAACTCCATCCAGGCCATCGGAGATTTCTCAGCTACTACAAGCGGCGGTCTGAATCGTATGCCATCAGACAACGAACTCCAGGGCGGAATCGTAGGATACGGTATCACCAATATCCTCGGCGCTCTTTTAGGAGGACTTCCGACCGCAACTTACAGCCAGAACGTAGGTATCGTGGCAACGACAAAGGTCGTAAACCGCTGCGTACTCGGACTTGCAGCCTTAATCTTACTGGTCGCAGGACTGATTCCCAAGTTTTCATCCGTTCTGACTACGATTCCTTACTGTGTACTCGGAGGAGCCACAGTTTCCGTATTCGCCTCCATTGCCATGACGGGTATGAAATTGATCACCTCCGAAAATATGTCCTTTAGGAACACTTCTATCGTCGGACTCGCAGCTGCACTTGGAATGGGAATTTCCCAGGCAAATGGCGCACTCGCAACCTTCCCGGACTGGTTCGTAATGATCTTCGGGAAATCACCGGTTGTCATCGCGACACTGCTGGCAGTACTGCTTAACATTATCCTTCCGAAGGATAAAGAGACCGATCCGGAACCGGCTCCAAAGGAATAGGATGGAATAAAATCATGTTAAAAAACAGAAGCTGCTGATGACGGCTTCTGTTTTTTATATCGAACTATTTTTCCCATTCTTCTATTTTACACTGATGTTCCTTTGTCTTTTTATCATAATTAATCCCGACCAGAAGAATTTTTCCCTGATAATCACTCAGGCTTCTACAGTATTCTTTCCTCTTTATCTGCTCAATTGCTCCTTCTGCATCCCGGTTCCATTTCAGTTCGACCACCAATGCAGGATAGTTTCTGAACTGCTTCCTGGGCAGGTACACAAGATCGGCAAATCCCTTACCTGTGGGTAATTCTCTGAATACTGTATAATAATTCCGTGCTACATATAAAGCAAGTGAAATTGTATAGCTCAATGCATTCTCATCATGATACTGCAAATGTGAAGTTTCATAATGAGCCTCTGCAATCGCATTGGCAACAACCTCCTCTTTTTTCGAAAGCACAGCATCCAGTGCCTCACGTGAATTTTTAAGCGCCCGTGATACTTCTCCCCAATCAGAATTGCTCACTGCTGTTACATATTCATTCAATATTTCATGATTTGGAATAAAAACCTGTTCTGACTCACTCCTGTATCCCAGATACCCCAGATGCACAAGCAGAGTCATAACATCATCCTTTGAGTGAAACGTTACCATGTCATTTGTAAAGCTTCTAGTATCTATAGAAACTTTTCCGTTTCCATTCATCAAGCTGATAATATCATCTTTCAACCCCTCAAAGTTCATATCTATATAAGTACGCAACGCTTCAAATGTCTCTGTCTGATTCCAATAATACTGGAACTTATGAAACTGCATTGCACTCACAACAGACTTTGGATTATAAATGGATCCGACATCCTCAAGATAATACCCATCATACCACTTCTTGGTTTCCTCAAAATCCATCTGATAACTTTCACAAAGATTCCTGACCTCTTCTTCCGTAAATCCCACATACTTCCCCAGAGGTCCTGCAAATGTCATGGAAAACTCATCAAACATATTCAATGCACTGTGTGTCCCATACTTCTTGATCGGCAGAATCCCCGTCAGATATCCCAGGGCGATATTGCCTCTGTCCTTGAGCAGATCCCTGAGAAAATCCAGATACTTTTTCTGTGCATCTGAATCCATCTTGTATTCTCTGAAAATGCAGTCCCATTCATCAATAATAACCACGAACGGTATCTTTGTCCTGCTGTAAATATCCTGCATCGTGCGCATCAGATTCGTAGAATCAAAATATCTGAAATCCGGATATTCCTCTAGTAATTCCCACAAGACAGACCTTTTCAACAATGTCAGCATCTCATCCATACAGCCACTCTGGCTTAAAAATTCCTGCATATTTAAAAACAAAACGTCATACTTATTTAAATATTTCGCGAAAGATTCTGCTTTTGCTATCTCATATGGTGCAAAAAGTTCATAAGAATCACATCCTCTGCTGTAATATGCCGCAAGCATATTCGCTGTGACCGATTTCCCAAAACGCCTCGGACGGCTCATACTGATAAAGCGCTGCGGTGTACAGATTACTTTGTTGCAGTATTCAAGCAGACCAGTCTTATCGACATAGATCTCAGCACTGATATCCATCTTAAATTTTTCGTTACCGGGATTCAAATAATTTCCCATGATGCCACCTGCTTTCAAGAACTCTCTTCATACAATTATATTCATTCTCTGTCATTCAAAGCGGATATTCGTAATCCGCCCCACTACTTCCTTGATGAAATTAAAAAAATCGGTTACACTCTTTACCAAAAAGTATAACCGATTTTTACACTTAATACAACCAGATACCCTATTTCACGTTTCCTATTTCAAATACTCCGGAAATTCTTTCCCAAGTCTCCTGTACATGGTCTTCTCCACCGCATTCAGGATATTCTCATACCCTGTACACCTGCACAGATGCCCGGACAGCAGTTTCCGTAATTCATCCCTTGTATATTCCTTCTTAGACTCCAGGATCTCCACCGCACTCATGATCACGCCTGGTGTGCAGAATCCGCACTGCACAGCCGTCTCATCGATAAATGCCTGCTGGATATCGGAAAGCTCGCCATCAGGTCCCATCAGGCTCTCCAGGGTACGGATATTCTTGCCGTCCGCCCACACAGCCAGATAGATACAGGAGTTAAAGCACTCTCCGTCTATGATGACATTGCATGCCCCGCACTCTCCTACTTCGCAGCCTTTTTTGACGCTGGTCAGGCGGTAATCATTGCGGAGCATATCTGTCAGTGACGCTCTCACGTCCACCATCGTCTCCCGTTCTTCCCCATTGATCGTACATCTTACCAGTTTATAATGTTTCTCACTCATGAACAACACCTCCTGCCAGTCTGATCGACTCTTTCAGCGCACGTTTACATAAAACCTTTGCGATGTGCTCCCTGAATGCCTTACTTGCCCGCCAGCTGTCACGCGGCGTCACATCCTCAAGAACGGTATCCCCGATCGTCTCAATGGAAGCCTCACTGACCGAAAGGCCCTTTCCTGCCTCTTCTGCATGAAGTGCACGCATCGGGATCGGCCCAGCCACACCGTATGCGATCCTGACATCCTCAATCACGCTCTTATCCTCTGACAGCTTCACATTGACCGAACAGCCCAGAGTTGCGATATCCATCGCGTTTCTCATGGCATATTTGATGTAATGACCGTGATATCCTTCGTAAGCATCCTTTGGGATCAGGATTGCCGTCTGAATCTCCGCAGGTCTTAAATCAACCTTTCCTGCCTTGATATAGAATTCCCGGATCGGCACCTGACGGATTCCATCCGGTCCTGTCAGCTCCACAACTGCATCCCATGCAAATAATGTAGACGCAGAATCCGCAGAAGTCACACCGTTGCAGGTATTTCCACCGATGGTCCCGATATTCCTGATCTGCGGTCCGCCGACCTTATCCACAGCCTCTCCAAGTACATTGATGTATTCCTGAATCACGGGGTCCTTTGTAATGTGTGAGAAACTGGTCAGAGAACCGATCCTGATCGTCCCATCCTCCTCCATCTTCACACCGCGCAGCTCATCCAGCCCATAAATACTTACCAGCTCCACGCCTGCGCGCTTTCCTTCTCTCATCTGTACCAGAACATCACTTCCGCCGGCAATAATCTGGGCTTCGGGGTGCTCCTGTAATAACTGTATCGCATGAGGCACGCTCTCTGCCTCGTATAATGCCTTCATATCATACATGATTCAAATTCCTCCTTCCGGGGGGGCGTTTTCATTTCTCCTGTGCCGCCACAACAGCACGGAGACTGCGCCCAGCCTTTTTATACGAGTCCCTCTTCCCTGAACCGTTTAAACAGGATATGTGGTGTTAATGGGATCTCATCCACCGCTACCCCTGTCGCCATCAGTACCGCATTACGGATCGCCGGTGCCACAGAACATACAGGCGGCTCACCCAGCGCCTTTGTACCGTATGCACTGGTCGGCTCATAGTTTTCCACAAACTGTCCTTCCAGATGTGGATGATCCATAAAGGTCGAAAGCTTATAGTCCAGAAGATTATTGTTCAATGGTTTTCCAGTGCGCTCATCAAAAATCAGCCGTTCAGACAGTCCATAGCCGATTCCCATACTCATACCGCCATGAACCTGTGCCAGAGCCAGTGACGGATTGATCAGCTGTCCTGCATCATGCACATTCACAATATTCGTCAGGGTCGCCCTGCATGCCGGAATATCCACTTCTACCTCAGCAAATGTACATCCAAATGAATACGCATTCGTCTTTGCCTGATAAGAACTCTCCGCTGTCAGATGCCCGTTGTTCGTCAGACTGTACAGCTTCTCCAGAGCCAGGTCTGCCAGACTCATCAGAACCTCGCCGTCTCCTCTTCGGATAATATTTCCATTTATAATATCCAGGCTTTCCTTCGTATGCCTGGTCAGCTCCTGTGCCACTTCCAGAATTCTGTTCTTTAAAAGAGCTGCTGTCTGGTTGATAGCGAATCCTGCCATGTATGTCTGTCTGGATGCATAAGCCCCTGTGCCGAACGGTGTGATATCTGTATCCTGATTCGTCACAACATGCACCATATCCACCGGAATTCCTACCGTCTCTGCAGCCATCTGTGCAAAAGCGGTATCCGCGCCCTGTCCGATCTCTGTCTCACCGACCTGGACCTGAATGGAACCATCCTGGTTCAGCACCATACGGCAGGCAGAAGTCTCCAGTGAGATCGGCCAGACTCCGGTATTGTACCAGAATGCCGCCACACCGATTCCCTTTCGGATCTCTCCGGTCTGATCCGCGTATTCCTTCATCTTCCTGTCATAATCTATGTAAGCTTTTCCTTTTTCCATACATTGATGGAAGGTATCAAAATAATTCACATTCTTGGAGAAACCATCTACAAAGCCCTTCGGCATCAGATATTTCCACCGGAATTCAAAAGGTGACATCCCCACTGCCTTTGCCACATCATCCGTATGGCTCTCAACAGCGAACATTGCCTGTGGGATTCCATACCCTCTCATGGCTCCTGCAACAGACTTATTCGTAAAAACAGTATAGGCATCTCCCTCCACATTCGGACACGGATATAACTGTGGAAATGCACCCATTCCCTTAGCCGCAATGCTGTGCCCGTGGGAAGCGTAAGCCCCCTGGTCTGAGAAGCATTCGATCTTCCTTGCCGCAAAGCTTCCGTCCGGCCTTACATAGGAAATAATATGCGTGCGGATCGCATGGCGCACCCTGTTGGAAACAAAGGTCTCCTCCCTGGACACATCCAGCTTCACAAGCCGTCCGCCGACTACAGTACTTAAGTAAGCACAGAGCGGCTCATACAGGATATCCTGCTTATTACCAAATCCGCCGCCGATATAAGGCTTGATTACCCTTACCTTCCCCCATGGGATGCCAAGTGCCTGCCCCACAACTCTCCGGCAGATATGCGGGATCTGTGTGGAGGATACCACAACCATGCGGCCCTGTTCCATATAAGAATAGCAGATAAAATTCTCAATATGGCAGTGCTGTACGACCGGAGTATTATACCAGCCCTCAACCTTGATCAGTCCCGGTTCCTTACTGGCTTCCTCATAATTCCCGTTGCGGATCGTCGTATGCTTCAAGATGTTATTCGGAAACTCCTCATGAAGCTGCGGTGCCCCGTCTTCCATGGCCTTCTGCACATCCAGCACAAACGGCAGCTCTTCATATTCCACCTTGATCGCGCGCACAGCCTGTGCAGCCGCCACCTCATTCTCTGCTACTACAGCTGCCACATCGTCCCCGTAGAACCGGACATGCTCCTGTAAAAGCAGCCGGTCTGCCACATCCTGATGCGCAGGCTCCGTTGACCACGGATGCCCTGCTGTCGGGAAATAATACTTCGGGACGTCAAAACAGGTTACCACCTTCACAACGCCCGGAATCTTCTCGGCCTCCGCAGTATCTACAGACTTCACGATTCCATGTGCCACAGTAGAATGAAGGATCTTCGCAACATATGCACTCTTGTCGCACAGATCATCCGTGTACTTTGCGCGCCCGGTCACCTTCTCAAAGGCATCCACACGCTTCACATTTTTACCTACTGCATGTTCCCTCTCTTCCATAGTTCCACCTCCAAATTATTTTTTAGGATATTTTAATCAGAAAATCTGAATTCCTGCTGCATATTTTGCCTTGATTTCTCTGTCATCTGAAAAGTAGATCAGTCTTTCCAGACGCTTCTTCACATCCAGCGGCTGTGGATGCCCAAGGCGTGTATCGTCCAGGACGACCGCATCCAGTTCATAGCCATGTTCAAAGCTTCCCACCTTACCGAAAAATTCTCCGCCGCCTTTTGTTGCCATATAAAATACCTCTTCCACAGTCAGCGGTTTTAACGAGTCATCCAGAAGCCTCCAGCGGAGCTTGGATGCCTGGATCGCATGTGACATGGCTGTGAAAATACTCTCTGTGGAGCCTCCTGCCACATCGCTTCCCAATCCAACATGAACACCTTCCTCCAGGAACTTCCGAACCGGAGCCACACCGGATGACAGATTCATATTTGACTCCGGACAGTGTGCAACAAAGACACCGTTCTCCTTCATCCTCGCAATCTCCCTGTCGTCTGAGTATACACAATGTGCCATCACAGTCTTACAGTCCACGCCAAAGAGCCCGAACTTGTCATACGCATCCCCGTAGAATTCAGACCACGGACAGAGCTCCTTCACCCAGGATATCTCTCCCGGATTCTCTGACAGATGCGACTGTACCGGCAGTTCATAGCGCATCTGGATCATCTTTAACTTCTCCATCAGCTCATCCGAACATGTCGGTGTAAAACGGGGTGTCAGGATCGGCTTCGTATGCTGATACTTCTTATGCAGCACATCCTTGATCCATTCCACGGTCTCAGCCGCAGATTCCTCCGCATCCGCCTCGCACAGATAATCCGGACTGTTCCGGTCCATGTTCACCTTACCGACCATGGTACTAAGCCCTGATGCCTCAAGCAGGTCCATCAAAAGCAGGGTTCCCTTCCTGTGCACGGTGGCAAAGATACAAGCCCTCGTCGTTGCACTCTTCTTCAAATTCTCTACAAATATACTGTATGCCTGGCGGGCATATTCCAGATCCCCATACTTCGCCTCCTCCGGAAATGTATGCGTCTCCAGCCATTCCAGAAGCTCCAGATCCATCCCCAGGCCCCGGAAAGCGTACTGCGGTGCATGTACATGCAGATCCACAAGCCCCGGAATAATCAGGCTGTCACCATAATCTGTGACCGGATATCCCCCATATTCAAACGGCAGGGTCTCATAGATCCCCTCCACGAGTCCGTCTTTACAGACAAGATAGCTGTGTTCCCTTATCTCAAGTTCTTCCACGCTCCTGCTGAAAACCAGATTTCCTTTCAAAATAAAAATAGATTCATTCATCGTTACAGTCCCCTTTCCCATCTCCGTAATAAAGAAAATCATAAAAAATGACTATAAGCAACTACAGAGATGTCTCCGCAGATACTTATAGTCAACTATTACGGTAGTTGGTAGAAACGTCCATCCGATTATGAACCTATATAAGTATTGGTCATATTATATAATTTTTTCCTGTTTTTATCCTAGCATTTATCTATTTTTCTGTCAACCCAGAATTTAACATTTTTACTCCATCAGCGAAATATGCTCCAGATCTTTCAGCCAGACCGCAACACATGCATCACTCGGCATCCTCAAATCCCCTCTCGGAGAAAGTGCCACCGTACCGACCTTCGGTCCGTCCGGCAGGCAGGAACGCTTGAACTGCTGGGAGAAGAATCTCCGGCAGAAAGTCTCCAGCCATTTCAGGATTGTAACCGTGTCATAGCTGTCCTCAAAGGTCCGTGCAGCCAGTCTGTAGATCTTGCTCGGTGCGTATCCGAACCGCAGCATATAATATAAGAAGAAGTCATGAAGCTCGTAAGGTCCTACCAGATCCTCCGTCCTCTGTGCGATATCCCCGTCCTTCGGCGGCAGAAGTTCCGGGCTGACAGGAGTATCAAGCACATCATAGAGCACCTTCTTTAAGGCCTCATCTGTTGTCACATCAGCCGCGTATTTTACAAGATGTCTTACCAGCGTCTTCGGCACGGAAGCGTTCACCCCGTACATGGACATATGGTCCCCATTATAGGTTGCCCATCCCAGCGCCAGTTCTGACATATCTCCTGTTCCGATGACCATTCCGCCCATCTCATTGGCAATATCCATGATCACCTGTGTCCGCTCTCTTGCCTGGGAGTTCTCATAGGTCACGCTGTGGTCTTCCGGATCATGCCCGATATTGCGGAAATGGACACTGACCGCCTCAGCGATCGGCACCTCACGGAGCGTTGCCCCAAGCTGTACTGTCATCTTGCAGGCATTCTGATAAGTCCTGTCTGTTGTTCCAAAGCATGGCATCGTGACCGCCACGATATCCTTCTTGTCTTTTCCCAGCATATCAAATGCCCTTGCCGTTACAAGCAGCGCAAGAGTGGAATCCAGACCTCCTGAAATTCCCACAACAGCACTTCTCGCACGGGTATGTGACAGTCTCTTTTTCAGCCCCATGGCCTGAATGTTCAGGATCTCCTCACACCGTCTTGCACGTTCCTTCTCATTCGCCGGAACGAACGGCATCTTCGGGAAATGTCTGGTCAGCTCCGTCTTCTCGATTTCCAGATAAAACGGCACCCTGATCAGGGAACGTCCTGCTGCCATTTTGAACGTCGTATTCTTACGGCGCTCCGCAACCAGGCGAAAGATATCAATTTCTGAGTAAATTATATCGTTTCTAAAGCGCTTTGATTCTTTCAACACGCCACCGTTTTCAGCAATCAGATTATGTCCGCCGAATACCAGGTCCGTAGTAGATTCGCCTTCCCCTGCATTGGCATATATATATCCTGCAATCAGTCTTGCTGACTGTCCGGCAATCAGCTCCCTGCGGTACTTATCTTTTCCGACTGTCTCATCACTTGCAGAACAGTTCACGATCACAGTTGCCCCCTCCATTGCCGCCTCGATGCTTGGCGGGATCGGAGACCAGACATCCTCACAGACTTCCGCAGTCACAATCAGTTCTTCCATAGTAGTTGCCTGGAAAAGAAGCTGAGGTCCGAATGGCACCAGATTTCCTTCAAACATAATCCTTCTGGCAGAGTCCGGCCCCGGAGTAAAATGACGCATCTCATAGAATTCCCCGTAATTCGGAAGGAATGTCTTTGTCGTCAGTCCCAGCACCTCACCGCGGTTCAGCGCTGCAGCCACATTGTAAAGCTCTCCGTCCACACTAAGCGGAACACCAACAAATACCAGAATATCCTTATCCGCCGTAAACTTTGCGATCTCCAGAAGAGCGGCTCTCGCCTCGCGTAGGAGCACCTCCTGTGTAAACAAATCCTCACATGTATATCCTGTGATACATAATTCCGGGAAAACCACAATCTTGGCTCTCTCGTCTGCTGCGGCCTCGATCGCCTCACAGATCTTCTCCGTATTATATCTGACATCTGCCACGCGGATATCAGGCGTTGCCGCTGCTACCTTAACAAATCCCTGTCTCATTTCCAGCCTCCTTGTCCAAAATACTGATTCTTCTTCACTGATTTTCTCTTTGCTTTTTATCTGCTCTTCTTCAAGAGTTCTTTCAGCTCATCCACCGTATAATTATAAGCCGTATTGCAGAAATGGCACTTCACTTCGATATCTTCCCCATCATCGATCATGGACTGGATATCTTTCTTTCCGATACTGATGATTGCCTTCTCAATCCGCTCCTTGGAGCAGTTGCAGTAAAACTGTGCCGGGAGGGTATCCACGATCTCAACATCCAGCCCTTCCAGAACCTGGTCAAGCATCTCTTCTGGTGTGTGTCCGTTGTCCAGCATGGCAGTCACAGACTGGATCTCCTGGATATTTTCTTCCAGCTTATTTAAGACCTCATCCTCGATAAACGGCATGACCTGGACGATAAATCCGCCTGCACATCTTACGGTATTGTCCTTTTCCATCAACACTCCAAGTCCCACAGAGGACGGTACCTGCTCGGATGTAGCAAAATAATACGTCAGATCTTCCGCAATCTCCCCTGTCTGAAGAATAGTCTGCCCGGAATATGGCTCTTTGAGTCCCATATCTTTAATAACATTCAAAAATCCTGGTCCAAGTGCACCGCCTACATCCAGCTTGCCATTCTTAGGTGGAAGAAGGACATCTGGATTGTTCACATATCCCTTCACATTCCCCTGGCTGTCCGCAGTGACTGTCATACCGCCAATCGGTCCACCGCACTGCACCTGCAGTGTCAGGACATCTGTCGGGTTCTTCATCATACTTCCCATCATCACGCCGCCTGTCAGCAGTCGTCCCAGCGCCGCCGTTGCCACCGGGCTGGTATTGTGGTGCTGTCTTGCCTGCTCCACCAGTTCTGTCGTAGATGCCGCAAACGCACGGATCTGTGTATTCGCAGCCGTTGCTCTTACAATATAATCTTTCATCACGCTTCTCCTTTTTTCACAATCATATAAATCCGTTCACTCGTTTCCGAAGGTTCGTCTCGTGTAAACGCGTCATAAGCCTTCACCGGCACCATTCCCGCTGACCGGATCAGTTCCTCCATCTCACTGAGTATATATCCTCTCTGATAATGAGTCTCCTGATACCGCCGGAAAACATCCCCATCTTCTCCTGACAAATCCTCATCCCGAATGAACAGGCTCAACTCATATTCGTTGATCCGTTCTTCTTCATAATAATAATTATCCCAGATAAAACTGCAATCCTCACGGTTCTCGGCAATCGTCTGTTCCCCGATAACTTCACGGTATTTATAGTCTGTGTTAAAATCGAAAATAAAAACCCCGTCATCATCCAGAAACTCTCCCACATGCCGGAATACTTCACAGAGATCTTCCGGTTCTGTGATATAATTTACCGAATCACAGATGCTGACAATCGCGCGGGCGCTTCCATACAGATCTAACTCGCGCATATCCTGCATCAGATACAGGATGTCCTTCCCGGATTCTATCTTTTTCTCCATGGCAATGGCAAGCATGTCCGAGGAATTGTCCACACCGATCATGTCATAGCCTTTTTCCGCCAGATACTCTGTCATCGTACCTGTACCACAGCCCAGATCGACTACAAGACCATCATGAATTCCATATTCTTCAAGCAGCGCGTGCAGATATTCGCCCCATTCCCCATAGGGTACATTGTCCATGAATGTGTCGTACACAGAAGCAAAGTTGCTGTAGGCACTGGAATTATAAGGGGGCCGGGCATCGTTATTTTCATTGTTACTACAATTATTACTACAGTTTGTCTCTTCCATCTTGATTAACACCTCGTCTAAGTTTGCTTTCGAAAAATTCCTGCTGCCAGCGGGACAGCGCAAAGTGAACACTTTTTTTCCATTTATGAGAGTCAGCGCAAAATAAACACTTATTTTCTTCCTATTAATACTTCTTTCCCTTTGAATGCAAACCCATATTTACGGATGCGCTTCTCCGGAATTCCTTTATCGATCAGCGCCGATGCATACTGCTTCTCATCTATCTGATTCAATGCAGCGATAACCGTATCCGATAATTCCTTCTCTTCCTCCGTATCCTGCACTTTAAATTCAAATATCATAGCATCCAGACCGGATTTTTTGGGTTCCAGCAATACATCATATCGTCCGAACCCACTCTCCCGGTTCGAGGTGATATGATAGTTCTCTGCCAGTTCAACGATAAGCCCAAGAACAAAGCCATGGTAAAATCTCTCTGGCTCACTGTGTCCGGAAGCCTTCTGACCGCTGTCAAAGAAGCTAAAGGTTGTCAATGCAACACGGTTCATAAAAAGATTCATTGCTTTTATATCGTCCTGCAGAAGTGCTTTTATAAAATCATTGTAACTGGACGAGGCAGGATGAAACCAGCCCTGAACCATTTTCCGGAACATGATTCTCACTTCAAAGTTCGTAATCTGTAATTCGTAAACCTGTTTCCATTCGCCATATTCCTGCCCTGTGATTTCACAGTTTTTCACCCGCAGATAACCACTTGCCAGCAACAGGCTCCAAATTGCATTCTCGTCCAGATCAAGCTGATTATATACAATTTGTTCGTCAATTTCCGTCTTAATTGTTCCGCCTGTAAGGAGCTCTTCAAAGGACTCTTTTACCTGTCTGGAACTTCCCTGGATCAGTTCCCCGATGAGGCTGTTTCCACTTGTATTGGTCCAGTAAGGTCCGGGTTTTCTCTCGTCTAAATAATTGATAATCGACCAGGGATTGTAAATATCACTTCGCCCACCGAAAACAAAGCCATCATACCAGTGTTTTACTTCATCCTTTTTATCCGCCAATCCGTATTCCTCTAAAGCGGATAACACCTCTTCTTCTGTAAATCCAAATGCAGAAGCATATCTTGAGGAAGTGGTCGTTATCACTTTCAGGTTATTTAAGTCTGAGAAGATGGACTCTTTACTGACACGGGTAATTCCCGTCAAAAGTGCGCGTTCCAAATACGGATTCGTTTTGAATGTAGCATTGAACATATTACGCATAAAAGAAGTAAGTTCCTCCCAATATCCGTTTACATAGGCCTCCTGCATAGGCGTATCATATTCATCGAGTAAGATAATCACCTTCTTTTCATAATAGCGGGAAAGAAAATCTGACATCTTGTGAATTGCCATTGTTGCAATCGTCTCATCCATATCCATGGTGACACTTCTAAAGAACTTTTCTTCTTCGTCAGTTAAAAAATGTGCGTCTAACAAAAACTCATGCTTATTATATAAATCCGTAATAATCTGTCCAATACGCTGCTTTGTCATTGGAAAGGTACGTTCCTTTACATTGGCAAAGGTAAGGCTGATTACCGGAAATGTTCCCTGCAGTTTCTGAAACTCTTCATGCTGCCAGATATCCAGGCCGTCAAACAATGCACCATGATCAGCATATTTTATAGAAAAAAACTGCTCTACCATACTCATGGTCAATGTTTTTCCAAAGCGTCTGGGACGGGTAATCAATGTGACATCATCTTTCGTCTCCCACCATTCTCGTATAAATCCTGTTTTATCAATATAAAATGTATCTTTTGTCCTGATTTTTTGAAAATCCTGAAGACCAATCGCGATTGTTCTTGCCATAACTTCACCATCCTTTAGGCATAGGCTTCACCCTGACTGCTTTTGATTTTATAACATTTCCATTATAGCAGATGCCCTTATCATTTCCAATAAAAAGTTCGTTCACTGTTAAAAACGACAGTCAGCTCTCCCTCTTCAAACTTTGCCCCTGCCACCTCTCTGCCTTTTAAGACATCCGGCAGTGTGAGTCTTCTTCTCTCATTTTTTAC
The DNA here is from genome assembly GCA_902489075.1 of uncultured Faecalicatena sp. Lineage (GTDB taxonomy): Bacteria > Bacillota > Clostridia > Lachnospirales > Lachnospiraceae > Faecalicatena_A. Next base: position 68,350 of record CABTYO010000001.1, on the reverse strand, counting down.
TGCGATCATCAGCTCGTCGCCTCTCTGCTCCAGCTCCAGGTTCTCCTTCTCTGCAAATGTAAGCTTCAGCCTCAGAACATATTCCCCGTCCTCACTGCGCACCAGGGTCATAAAAGAAGCCGGTGCCAGAACCGAGAGGGGATCTTTGTCTCCGTACAGTTTTTTGGCGGTCTCTGTCAGCATTTCTACTCCTCTTAATTCCCGGCAGAGCAACTCCAGGGTATATACCGGAATCTGGCCGAAGCTCTCCTTTATCTCCTCCAGATTCTTCTCCTGCAGATCCTCCCACTTGTGAAAATATCCCTCCAGTGCCTGCTTAGGATAAATCCGGTTCACCATCACCGCATCCACATGATAGCCGAACAGCTGCAGGCAGGTAAAGTTGTGCTTTGCCTCCCGGATCACGATTTTCTCCGGCGTGGTCACAATGCGCAGGCTCACCTCTTTCTGATTGCTCATAAGCTCCTGCAGCTGTCCCAGCTTCCCGGTAAGCACTTCCAGATCATCAAACACACCCTCTTTGGGCATGGGAACCTTCATCACTTTCTCCACTGCCGGTCCCATTACTTTCGCTGCCTTTCTCTTTATAGGAAGGTATGTCTCCATCACATTTGCGAACTGCTGGGGGAATTTCAGCAGAGAAAGTGTCTCCCCGGTAGGTGCACAGTCCACGATCAGTGCATCATACACTTTTGACTGGTAAATATCCAGAATCTTAAACATGGAAAACAATTCTTCCAGACCGGGAAATACCAGAAGCTCCTCGGTCTCCAGCCCCTCATTGGCATGTGTGGTAAGCAGTTCTTTCATATATCCATGAAGCCTTCCCCAGGCCTCCTCCCCTTCTTTCACAGTGTCCACTTCCAGTGCATCCAGATTCTCTGTCACTGTGGTAATCTCCCCTGTCAGGGAACAGTCCAGGGCATCTCCCAGGCTGTGCGCCTGGTCTGTGCTCATGATGCACACTTTTTTCCCTTTTGCTGCCAGCCCGCAGGCTGTGGCTGCTGCGATACTGGTCTTGCCCACACCGCCTTTTCCTGTAAATAGTATGACCCTCATCACGTTTCTCCTCTCACTCTACATGAATCTTCTTGATACTTCCACTGCCGTTTTCCCTGCCGCCCTGCGGCTCCTGATGCGGCTTCCCGTCTGCTCCCGCGGCATTCCTTCCGGCCAGCTTTTCTATGGCGTCAAATGCCAGTTCCTCAGCCATGGCGGCTGCCTCCCTTATGATGACCTTTAGATGCCTCTGCGCTGTTTCAGGCATGAGTGCCAGAAAAGCTTCCTCTTCATATTTTTTTGCCAATAACATATTTTCAATAAATTTCTGGTTCATAAGCCGCTCCTTTCTTCTTTCCGAAAATCCACGTAAAGGGTCTGTTCCTGAATCCCTGCGGAAGAGATTTCCCATCCCCGCAGGGTATTGGGAATGGGAATATTCCGCTTGAAATTTCCCACCTTTAAGATGACATCTGTGGCAGACTGATAGACCTGCAGCTTTTCCTTTTTAAGAAGCGGAACTGGCAGTAAAAGCCGGTAACCCGTGTCCGTCTTCTCATAGCACTCTCCTGCCTGGTGTTCTATAATTGAAAATACAGGATGCCCTGCAAGTACCTCCCTGCACACTCGGTCCAAAGCCTCCAGTCCTCGAAGTTCACTGTCATACCAGGGGATCGACAGCATGGGGATTCCCTGAAATACCTCCTTTAACTCCTGAATATATCTTCCCTGTATCTCCTCCCATTCCCTGAAAAAAGGATTATCCGCCTCCTCTGGTAAAACTCTGTTTACATAAATTCCATCCACATAATATCCATACAGGTTCAGGTACATATAATTGCGCTTTGTCTCCTCCACCACCATCTTTTCCGGCAGGGTGACCAGACGCAGGGAGGTTACTTCCCGGTTCTTTAAAAGCTCCTGCAGCTTTATCAGGCGCACAAACATTTTCTCAATTTCACTCATCGCCGTCTTGTCAGGAAGCTGGATTTTAAACAGCTTATTAGAAACAGGCGACAGCACTCTCATCGCTGCCTTACCTATGGGAAAGAATTTCTCCATATACCAGCAGAACAGCTCCGGCATCTTCAGCATAGAAAGCGTCTCCCCTGTGGGCGCACAATCTATGATAATCCTCTGATATTCCCCCTGCTCATAGAGATCCAGTATCTTCAGAAGCGCAAAAAGCTCATCCATCCCGGGAATCATCACTGTATCTCCCAGAGAGACCTCCTGCTTTTCACTTCCCGGGGACAGCATCGCTGTAATCGACTCTCCCAGATGGGCGTATTCATGTTCCAGCATATAATCGGGGTCGATCTCCAGACCGTAAAGATTCTCCGTAATCTGCACTTCCTCCCTTCCTATTGGACACTGAAACAGATCACTGAGATTGTGTGCCATATCGGTACTCACCAGCAGGGTCTTCACACCCTCGCCTGCTGACAGTCTGGCATGTGCCGCTGCTACACTTGTCTTGCCTACACCGCCCTTACCTGTAAAAATCAAAATCCTTGCCATAGTTTCTCCTCTCTTTTTGCTTCTTCTTACTTCTTCTTTTTATTTCCTCTTTCGAATAGTTCTTTCCTCGAAGTATTTTTTTAAAAGAAAGAGCTGCAAAGCTCCTTCTTATTCAATATGGATTTTTCTGACTTTCTTCTCCGGTTTTACATTCCTTTGGTCTTCACCTGGTTCTTCCAGGGCCACAGCCAGCTTTTCCAGGATTCTTGTTCCCCACTCCAGTTCTTCCGGTGTCAGGGTGCCAAGCAGCCTCTGCCCATAAATCAGGAACTCCTGCATACTGTCCTTTAGGCAGGCCTTTCCCTTATCTGTCATACCGATTGTCACCACCCGCTTATCCTCGTGGCTCCGCTCTCTGCTCACCAGTTCCTTCTTTTCCAGGCGGTTGATGATTCCGGTTGCCGTATTCAGAGGCACCCCCACATAATCTGCAATCTGTGTCATATTGGCCTGCCCTCTCCGGTATAAAAAGAGAAGTGCAAACGCCTCATTCTTAGAGCAGTTCATCAAGGCGTTTGACCAGGTCTGGGGGGAAATCAGTGCCTTGATCCTGTCGATATACTGGAAAATCCAATCTTCCATCTCTGCCATTGTAAATTCCATACGCCACCTCATCTGACAATACCGCGTACTGTGAACGGCATCCTTTCAAATACTTCTTCCCTCGAAGTATTTTAAGTATACCCCTGGCGGGTGGTCCTGTCAAGCAGCTTTTGGCCACTCCTGATTTTTTTCTTGACATATCCCCTGCCCGTGCACTACAATAAACAGGTAATATAATAGAATCATTTCGGTAGGTGAGGCTACCACAGGGATTGGGATTTTCCTGAAGATTGCTGCCGCGAGATTGTGGAGACACAACGAGTTGGTTAGCAGGCGATGTCGTGAAGGCATAACCTAATGCAATTGATATGCCCTGTGATGCTAAAGCTTGGACGGTGGATATTTTTATGGAGTATTGTGTATGTATGGCTCCGTCATTGTTCAGGCAGTGACGGAGCTTTTTTTATTCAGAAAGGTGGTGAGGTTATGGACGCTGGTGCCAGTTATCATTCGCAGAGTTTACCAGAATTGAATACAGATTGGAGATGTAATTATGATGGACAAGACTATTTTTGTAGAACTCCTTATGCAGCACCACTACAAGGCTGTAAGGAGCATTTTGGATGTCATGAACGAAGTGGACATAGCCTCCCTTCTTTCCGAATTAGATGACAAGGAACTGGCTCTTGCCTTCCGCCTGATTGCCAAGGACAAGGCGGCTGAGGTATTTGCCAATATGAACAATTCCATGCAGACTTATCTAGTGGAAATGTTTACAGAAAAAGAACTGCGCGAGCTTTTGGACGATTTATATATGGATGACACGGTGGACCTTCTGGAGGAGCTTCCGGCCAACCTGGTCACCAGGATTCTTGACACGGTCAGCCAGTCCGAGAGGAATATGATCAACCTCCTCTTAAATTACCCGGACGACAGTGCCGGAAGTATTATGACAACAGAATATGTGGGCTTAAGACAGTCCATGACAGTGGAGGAATCCATGGCTCATATCAAGAGGACAGGGATTCACAAGGAGACTATCTACACCTGTTATGTGACAGACAAAAGAAAGCTGATCGGAATCGTCACCGCTAAGGAACTGATGACTTCGGATGATAAAATGCCGATCAAAGACCTGATGGAGACGGAGATTATTTCCGTCAATACCCATACGGATAAAGAAGAGGTGGCAGAGCTCTTCCGCAAATACGACCTGTTGGCGCTTCCAGTGCTGGACGCAGAGGGACTGATGGTGGGGATCGTCACATTTGATGACGCCATGGATGTCATGGTGGAAGAAGCAACAGAAGATATCACCAAGATGGCTGCCATGAGTCCAAGCGAGCAGACTTACTTTGATACCTCTGTATTAAATCACGCCAAACACCGTATTACCTGGCTGCTCGTACTGATGTTTTCCGCAACCATCACCGGGACCATTATTACCAGATATGAAAATGCATTCGCTGCTATTCCGCTGCTTGTTTCCTTCATTCCTATGCTGATGGATACCGGCGGTAACTGTGGCTCTCAAAGCTCCACACTGATTATTCGTGGAATAGCACTGAACGAGATCCAGTTCCGCGACATTTTCCGGGTCATGTTCAAAGAATTCAGAGTCTCTATTGTGGTTGGGATCGCATTGGCCCTGGCAAATGGGGTGAGAATACTCATTATGTACCATGATGTATCACTTGCGCTGGTCATCGGGCTTTCCCTGGCAGTGACGATCGTGATTTCAAAGCTGATCGGGTGCGTCCTGCCGCTGCTTGCCAAGAAGATTAACCTGGACCCTGCAATCATGGCCGCTCCACTGATCACGACCATGGTGGATACCTGCTCGATCCTGGTATATTTTAATATTGCAACGCGGGTATTTGCGCTATAAAAGGATAATGAAATGAAAGAAAAGTATGATATATGTAAAAAGAAGTCCTGCTGAATACTTATGATAATCAGCAGGACTTCTTTTTCACTTCTTTACTTTAAAGCTTCTTATAAATCAACCCATCTGTACTCCCGGAAAGGGAAGATGCCCAGAACTATTTTACAATTTTCACAGAAATAGGCTTCTGTGCAATCTTTAATATTGCTCTCTGTAATGCCCCAGACTCCCAGACTTCTCCTGAAAATCTTCTTTGCTTCTTTAGCTTCCGGAACACCATCCGGGATAAATTTCTGCTCATACAGGGTTCCGTTCGTGTCGATCCTTATGATTCCACGGATCATTTCCTGATTACAATAAGGACATTTCATTGTGCTCATCCCTTTTTCATATTTATGTTTCCCTATACGATTACTTTAATCCATCCTTCTGGTGCTTCGATGCGTCCCATCTGGATTCCTGTCAATGTATCATAAAGCTTCTGAATGGTCGGTCCCATCTTCTCCATTCCGCTTGGCAGGCAGATCTCTTTTCCGTGGTCTACAATCTTGCCAACCGGTGAGATTACGGCTGCTGTTCCGCACAGTCCGCATTCTGCAAAGTCCTTGACTTCATCAAGGTATACGTCTCTCTCTTCCACTTCCAGTCCCAGATAATGCTCTGCCACATACAGAAGGGAACGTCTGGTGATAGATGGCAGGATGGTGTTGGAATGAGGTGTTACTACCTTGTTATCCTTTGTCACAAAAAGGAAGTTTGCTCCGCCGGTCTCTTCTACCTTGGTCCTTGTTGCAGAATCAAGGTACATATTCTCATCAAATCCGTTGGCATGTGCTGTCACGATCGCATGAAGGCTCATTGCATAGTTCAGTCCTGCCTTGATATGTCCTGTTCCATTCGGTGCCGCACGGTCAAAGTCAGATACACACAGAGTAAGAGGCTTTACGCCGCCCTTAAAGTATGGGCCTACCGGAGTGGTAAATACACGGAACTGATACTCATCTGCCGGCTTAACACCGATAACCGGGTTGATTCCGAACATATATGGCCTTACATAGAGAGTTGCTCCTGATCCAAATGGCGGTACATATGCCGCATTGGCTCTTACGGTCTGCTCTACTGCATCTACGAAACGTTCCGCCGGAAATACAGGCATCTCCAGTCTTCTTGCGGAATCTTCCATTCTCTGTCCATTCAAGTCCGGGCGGAAGGTTACGATATGTCCGTCCTCTGTCGTATATGCCTTTAATCCTTCGAAAATGGTCTGTGCATATTGCAGGACTCCGGCGCATTCATTCATCACGATATTCGGATCATCGATCAGGCCGCCCTCATCCCATTTTCCGTCCTTGAAGTTCGCCACATATCTTTTGTCAGTAGGGATATATCCAAATCCCAGATTCTCCCAGTCAATATTTTTCTTATCCATCTGTATCTCCTCCATTCCTCTGCATATATGCAGTTAAAAACTGTCTCTGTGCCAATTATAATACTTCCCGAAGTAAAATTCAAGAGTGCGCTCTGTTTTTTAGCGTTCCATCATACTGATCGACTCAATCCCTACGCTTCCGCCGCGCACTACTTCGATATTCTTGAACTCTTCCTTCATCAGCTTGATGACTGCATCATTTTTCGCAGCTGTCTGCACGAATTCCAGAAGCAGGCTGTCCTTGCCGTAATCGATCACTCTCGCCTTGAATGTCTCGGCAATCTGGAACAGTTCCACCTTATCCTGCTGAGTGCACTTTCTGACCTTGATATACAGGATTTCCTTCATTCTTACAAAAATGTCCGTGAAATCGATGACTTTGATGACTTCCACAAGCCTGTTCAGCTGCTTTTTGATCTGCTCGAATGTCTCATCATCGCTCACCGTAGCAATTGTCATCCTGGAGATCGTCGGATCCTCCGTCGTACCTACGGTTAAACTGTCCAGATTGTAGGACTTACCGGAAAACAGACCGGATATTTTAGACAGAACACCTACCTGATTCTCTACATATAATGAAATCCATCTTTTTTTCAGATTGCTATCCATACTCTTTTTCCTCCTTTAACAGTCCATGATCATCTCTTCCAGAGTTCCGCCCGGCTGGATCATCGGGTATACCATCTCTTCCGGATCAATGATAAATTCGATCAGTGTCGGTACCTTTGTATTCTTCTTTGCCTCTTCAAATGCAGCGGCGATCTCCTCTGTCTTCGTCACACGGATTCCCTTTGCCCCGTAGCTTTCAGCCAGTTTCACAAAGTCCGGCGTATACTCAGGCATCTCTTTTCCTTCGGTTCTGCGAAACAGTGCCCCGGAGCGCAGGTTCGTCATGCCATACCTTTTTCCATAGAACAACTTCTGCCACTGTCTTACCATTCCAAGATAGGTATTATTAAATACGCACAGGATCACCGGAAGCTCCTCCAACACTGCGGTAGCAAATTCCTGAATATTCATCTGCATGCCGCCGTCACCTGAAATGGCAATGACCGGGGTATCCGGATTGCCAAGCTTGGCTCCAACTGCTCCCGGGAATCCATAACCCATGGTTCCCAGTCCGCCGGACATGATGATCTGTTTCTTCTCTGTAATCTCCACATACTGAGCCGCGAACATCTGATGCTGTCCGACATCTGTTACTACAATCGCCTCATCAAACTGCCGGTTGATCTCATCAATGATATCCTTCGGTCCCATCTCCGCATGCTTCTTCATCATCAGTGGGTGCTCTTCCTGCCAGGCATTTACCTGCTCCAGCCATTTCTCTGTATGGCACGGTTCTACATACTCCTGCATCTTTAAGACTGCTTCTTTTGCATCGGCCACAATCGGAATGTCTACATGAATATTTCTGGAAATAGCAGCCGTATCAATATCAATATGTACGATCTGGGCCTTTGGCGCAAACGCATGAAGCTTTCCTGTGATTCTGTCGTTGAATCTGGTTCCGATGGAAAAAAGAAGATCACATTCGCTGACAGCCATATTCGCCGCATAAGCACCGTGCATTCCCAGGTTGCCGATATATAGCGGGTGGTTCGTCGGGATCGCACCTCTTCCCATTACCGTTGTAATAACAGGGATGTTCGTCTTCTCTACAATCTTTGTAAAAATCTCATTTGCGTGGGCAATATTCACACCGCCGCCTGCCAGAAACAGTGGGCGCTGTGCCTTATTCAGCATCTTGATCGCCCGCTTTAACTGTCCGATATGTACGCTGGTGTTCGGCTTGTATCCCCGGATATTCACTTCTGACGGGTACTCCGCGCTGCCCAGCTCTGCCATGACATCCTTCGGAAGGTCGATCAGTACCGGACCAGGTTTCCCTGTCCTTGCTATATAGAAAGCTTCCTTAATGATCCGTCCTAAATCCTCTCTGTTTCTGACCGTCACACCATACTTCGTGATACTTCTCGTGATACCGACGATATCCACTTCCTGAAATGCGTCGTTTCCAATCAGATGTCTTGCCACCTGTCCGGTAAAGCATACGAGTGGAACGCTGTCGTAGTTGGCTGTTGCCAGCCCTGTCACCAGGTTCGTCGCCCCCGGTCCGCTGGTAACCAGGCACACGCCGACCTTTCCTGTCGTTCTTGCATAAGCATCTGCCTCATGCACAAGAGCCTGCTCATGTCTTGGCAGGATCACCCGGATATCGTCCTGCTTGTAGAGTTCATCGCTGATATCGATCGTGCAGGCCCCCGGATAACCGAAAAGTGTATCTACGCCTTCCTCCTTCAATGCCTTTACCAACAATTTGTTACCTGAAATCTGTCTCATGCATATACCTCCTTTATTTCCCCAGTTGTTTTCCTCGTATCGTGGTCCTTAACTGCCCCTTAAAAGCTAAAATAGCCCTAAGCTATACTTAGCTTAGGGCGAATCTGCAATCCGTGTTACCACCTAACTTCAGAGAGTATTCTCTCTGCACTCTGCCAGTACAGGAACTTCTTCCGATACTGCTTCCCTGTAACGTGGGAATCACGTTGGAGCTTACTTGGGTCCATCACCTGTTCGGTCCACTGCTCGGGGGCTACTTCCATAGTTCCGTCACGAAGACTTCCACCAGCCGTCTTCTCTCTTGGCATCCGGTTCCTATGTACTCCTCCCTGTCTTAGCATTTCACAACTTCTGTTTTGGTAAATTTATATTTATTATAGTGTGTATATTTAACTTTGTCAATGTCATTTTCTTGATGTTTTTTAACCCGTAGTGTTTGGGTTACAGTTTCCTCACCGGAGAAGAGTCCATACAGTATCTTTCTTCTTACAGCAGGGGACCCGCCGCCAGCAGGTACACCGCCGTATAATACAAAATCAGAAGAGCTGCACTGTACCTGCGGCTCCGCTTCCCGCTTAAGTGGCTCCATCCCAGAATCGTATCCGAAACCACGAAGCATACGCCCCCAATCCCTGTCAGTATGGACGCAGGATTCTGCCGCCCGATTCCCAGAGACACCGCCATCGCCGCCATCAGGCAGAGAAGCGCCGCATAAAAGAATCCGGGCAGAAGCAGGTTTCCCAGATCTTTGAGGTATTTCCTGACCACCAGGAACATTCCCCCATACAATACCAGGAAGGCTGCCGCCGTATACCAGGAGGCTGCACCGCTGCCAGTCAGGCTTAAGATGACACAGATGTGTCCCATCCCAAATGCCGTCACTCCGCTTAAAAACCAGAGCTCCAGAAGCACATCCGCCGCCATGTAGCAGACAATCCCGGCAAGAAGGAACCAGGAGGATATCTCCCTCGCAGTTATGGCTTTGTAAAGCGCCAATAGCACAGGCATGCAGGTTGCTGCCGCCTTAAAGACCAGAGGCCTTCTGCTTTTGCCATCCTTCCGGAAAAAATAAATACACCCAAACAGAACCATGAAAACTGCCGCTGCTGCTAACATCGTTTTTCCTCCTAAAGTCCCCTGTCAAAGTTAAAAGCTTCTGTTTTTCACCATTCCCACGAGTGTATACAAAAGCAGTGCCCCCATATTCACAATGACAACACTTGCTCCTGCCGGAGTTGCCCAAATATAAGAAATTGCAATTCCGATAAACAAACAAATGACAGATATCACTGCAGAGTTTATTATGACACTTTTAAATGTCTTGCATATCCGCATCGAAGTCAGTGCCGGGAAGATAATCAAACTGGAAATCAAAAGCGCTCCCATCATCCGCATCCCCAGAACGATGGTGACTGCAGTCAGAACCGCGATCAGTGTATTGTACAGATTGGCCCGTACTCCTGTGGCCTGTGCGAAGGTCTCATCAAAGGTGATGGCAAAGATCTTATGGTAAAACAGGATATAGAGGATCAGGACTGCCGCTGAGAGAACAATGCTCAATTCCACATCCCTGCCGCTCATCGCCAGAATGCTGCCAAACATATAATTATAAACGTCCGTATTCATCCCGGTGGTCATGGAAATCACCATAACACCGATAGCCAGTGCGCTTGTTGAGATCAGCGCTACCCCGGCGTCTCCTTTGATTTTACTGTTTCCGCTGATGCGCAGAAGCAGCACTGCCGCCAGGATCACGATCGGAATCGCCACTGCCAGAGGCGCCGCATTCATGGCAGCCGCAATGGCAAGTGCACCGAATCCCACATGGGAAAGTCCGTCCCCGATCATGGAATAACGTTTCAGCACAAGGCTGACTCCTAAAAGTGCAGAACAGAGCGATACCAGGGAACCGACGAGAATCGCACGGACCATAAAAGGATAAGAAAACATCTCAATCAGTTTTTCAGTCATGATGTTCACCGCCTTTCAAAAATGCCTTTCCGATCTCACTTTTCTGATATGCATCCGCTGTACCAAAGAAAAGAGCTGTCTCCTGGAGGTGCAGGATATGGCTTGCATACGCCATTGTGCTTTCAATATCATGGGAAACCATAACCACCGCGATCCCTGACTTCTTATTGATCTCATTAATCAGCTGATAGAATTCCTGCGTCACAATAGGGTCCAGCCCGGTCACAGGCTCATCCAGAAGCAGCATTTTCTTCGTCGCACACAGTGCCCGTGCCAGCAGTACACGCTGTTTCTGGCCGCCCGAAAGATCCCGGAAGCATTGTCTTTCCAGTTCCCGGATTCCCAGCAGATCCATATTCTCTCTGGCCGCAGCCTTATCCGCTGCTGTATAAAAGGGCCGAAATCCCCTGCTGTTCAGCCTGCCCGACAGGACCACCTCATACACGCTGGCCGGGAAATCTTTCTGCACATCTGTCTGCTGCGGCAGATACCCGATCTCATTCTGTTTCAGCCCGTCTCCCAGGATGATCTTCCCCTTTGCAGGTGCTTTCAGGCCCAGAAGACTTTTTACCAGTGTACTTTTTCCTGATCCATTTTCTCCAATGATACAGAGATAGTCAGCCTGTCCGACCTCAAAGGACAGATCGTGTACCACAGTCTGACCTTCATAGGCAATGGATATATTTTCACATTTAATCAATGCCATCTGACAGTGCCTCCTTTAATGTCGCCACATTTTTCTCCATCAGGCTCAGGTATGTGGCATACTCCTGAAACTGATCCGCTGTAAGATTATGACAGCTATAAAACACCTTTACTTTCGCCCCGGTTGCTTCTGCAATTGCTTTAGCAACATTTTCGTTGCTCAGTTCCATTTTCAGAACTACCGGAATCTTTTCTTCCTTCACCTTATTAATGAGAAAAGCCATCGTTGCCGCACTTGGTTCGGTGTCTGATGCACATCCCGGGAAGGCCGCATAATACTTAAGCCCATACTCATCTACAAAATACCGGAACGGAAAACGGTCGCCAAACAGAACCGTATTCCGGGGAGATTCCTTTACCACTTTCTCAAACTGCCCATCCAGGATTTCCAGTTTTTCTTCATACGCTTCTGCTGATTGGCGGTATGCTTTCTCGTTCCCCGGATCCTCCTGACAGAGAAGTTCTGTAATCTTTTCCACAATCTTCACGGCATTCTTCGGAGATGTCCACACATGCTCATCGAATTCTTCCTCTTTAAGCTCCGGCTCTTCTTCATGACGGTCTTCCTTCATTCCTTCCACATGCTCTTCCGCTACGGTATCCACGCAGTCAACCAGCCGCAGATCCTTTCTTTTACCGCTGTCCATGGAATCCAGAATATCCTCCACCCAGGCGTCATTCTCCCCGCCCACATAGATAAACAGGTCACAGTTCTGGATATCAATGATGTCCTTTGGTGTCGGTTCGTAGGAGTGGCTCTCCTCCCCGGGCTTTAAAAGCATCTTCAGATCCACCTTGTCTCCTGCGATCTCACGCACAAAATCATATTGAGGGAAAATCGTCGCAACCACTTTCAGCTTATGTCCGGCATCCGGCACCTTTTCTTCCTTCGCTGTCCCCTGATCAGAGGCGGAACAGCCGGCAGTGAAGAAAACCAGAAGGCACAGAAGCAGGACACGCTTAATGACGGCGCTCATATTTCGTGAACCGGTATTCCAGGTCAAAGCAGGTCTGTTCTTCACTCTCCTGCGTCATCTCCCATTCTTCCCTCTCATCCAGATTTGGGAAATACGTATCCGCCTGGAATGCATGATCGATCCTGGTAATCAGTGCGGTGTCACAGTAGTCGAGCAGCTGACGGTACACACTGTCTCCACCGATCACATAGATGTCCTCTGATTTGTATTTTTTCAGTTCCTCCATCAATTCCTCTAAAGTATGCACAATAACGGCATCCTTTACACAATAATCTTTATTCGAAGTCAGGACAATATTCACCCGGTTCTTAAGCGGCATCCCGTTCGGGAAGCTTTCCAGTGTCTTTCTGCCCATTACAACAACCTTTCCGGAAGTTGTCTCGCGGAAAAACTTCATATCTGAAGGGATACTCACCAATAGCTTGTTCCTGTATCCGATTGCCCAGTTTCTATCTGCTGCTGCAATTAAATTCATATCTGTTCCTCCTGTTTTCTACTTTTCTTTTATTTTCAGATGATCCGGTACATTTTTATACCGCAATTGGGATATTTTTAATCTGCGGATGTGTCTGATAATCATCCAGACGCACGTCATCCGGGGTAAATTCATAAAAGTCCTTAATCTCCGGATTCAGCCAGAACTTCGGCGCCGGATAAGGCTCCCTGGAGATCAGCTCCTGAATCAGCGGGATATGCCTGTCATAGATGTGGGCATCCGCGATCACATGGACCAGTTCCCCGGCTTTCATATCACATACCTGTGCAAGCATATGCAGAAGAACCGCATACTGGCAGACATTCCAGTTATTTGCCGCAAGCACATCCTGGGAACGCTGATTCAGAATCCCGTTCAGAGTCAGCCTGTCGCTGCCTTTTTCCTTTGTCACGTTAAACGTCATACTGTATGCACAGGGATACAGCCGCATCTCATGCAGGTCCTGATGTACATAGATATTCGTCATGATCCTCCGGCTGTACGGGTTATTTTTCAGGTCATAAATCACACGGTCAACCTGATCCATCATTCCTTCCTTATACTGGTGCTTCACGCCCATCTGATAGCCGTACGCCTTCCCGATGGAACCATCCTCATCCGCCCAGCTGTCCCAGATGTGGCTGTTCAGCTCATTGATATTATTGGACTTCTTCTGCCAGATCCACAGCATCTCATCCACACAGCTCTTAATTGCCGTGCGCCGCAGCGTCAGCGCCGGGAACTCCTTAGACAGGTCATAGCGGTTCACCACCCCAAACTTTTTAACCGTATACGCAGAAGTACCGTCCTCCCATACCGGGCGTACCTTCTCCCCCTCCGTACTCGTGCCGTTCTCGATAATGTCCTGGCACATATTGATAAATACCTGATCTGCATAACTCATGTTGTTGTCTCCTTTCTGCAAAAGGGTCAGACCCTTTTGCTCTCCATTTTCTCGGTATTTCGAATTATTATGTTTATTCCAAATATTTTGACTTATTTCAGTTTATGGATCGGCAATATTATATAGCATCTTTTCCAGCCCTCTCGTGAGAGCGGCGATTTCCTTTTTGGTCATCCCACGGGTCATCTCCCGGTCCATTTTTCTGCGGTCTGCTTCCATCCTGCGCTGGATATCATAGGCCTTTTCTGTGAGGTAGATATTCTTCTTGCGTTTATCCAGTGTATTCGGCACGCAGAAGATAAAGCCCTTTTCATCCAGTCTTTTTAAGAGTCCGGTTACGGTGGGATTCTTCAGGCTTAAATGGCGCTCCACATCGCGCTGGCTTACTTCTTCCTGGTTGGCATGAAAAAGGTAGTCCAAAACTGCACATTGGGACGCCGTGATTCCGATTGTCTTCAGCTTTTCGTTAAGATCCTTTTCAAACACGTTATTGATCTGCTTGACCGTAAACCCGATCGGCTGATTTCTTCTCTCCATGCTGTTCTCCTTTCTGTACTTTTCCGTTCAATACATAGCGTGCTATCTACTGTTATACCATTATAAAAGAGGTGTGTCAACTTCACACCTCTTTTATCTTCACACCACGTTTTATGCTCACACCTCTTTTTATGGACACGCCCAGCCTGCAGCTTCACAGCGACACTGTAAATGCACGGTCTGCTGTCCCATCCGAACGTCTTTCTGATTCATATTCCCTGATTAATATTCCCTGATTACACTGCTGATCTCCAGAATGCTGTCCATTTCCTGCAATTCCCTCAAAGCATCCTTCAAATGATATTCCTTCACCTTCTCCGTTACGATGACCAGTTCCGCCTCATGATCCCGGACACGTTTCTGCACGACTCTCGCGATACTTACTTTGTGGTCGCCGAATACTTTCGCAATGCAGGCCAGTACTCCCGGCTGGTTTTTCACCTGCATTCTGAGGAAAAACTTATTCTTCACATCATCAAAAGCCTTGATCGGAAGCTCTTTGTAACAGGTACAGCTGATTCTTCCTGTGCACTGATACTCGATATCTCTGGCCACATCGATCACATCGCCAAGTACCGCGCTGGCTGTGGGCAGTTCTCCCGCCCCTCTTCCGTAAAACATGGCGTCATCCACAGCATCTCCATGCACAAACACTGCATTGAAGGAATCCCGGACAGAAGCCAGCGGATGTTCCCTGTTCAGGAGCATCGGATATACTCCGACCTCGATTCCTCCCTCTGTGTTATGTGCCACTCCCAGCAGCTTGATTACACTGTCAAATTCTCTGGCATAGGCAATGTCCTCAGAAGTAATCTTTGTGATCCCTTCTGTAAATACATCCTGAAAAACGACTCTGGAATGGAACGCGATGGATGCCATAATCGCCATCTTGCGCCCTGCATCCAGCCCCTCCACATCTGCAGTGGGGTCCGCCTCTGCATAGCCTAATTCCGTTGCTTTGGCAAGTGCCTCCTGAAAACTCATATTCTCTTCAAACATCTTAGTCAAAATATAGTTGGTTGTCCCATTCACAATTCCGATCACTTCGGAAATCTCATTCCCCGCCAGGCACTGCTTTAACGGACGGATGATCGGGATACCGCCTGCTACTGCCGCCTCGAACAGGAAATCACACTTTCCCGCTTCCGCCGCATCAAGAAGCTCCCGCCCATATTCTGCAACCAGATCCTTATTCGCAGTCACAACATGCTTCCCTGCATGAAGCGCATCCAGAATCATAGATCTGGCAGGTTCAATACCGCCCATCACCTCGATCACGATCTGTATCTCGTCATCCGCAAGGATCTCCTGCCAGTTATCTGTCAGTAGCGAAGCATCCACTCCCTCTCTGGACTTTTTTAAATTATGCACCAGAATCCTGCTGATTTCCAGATCTGCGCCAATCGTGCGCTCCATAACATCCGCTCTTCTGTGTATCAGTTTATAGACACCTGTTCCGACTGTCCCAAGTCCAAGCAGGGCTACCTTTATCTTTTTTTCCTTCATCCCTGTACTCCTTTATCACGCTAAATTTGTTGGGTCATATTATAGCACAGAAAAATCAGAAATACCAGCAGGATTTTATATTCAAATGAGGATTGCATATAAGGACTACAGCATACAGCAGCTTTTCTTACTTTTCTTTTTCCCCAAAAGATGATATTCTAAACATAAAACAGGAATCTGTTCTCCGTCACATCCTTGATAAAGTTAAAAACTCTGTTGTACCAAAACATTTCCTCATTAATATAACAATTCACAATATAGGAACTTACGAAATTTGTCAAAAAAAGTCGACAGATATCGGTCATTTTTATGTGGTAATATTTGGTATGTAAACGAAAGCTGGAATTTACGCATACTAAATAGTTTAGTCGGGTGTAAATATATGAACAATAGACTACAGGAATTACGTTGGGAAAAAGACTGGTCACAGGAAAAATTAAGTAGACAAAGCGGTGTTCCTCGAACTACAATTTCAGCAATTGAATCTGGTACAACAACCAATCCATCCACCGAAACAGCCCTCCTTTTATCCAAAGCTCTCGGAATACCTGTTGAAGATATATTTATACTTTGACTGCTGCGAATTCCCCGGGTATACTTTAATTTGCAGCAAAGGCTGCAGCCCGCCCGTCAGGGCATGTATTACGGGATGCTCCCCGGGTATATTTTGACTGTAACGATAGCTGCAGCCGCCCCGCCAGGGCATGCATTTCGTGATTTCAATATTACAATTACTTTTAGATGGTTAGGTGATGGATATGACTGAAAACAGAATAGGCAATAGACTGAAAATGTATCGAACAGCCCGTCATATGACTCAATTTGACCTCGCAGCGCCTCTCAATATGTCGCGTCAGACTGTCTCAACATATGAAACAGGCACCCGGGTCCCTGATATCTATACTCTCTGGGCCATAGCGGATCTCTACGATGTCAGCATTGATGAATTAATAGGGCGGAATACCGGTCAGAAATAACCGGCATCCCGCTTTTCATTTATCTGCTCTTCATTTTGTTTCTTTTTCACAGGTTATCTAAGGTCGTATACTTATTGAACTGTTGATACTCCTGAGCCTGATTTCCTGCGCATCCCCACGGATGATCTTCACCCGCTTTTCGCCCGGATTCATATCAAAATAATTATCGCTCAGTACAAGATTCTCCTTCGCATTGCTGATTTCCACTCCTGCAGCATATGCCGCGGCATTCACAACGATCTCATCCCCCTCGACAGAATACGTAAGCTTTGGATCTTCATACCTGAAATATTTAGGATAGGAGAACAGCACAGTCCCTTCTGAAACAATTTCACCTTCCTGTTCGAACCGGTAGCTTACATACTCCCGGAATGGGTCGGCCTCTTTAAGCAGAACCTTGTCCAGCCACAGACTGGAAAGCGGCGGCACGGTCACTTCCCGGCTTTCACTTCTTAAGATGTTCCCTTTCGCATCGCGTACCTCCCAGAGCACGGTTCCCTTCTGCTCCTTTCGTGTCTCATTCGCCACATTCAGGCGGATCGATTTTTCAAACACGAAATGCTCCCGGTTCATATCCGCCTCCTGTGTCATCATGCCCTCTTCCTGACAGCTGATCATCACCGGTGCAAAGAACCGTTTCGCAAAATAGTGCAGAGCCTTCCAGCGCCCCGTATAGTCGATGGATGACCAGGAGACCACAGGCCAGCAGTCATTGAGCTGCCAGTAGATGGCCCCCATGCAGCGCCCCCGGTTCCTCCGAAAATGTTCCACACCGTAGCGGACTGCCTGCCCCGCAAGCAGCTGGGATGCATAAAGGAAGCTGTCAAAGCTGGTGGGATACAGGAACGTCTGCTGCATATAGTTCATGATCTTGCCATTGGCCCCATAATTGCGCTGGTGCTTTTCCATGATATAAGAAAACGGATTACAGTCACCCTCATCATCCGTAAAAGTCTCGATGGTCTTCCTGCATGGAAAACTCTGGAAACCAAACTCTGACGCATAGCGGAAGAAATATTTCCGGTACTCGGAAAACGGCTTATTTCCATGCCACACCTGCCAATAGTGCACATCTCCCCTGTCCGGGTCATTGGGCTCATCAAAGGAGCCGCCCGAGGAAGGGCTTGCAGGCCAGTAAAAGGTCTGCGGGTCATACTCCGCCAGTACCTCCGGGATCAGCTGTTCATACATGATGATATAATCACGCACCTCAGATGGTTTCGTCACCCAGTGGTGCTTCTCACTGACAAACTGCTCCATCTCATTGTTGCCGCACCATAGCCCCAGACACGCATGATGGCGGATCCGTTTGACATTATCGATGAACTCCCTGCGGATATTTTCTTTAAAATGCGGGGTCAGCTCGTAGACCGCACAGGCAAACATAAAATCCTGCCACACAATCAGACCCAGCTCATCGCAGAGGTCAAAGAACCAGTCTTCCGGGTAATAGCCCCCGCCCCAGACACGGATCGTATTAAAATTCGCCGCCCGGCTGTCCATCAGAAGCTGTCTGGTCCGCTCCGGTGTGGTGCGCCCGATCAGATGGTCCTCAGGGATATAGTCCGCGCCCATGGCAAAGATACAGATCCCGTTCACCTCATGCGCAAAGCTTTCGCCCCACTCATCCTTTTCCCGGTGCATGGTCATGGTACGCAGACCGATCCGTTTTTCCCAGGTATCCCGTGTCTTTCCTTCGGAAAGCAGCTCCACCCGGACCGTATAGAGGGGCTGCTCCCCGTATCCATTGGGCCACCAGAGCTGGGGATTCTCTATGGTAATCCGGCCGCCGTCATGCTGCCTGCCCAGAAGTTCCCCTGCCGGAGAGAAAAGGCTGGTCCTGATCTCATATCCTGTTTTCTCTGTCTCTTCCACCTTCACCCTGACTTCCAGTTCCACCTTTCCATCCGTGTGATGCTGTACCACATAGACATCCTCCAGCCGGGCCTTATCAATCCCGATCAGGCTGACCCTGCGGAAAATTCCGGCATCCGGCAGATGTGCGCCCCAGTCCCAGCCGAACATGCAGTGGGCCTTTCTGATATGTACAAATCCGTCCATGGCATCCTCCGAGCCAAGAGTCCGGCAGTTTGAAAATGCATCCCTTACATACTGGTTCGGTGAATGTAAAAGTACACGAAGCCTGTTCTTTCCTCTCTTAAGGGTTCCCGTTACATCATATTCCCAGATCCGGTGCATATTCTCCGCAGATCCGATCTTCTGTTCATTCAGAAAAATATCCGCGATCGTATCGATCCCGTCAAACCGAAGCAGAATCCGGCTGTTTTCAAAAAGTGTCTGGTCCGCATCGAAACAGGTCTCATACTCATAATCGTAGTCCATCAGCGCCCATGCCTGATTTTCGTTATCTTTCCAGAAAGGATCTTCCATCTTCCCGGCACGAAGCAGATCCGTATAGACGGACCCCGGAACAATCGCATGGATCCACTTTTCGTCTCCGGCGCGGTGCATTTTCCATCCATCATGAAGTTCCTGATACTGCATCTTACTCAGCCTCCGGGTACTCGTTACAGAGCAGACGGTATGGTTCCTCGTCTTCCTCGATCTCCGGGAATCTGCCGATTGGCTCATAGAAACGGTTGTCATTCTCATCATCATTACACATGGATACCTCGCCCAGCAGAACAGCCCCGCTGCCCTCCTCTACGTGGAAGTCATGGTACATATACGGATAAATAGTGATGCTCTCGCCCGGTGCCAGCTTCACCTTTGTGCCCGCCGGAACCGTAAATTCCCGTCCGTCACAGTTGACCGTGACATCGGTATCTGCAAAACCGCCGTCCTCAGTCGAATTGTAGACTGTGATCAGCACATTTCCGCCGCCGCGGTTAATAATATCCTCCATCTTGTTCCAGTGGAAATGCATCGGCGCCATCTGTCCTTCATACAACATGAGAAGCTTCTCCGCATAGGTCTTCGTATACTTGTCATTTTTCAGGTTGCCGTTGCGGATCGTAATCAGGGCAAATCCCACCTCGTCGAATTTCTCCAGGCCATAATCCGTAATATCCCATCCCAGCTGGTTGTCACGGATCTCATTGTATTCACGTCCCTTTGATTTCCAGTCCTCTGGCGTCCATTTACAGAACGGCGGAAGTTCAAATCTCTTCTCCTCAATTAATTTCTCCATGTCACGAATGACTGCATTGATTTTTGATCTTTTCATGCTGCTCCTCCTTCACTGCTTTTAAATCTTCCTCTGATTCTAAGATTGTGACCATCAACTCCGTCACTTTTGTCTCAAGAGCTCCAAGCTTCGGCATGGTGCCCCTTTCCATATGATAAAGCTTTCCATATACACTTGCATTTGCCGGCTCAAGGCCAAGCACATAATCCCCGGATGCCATGGATTTCCACTCCATAAAGTAAGGCAGCTGCTTCTGATTGAATGTCAGCTTTAACCCCAGCCCCAGCTCATGGTTATATACCGCGGCAAATGTATTCCCTTTTTGATCTGCTGCCAGCGTATGCAGAAAGACCTGCTCCGGTTCATTGTCCGCCGGAGGCGTAATCCGGTCATAAGAGTCCAGATACCGCCTGGCATCTTCATCTCTTCCTTCTATATTAATAGTGGGAAGGATCAGTTCACATTTTTCCGAGAGAAGAGGCCATCCTATATTAAAATGATACAGGAGCATACAGGCTTCTTCCCGGAATGCCTCATTCGTGATCTCGTCCCTGATACGAATACACTTCTCTCCCAGCACGGTCCCGATCTGTCTTCGCAGCACCAGATTCTCGCCAAAGAGCTCCGCCTCCCGCATCTCACCTGACAGGGTGAGATGGTACTGTTCTGTGCCATCTTTTCGTGTCTCCCACCGGGCATCCGCACAGACATGTTCTGCCGGGGTTGTGCGCATCCTTCCATGCATGGGATAGTCTTTTCCGTCCACACTGCATGGGGCGCAGATATTCTCCAGCCCGCAGGTGAACATCAGCCCGCCCATAATACTGCGCTGTGCCTCCGCTCCATTGGTATCATAGTGTGCCCGCCCGGTCAGTCCCGGCTTGGACAGGAAGTTCAACATCTCTCCTTTATAGGACAGGCAGGCGATGTCCAGACATTTATCTGCCATCGCCGTAAACTGCATTCTTCCATTCTTTACTTCATACGCTTTCATATTGTAAGCGCGCCCCTCCCCATAGGTAACGGGGCGCACATATGCTGCCTGCTGGATACTGCCGACCCTTTTTAAGAGTGCGGCCCGATCCCGAAACAATCCAGACTGTTCTTCCATTTGATTTCTCTGCCTTCCGTTTCGTTTCTCTGCTCTTTTCTTTATTTCTCTGCCTTCCATTCATCGATCTGTCTCTGCATCTCGTCGATGACATCCTGTACTCCGGTCGCTTCCAGTTTTTTCTGAACCTGCGGCAGATACTCATCCGGGTCTACACTTCCAGTATACAGTGATTTTCCAAATTCATCCAATATATTTCTAAATCCTGCCACCTGTGTGCTGACCGGCTCTAAATCAAAGTCAAATCCAAATGACGGAGCCTCCATGGAAGCATCATTGAACTCTTTAAAGGTTGCCCACTTATCCAGCGGTTCGTTTTCCAGGACATAAGTATTAAACAGGCCGCCCTGCACCCAGTAAGGAACGGAGTAATCCTTTTTTGTTTCTTCGTTCAGTTTTACTTTCTTGTCGTAAACATATTCCCTGCCTTCTGCTGCCTTGATTTCTTCTTCTGTTGGCTCTACAAATTCATAGTGCTCGCCTTCGATTCCATAGTTTAACAGATTTCTTAAATACTCATCCGTGTACATTAAGTTAAGGAACTCCACTGCCTTTTCCGGATGTTCACTGTTTTTGTTGATTGCTGTCAGCGCGCCACGTGCAGAAGCATTGGTGATCTGTGTATCCATGATCTCCGTAGCAACCACTTCATATCCCAGGTCTTTTCCCCAGATCAGCTCTGCATATGGCTGTCCATCGCCCTTTGTCACAAATCTCTTGATGGACTTATCATCAGATGCAGTTGCCGCATCTTTGTTAATGTAGCCTGATGTGTAGTATTTACGCATGGTCTTTAAGGTAGACTTCATCCGTTCTGTCTCGAATACATTCTTGACAGTCAGTGTATCATCTCCGTACTCGATTCCGATCGGATCCTGGATCTTATCCATATAAGTCGGTGCTGTATAATCCTTGGTCAGATAAAGAGGCACCACATCCGGCTCTTTCTCATGGATCAGCTTAAGCCATGGCTCCAGGTCTTCCAGTGTGTGAATATCCTGATATGGAATGTTGTATTTATCTACATATTCTTTGGTAAATACCCACATCGGACAGCTGCCGATCTCCTTTTCATGAGGAACACCATAAGTCACGCCCCCGATCTTTGCTGCCTCCCAGAAACGCGGATCAACGAGTTCATGCATTTCTTTTCCCTCATTTTCCAGATACTCATCTAACTCCAGGAACGCACCCTTGTTGGCATTCTGCAGATAATCATTTGCCCAGGAACAGGTGAAGCACATATCCCATTTATCACCGGTGTTGATGACCACCTGCATCTTCTGGTTGTAGTCACCCCAGCCTACGTTGATAATGTTCAGCTTGACACCGATCTTTTCCGCTGTGTACTCATTTACCTTTTCTATTACTTTCTCGGCATCCTTCTGGGTGTCCCCCACCTGATACCAGGTCAGTTCTACGATTTCGTCTCCATTCTCGTTCGTGTCGGCCTTTTTGCCGCATGCGCTCAAAGATGCTCCGGCCATCACTACGGCCAGCCCGATTGCTGCCAGTCTTTTTAATTTCATATTCTAAATCCTCCGAATTCCTTCCATTTCTTCTATGTTACTATTCTTTCACTGCTCCCACCGTCAGACCATTGACAAAATATCTCTGGAAGAAGGGGTAAGCAAATATAATCGGTAATGTTGAAATAACAACGATCGCCATCTTGATCGTCTCTTTCGGCAGGTTCGCCGCCGCCTGGATTCCATCCACGCCCATCATGGACTTGTTGCTCGCCAGCCAGTCCATGGAGCTTTCGATCTGGATCAGCAGATACTGCAGTGGAACCCATTTTTTGCTGTCCATGTACATCATAGCATTAAACCAGTCATTCCAGTACCCTAATGTTAAGAATAAACCAATCGTTGCAAGCCCGGGCAGAGCCATCGGAATCACGATCTGGAAAAACAGCCTCCACTCGGATGCGCCGTCGATCTTGGCGGATTCTACGACTGCATCCGGGATACTGGTCTTGAAAAACGTCCTCAGTACGATGATGTTAAATGAATTCAGACACAAAGGCAGGATCAGCGCCCATATCGTATCCTTAAGCATGAGTACCTTGGTCACGATCAAGTAGTTCGCGATCATACCGCCGCTGAACAGCATCGGTATCGTAATCATCGTGGTGAAAAATTTCTTGAATGCGTATGTTTTTCTTGATAATGCGTAAGCATATGTACCTGTCAGGAGCAGCCCGATAACGGTTCCTAATACGGTCACAAGGATCGTCACCCCATAACTGCGGATGATGTTCTCCCCTGCACTTACGATGTACTGATAAGCATATAAACTGAATTTCTCCGGAATAAAGCGGTATCCGTTCATTGCCAGTGTGTTCTCATCCGTAAATGAGATGATGATAACGAAAATAAACGGTATCACACTCAGAAGGGAGAGGATGGACAGGATGATATTAAACAGTACGTTTGTTGGTTTCTTAATCTGATTGAACTTGCTCTGGTCTTGTTCTGCCCTGGCTTCCAGAGCTTTCTGTCTGTGTTTTTCAAACATATGCCTCAACTCCTTTCTAAAATAATGCGTTCTCGTTATCGATCTTGGATACGATCTTATTGGCGATCATAATCAGTACGAAGCCGACTGTGGACTGGAACAGTGCCGCAGCGGAGCTCATGCCGATCTCTCCGTTCGTCTTCAAAGCACGGAAGATATAGGTATCCAATACGTTGGTCACCGGATACAGCGGACCGGAATCTTTTGGTAACTGGAAGAACAGTCCGAAGTCTGCCTTGAAGATACCACCCACAGCCATGATCAGCAGGATCGTGATGACCGGCTTAAGCAGCGGAAGTGTCACATATTTGATCTGCTGCCACTTGCTCGCCCCGTCCAGTACTGCGGCCTCGTAATAGGTCTTGTCGATGCCGCAGATAGATGCCAGATAGACTACCGTGTTGTAGCCGATCCCTTTCCACTGGCTCATGAAAATGATGATGAACGGCCAGAAACTTTTTTCCGTATACCAGGAAATACCGTCATGTCCAAACTGCTGTAAAATATTATTGAAATATCCTTTTTCCGGATTTAAAAATGCGAATAAACAATAGCTGACTACTACCCAGGAAAGGAAATAGGGCAAAAACATGGAACTCTGATAAATCTTAGCCATCCCTTTATTGCGCAGCTCGTTCAAAAGGAGAGCCACGATAACCGGAAGAACAACTCCCAGTATGATGAATGTAAAGTTGTAAAGTACAGTATTCCGAAGAATGATCCATGCGTCGCCGCTGCTGAATAAGAACTTGAAGTTGTCAAACCCGACGAATTCGCTCTCGATCAGGCTCTGGAAGAACCCGCCTGAGAGACGATATTTTTTGAATGCCACCAGGACTCCAAACAAAGGCAGATATGCGAACAGGATGAACCATACTGCACCGGGCATACTTAAGATAAGTAATTCCTTATTGTTTCTGACTCTGTTCATAAAACTTTGTTTTGGAACCTTGTTTTTATTTCGTTTCAACTTCTGACCTCCCTTTCTCTCTAACACACCTTACCGAACCTTATCAGTCCGGTCTGTGTACTTTCTGAACATTTTTTGTGAAGGGGAAAATCTCCCCTTTGTCCTTCCCCGCCTTTGGGGAAGAACTCTTTCAACTGGCCAGTTGTCTGATATTCACTTGTTCTGTAGATAACTATACAAAAAATAAGGGGAGATTCCTAGTCGAAAACTTTCAGATTTGTTGGACATATTCTAGGAATGGCTGGATATTCATATTAATATTTTTTCATCTCGCGCAGGGAGGCGGGTGAGACACCATAGCATTGTTTGAATTTGCGGTAAAAGTAACTGGTGTCGGGGTAGCCTACTTCTTTGGCGATGTCGTTAATCCTCATGTTGGTGTTAAGAATGAGGTCCTTGGCGATACTGTTCTTGGTATTGCTTAAGTATTGGGCGAAGGTGCAGCCTACTTCTTTCTGGAAAATGGAGCCAAGGTAAGAAGTATTCATGTTGTATTTGTAAGCCAGTGTTTTCAGGTTCATGTCTTCTCTGTAGTTTTTCTGGACTTCGGAGAGAATCTGTTTTACAACCGGTGTGTACTGGGAGTCTTCCTCGTGGAGGTAAGTGATAATCTCGGCGGCCTCTCCTATGAAGATGGTCTTTATGGTGAAGAGATCTTCTGCCTGATAGATCTGGCCAATGAGTTCAGTCAGATTCTGCATGTTTTTGCGGTCTGACAGCTTGTATTCTTCTTTGATTTCCTGGAGAAGCATGGCGGTCTGGATGCACATTTTATAGACATCGTCTATGGAGACGTCTGTCTGGATCACGTGGATAAACAGGTCTTCCAGATAATTTACAGCACCCTCTCTGTCTTTTTTCAGGATCATTTTTCTAAGACCCGCGTTGTCGATGGTTATGTCCTGGCTTCCTTTTTCCCTGACAAGGGCAGCAGAGATACAGCTTCCGTATCCCTCGATGACCTGGTATTTCTGCAGCTTTTTCGCTTCCTCGTAAGAAGAAGGCAGCTCACGGTAATCTTCGATTGGAAATCCTGCGCTGATAAATGACAGGATCGTATACTCACTTTCTATCTGGTCCTGAATAGCGGAGAGTCCTGCCACACAGTCCTCTTCTGTCTGTTTCCCATACATCAGAAGCAGCAGATTTCCGGCGGACAGATAGATGACTCGGATGTCTTTCTGCTCCTGGAATTCCAGCAGGACATCTGACATACGGGCGGATTTTAAGCTTTCCATATCCAGCTTCATGATGGCAGGCCATACCTTTGTCCCCGGTTCGAGTGCAGGGAGGACTGTGAGATAGTTCTCCATCTCTTCCTGTGACAGATTTCCTCTCAGAAACTGAATCCATCCGGCCTTGTCATCCATATCTGCGGCCTGCTTCTGGTCAAGCTTACGCAGTTCTTCGTCGCAGCGTTTCAAAACCTCCTCCAGCGCTTCCTCGTCAATCGGCTTTAAGATATAGTCCTCCACATCCAGAGTGATGGCCCTTCTTGCATAATCGAATTCATCATACCCGGTCAGGATGATGCAGCGCACCCTCTCTTCTGTGCGGCGCAGTTCTTTCAGGAAATCCAGGCCGTCCATCACAGGCATGCTGATATCAGTCACAACGATATCTACCGGCTCCTGCGCCCATTTCTCCAGTGCTTCTTTTCCATTATGTGCAGTCTGGACTACCTGCATGCCGATTGCTTCCCAGTCCAGAATGCTCTTAAGCCCCTGTAAAATGAATTCCTCATCTTCTACTAACATCACTTTTCTCATAACTTACCTCTCTCATATCTCTTCCGGTTCCGTCAGCTCTGTGATTCCGAGTTTTACGATCACATGGAGCCCGCCGCCTTCTTCCGCTTTCAATGTCACACCATATCCCTCCCCATAAACGGCGCGTATCCGGCTGTTGACATTGCTGATTCCAACGGACTTTTTATTGTGCTCTGCTGCTTTCAGCTCTGCATTTTTTTCTTCTATCTCTTTCTCTGTCATTCCTTTTCCATTATCCTCTATATGAACCAGAAGCGCATCCATCTCGCGCTCAACCCAGATATGGATGGTGTTGCCCTCCTGCTCGGCGCGGATTCCATGCACAAAATAATTCTCCACAACAGGCTGAAGGATGAACTTCATCACCGGATAGTTCATCAGCTCCTCAGGACATTCCACCCTGGATGTGAATTTCCCCTGATAACGGTATTCAAACAGCTCCAGATATTTCTTACAGTAGTGAATCTCCTGGATCAGGGTAATGATGTCGCTGTCCTTTAACTGGCTGCGGAAGATCACGGACATGCTGTACAGCATTTTCCCGACGTCCCGGTCCCCGTTGCAGATCGCCTTCATGCGGATCGCCTCCAGTGTATTATACAGAAAATGAGGGTTGATCTGGCTCTGCAGCGCCTCCATTTCTGCATTCTTCTGCTCGATCTCGGCGAGATAGCTCTTCTGGATATAACGGTCCAGCTTCTGACACATCTCATTAAACTGTGTGGAGATCACATCCAGCTCGTCCCCGTTCTTATCTGCATTAAGCCTCACCTCCAGATCCCCTGTTGTCACGCGCTGCATTCCGTCAATGATCTTGTTGAGCCGTCCGGTAAGATGAAGCAGATAGACACGCACACACCACTCTCCGAGTAAAATCAAAAAAAGCCCCACGCCAAGGACTGCCAGAATCGTGGTATACGGCACCCTGGCAGCCTCACTGCGCTTAGCCATGGCAAAAACCGTGTAATCCTCCGTCTCTGTTTTCTGTACATAATATTCAGATGTATTCCTTGCGATCTCTCCCTCCTGCGTCCCGAAAAAGGCCCGTGCATCCAGATCCTGATCCGACTGAAAGATGACCATACGGTTCTGGCTGCACACAAGAAGGTCCCCGGCGGAATAATATTCCTGTATCTTTGCGAACTGGTCCGCCTTGAAATTCACAATCATGCATCCGGTCCCTGTCAATGTATCCGGGTCGCGGATTTCCTTTACAAAAGAAAAGGTCCCCTCCCTTGCCAGATCCCGCCTCTCCACTTCCGCCATCCTCAGCTTGGCGTTCTGCCGGATATACGTCTTGCCATCAGGATAACAGGTGGTCACCTCAGACTTGTTGTAGGCAATGATCTCGATGGAACGAATCTCAGAATTATTCTCCATCACCTTTTCCATAAAATTATTAAATCCTTCATAGGCAGATGCCGGGGAAGCCATGTATGTATCCAGACGGTACTTCTGATAGGTCTCAGGATCACATTGAAAATAGGTAAGCAGGTCATTCAGTATTCCGGACGACTGGTACAGTTCTGACTGGATATGTCCTGCCGTCTGGGAACAGCTGCCCACATAGGAAGCCGCCTCTTCCGTCATCATATCCATATAATGCCTGTTCGTCTCTAAGATCCTGCTTCTCGTGGCAGAAATAAAATATACAGCCAGCGCCAGTACAATACTGACGATCAGGACTGTATATCTGTAAAAAAGCTTGCGGAATAACTGTTTCGGACTTTTCTTCGGCATCCTGCTCCCCCCTCTCTAGGTTCTATGATACTACACCATCCTGTCCGGGTCAAAAGGTATTGTGCTTTCTAATTCTCTTCCAGTGCCCCGAGTACGCCTTTGCTGATGAATACAACCAGAAATGCATAAATGCTCACCATAAAAAGAACTGCCGTCCCCGCCGCGATCTCGAAAGCCGCCAGGACAACTCCCAGTGCTGCGATCATCCCCAGCGTGCACACTGGCCTTGTAATCGTCAGGACGCAGGCCGTTTTGATGATATCCCTGTTCTTCATCTCATAACGTGAGGCGAGCAGATACAGATTCGGTGTCATTGCAGCCGCCATTGCAAATAGAAGAACGAATAAAATAGTGAGTGGTACATTCTTAAGCTGCTTTGAAAAGAATTCAATGTTCGTCCAGAGTATGAAAAATGCCAGCATCTGAACTGCCCCCAGACGGAATTTCTGGAAAAAGTCCGTTTTGTACCCCTTCCAGTAATCTTTGAGCGGGCCTCTTTCTGTCCCGTCCAGCAGCCGCCTCATGGCATAGAGGACGGCTGAAAATGCAGGAGGCACGCTCAGTGCTAAGAGCAGGAACAAGGGCAGGTACATCCGGACCTGGCTGATGCCGATAAAGAGGAAAAACAAAAGTACCGGCAGACTGCTTACCAGAAACAGGAAGTTCACCACCAGAAAATAACACACCTTCTCGCAGAAACTTAAAACTTTCTCAATATTGAATAATTCACTGAGCATCTTGTGCCTCCTTTATTTTCATATACAGGTATCTTACAAATACAATAATATGGTTTTGATCTCATAAGGCTTAAGTTCCATCTGAATGTCCCCGCCCGGAGTTTTTTCCGTAATCGGACGTTCTCTCAGGTCTGACTCTGCCCAGGACTGGATCTTAAAGCCGAACTTTAGCCCCACATGCTGGCTTGCGCCTGCGAACTCATGGAATCTCACGACAACAGCGTCCCCGCTCTCGGATTTTTTCACCGCATCCACTTCGATCTGGTCGTTATCCAGTGTGACGAAGCTTTCATATCCCAGGTCGATGCTTCCTTCCACTGCCTGCATTGGCTCATTGAGTGCAAAGGCCTCCTGTACGGTCCTTCCTTCGACGAAATCACCGCCATGCGGAAGCAGGGAATAGGTAAATTCATGCCCGCCCTGATCCTGCAGATGATCCGGATGAGTACCCGCCTTCAAAAGGCTGATTCTAATCACGTTATCCTTGATGTCATGACCATATTTGCAGTCATTGAGCAGGCTGACTCCATAATTTCTCTCGGACAGATCCGCCCATCTGTGTGCCACAGACTCAAATCTTGCCAGATCCCAGCTTGTATTCCAATGATTCGGGCGTCTTACATTTCCATACTGCACATCATACGTTCCGTAGGTAGAGCGGATGTCGACCGGGAACGCCGCCTTCAAAAGCTGATGCTGCTCATGATAGTCCACACAGGTCTTAAAATCGATCCGTCTGTCCCTGCTGTAAAGGATCATATCCTGTGCAATCGCAGAATCCATGTATTTCCATTCCAGATGGAGCACCAGACGCAGGGCGCCGCATTCTCTTACTTCAAATTTCGTCAAGTCTGTAATCTCACGCATCTTCTGCTGATAGAAAATGTCGATGTCCCATGCATCATTATCCAGCGGTTTGTCCTCGAACATCTGCAGGACGTTGGCACGTTCTCCCTCTGGAAGCACTTCTCTTGCAAATGTCCTGTCATACAGACGTGTGATCTGTCCGTACTGATTCATGGAAACGATGTAGAACGGAGTCTCGATCTCTCTCTGGTTCACAGTAAACGAAGTCTTCTCTTCCTCTGCCACTCCCGGCTCGAATGTGATCCGTTTCATTCCCATGGACGGAACCTGACAGACTTCTACATAGGTACGGTGATCTGCCTTCTGTGTAATAAGACGATTCCCGTACTGATCGAGGTATGTCCCCTCTTCTGTTCCTGGAAGCTCGATCAGACCGTTTCTCTCCCAGCCGGATGTGTTGAATACCGTATACTGGTTCTTTTTTTCCGCTGTCACTTCCTGGAGAAATACCTGTTCTACTTCTTTTGCATTTTTCTCGATAAATTCATAATCCTTCCGTGCATCCTGATATACTTCGTGGATGGAGGAGCCCGGTATGATGTCATGGAACTGGTCTGTCAGAATATGTTTCCATCCTCTTGTCAGTTTCTCCTGATCAGCCTTTTCAAGTGTTCCTGCCTGAATCGCATTCATGACTGTCATCCACTCCGCCTTCCGGTAGAGAAGCTCCATTTTCCGGTTCATGCGCTTGTTGTAAGCCTGGCTTGTGTAGGTTCCGCGGTGATATTCCAGATATAATTCTCCATCCCAGGTATGGACGAACTGATCTGTATTTTCAATGGTTTCATGCAGATTACGGAAATATTCCCCTGCCGTGGAGGTCTTTAAGTGCGGCAGTCCCGGAATCCGGTCGATACATCTTCTCTGCTCCAGGTTGTCGCGGTTGACACCTCCGCCGCCATCTCCGTAACCATAGCAGATCAGCAGCTCTTTGTTCAGTTCCTTTTCGCTGTATGCTTCCCATGCGCCTTTGACGGTCTTGGGAGTCAGCTGTCCATTATAGGTGTAGAACCAGGAACCAGGCTCGCTCCACGGATCAGGCGTCGTAATAAAGTGGGTCAGGACCCTGCTTCCGTCGATTCCCTTCCACCAGAAGGTATCGTGCGGCATACGGTTGAACTGGTTCCAGCTGATCTTGGTGGTCATGAAGGTGTCAATTCCCGCTTTCTTCAAAATCTGCGGCAGCGCCCAGGAGTAGCCGAATACATCCGGCAGCCACAGGTATTCCACATCTTTGCCGAATTCGTCTTTGATGAACTTGCTCCCCAGAAGGATCTGTCTCGTCAGTGACTCGCCGCTTGTCAGGTTGCAGTCTGCCTCGACCCACATGCCGCCGTCGCTCTCCCAGCGTCCCTCGGCAATGCGTTCCTTCATCTTTGCATAGATTTCCGGGAAGTCCTGTTTGATGTAATCGTAAAGCTGGGGCTGTGTCTGGAGGAAAATATACTCCGGATACTGTTCCATAAGACGCAGTACCGTGGAAAAGGAACGGGAAATTTTTTCCCTTGTATGTTTCAAACGCCAGAGCCATGCCACGTCAATGTGTGTGTGTCCCACACATTTCACCATGACCTCGGTGTGTTTATCCATCCTGCTGATCTTCTCATCCAGAATTTTCGCTGCCTGATGTACGGTATCGTAAAATGCCTCGCTGCCCGGTTTTGACCAGTCGATCACATGACAGGCAGCGTCCAGTGCCAGACGGAGATCATATTTGATTTCATTGTTGTCATCCAGATTTTTCAGGGTATCCAGAATCATGGTCCCCATATAGTAGAATTCGTCCACCTGCTCATCCAGCCATGCCAGATCCGCCCTGTTGATCCGGTGCTCCTGCGGGGTCGGGACTCCGCCCCCTTCCAGCCCTGTCCAGAGACGGAAGGTCAGGCTTACATCCTGTCCATATGTATCTTCCTTAAAAAATACTTCTTTGTGGTTGACATCCACGCCCTGATATGGGGTACCGTTCAGGTAAAGCATGGATTCGAACCCGGAATTATTCCCGGCTCCGGTATTGCCATAATCAAAGATTCCGACTGCCTTCTTCCCCTTCCATTCGGCAGGAATCCTTACCGTCTTGTGCATCCAGAGGTAGAGATCCCGGCCTTTCCAGTTGTCTCCTGTGCTCATGATATCCCATCCGCCAAATTCCGTCGGTACCCCAGGATTGACAACACCCTGTCTGTCCTCCTTTACTGCAAATTTCTCCAGGTGGATGATGTCACGGTATCTGTATTCTTTTAATTCACTGATTCTTCTGTCTAATTTTCTGTCTGTCAGAAACATATTCACTACTCCTTCTCCTGTTTATGTCTTTTTCTCTGTTTTTATTTTAACCTGCACCTTTGTCTGCCGCAATTCAACTTATTCCATGTTCAGTGGACAAATTCTGGTTTTCCACCCCGGGGCGCAGACCGCAGTAATCCAGCACCAGCTCGCAGAACATGGCGTTCGCCCAGGAAAACCATTCCCTTGTATATCTTGAGGGGTCGTCTTTGTCAAAGCCTTCATGCATCATTTGGGTGTTATCGTCTGTTCTGGAGAGTAACTCCAGGAGCTCCCTTTTTCTTTCCCGGCTTTTTTCCGTCAGCCCCTCCACGCAAAGGGCAATGTGCCAGATATATCCCGGCGGTGTGTGCGGACTTCCAATACCTGCCGCTTCTGTTCCGCTGTAATAATAAGGATTTGCCTCACTCAGAATCATGTTCCGCGTATTGTCCGCCACTGTTCTGTCCTCCGGGCAGTACCCGATATAATCCATGGAAAGCAGGCTTGGTACATTGGCGTCATCCATCAGATTGTACATTCCATAACCGTCGGTTTCATAGGCATAGACTTTTCCATAGCCCTCCTTCTCTGTAATGGCAAAGTTCTCAATCCCCTCCCGGATCTCATGCGCCAGTGCTGCCGCCTGACGGCTCAGTTCTCCGTCCTCCAGGATCTTCTCTGCAATTTCTGCAAGATATCCAAGAATGACGGATGCAAACATATTAGAAGGGACCAGATAGCCATACGTGCAGGTATCGTCGCTGGGACGGAAGCCCGACCAGGTCATCCCGATCCCTCCCTTTACAAGGCTGCCCTTTCCATCCCTGGGCAGGGTATCCGTATAGTACGTATTTTTCCTCACAAAGCGGTACCCGGACTTCTCCTCATGATCCTGCTCTGTCCGAAATACTTCCAGAATCTTTTTTGCTGCCATGCAAAAGTCATCCTCAAACTGGGCCGTGCACCCGGTTGTTTTCCACAGCAGCCAGGCCAGCTGGATCGGATAACACAGAGAATCGATTTCATATTTCCGCTCCCATACCCAGTCATTTTGCTCTGTCTCATCATGGGACCAGCATTTGCCGTCGGCCTGCTCATTAAATGCATTTGCATAAGGATCGATTGTAATGAATGTAAACTGTCTCTTCAAAAGTGCCGCGATCATATCCCTAAATCCTTTATCCTGTCCTGCAAGAGCCAGATAAGGCCTCACCTGCGCCGCAGAATCCCGAAGCCACATCGCCGGAATATCTCCGGTGATCACATGGACAGTTTTGTCCTCCAACTGCCTGACCGTCGTCTGAATCGTATTGAGAAAACATCGCTCAAACATCTCACCGAGCTTCCGGTTGTCGGAGAATCTTTCTTTTACTTTTGTGATGAGTTCCATCATGGAATCCTTCATCGAGTCGGTTACTGGAAACTCCATCTTTTGCCCTCCTGCATTTTTTTCTTTCAGTTTAGCCAGAAAGAGGGGAAAAAGATAGTGGAAATATCAAAGGTATAGTGGGAAAATTACAGAAAAGGGGGAGACGGTTCTAATCACATAAAAACAGCCGTGCGCAGGAGAATAACTCCTCTGCCGCACGGCTGTCCCTGAGACATAACAGGTATTATGCCTGCATATGTATCTATTAGACAAAACAGATATTCGGAATCCGCTCTGCCATTGAAGTGGGGGACTTCCTTGATGAGATTGAAATTACGAATAGTTACTTACAGGGTGTCACAGGTGTACCTCTATGACAACCGTTCTAACGCCTCCACTCTGTCCTGAAGATTCGCAACCCCCTTCACCAGAATCGGAATTGTGTCACATTCCAGCTTCATAGTGTTGACCGTTGTCTCCAACCGCCCAATGCGCCTCTCCACTCTGTCAAAATGGGCATTCGCCTTTTCCTGCACAGTATCGATCTCCCTGAGAAGATCATTCTCAAGAGCATACAGCCTTTCGTCCAGATAATCCTTTGTCACCATATTGTCGAGGCGGGCATCCATCTGGGCGAAGCGGGCTTCCAGCTGCCCAAAGTGTTCATCTACCTGTTCAAAGCGGGCATTTACCTGTCCAAAGCGGGCATCCATCTTTTCATCCATCATTGTGGATATTGCCTGAAGCAGTTCCTGATCTGACATCTGCATACTTATCACCTCCCCTTTAGCTGGATTATAACACATGCATAGGGCAAAGTCATTCTATTAGAAACAGACTATTGGGGATATTCCCTGAACGGTAACTCTGAAAATCATGTCAGCAAACCGTAAAACTAAAAAGAGCATATCAGATATTGTTTTAATATCTGATATGCCTTCCTCTGAATGCTTCAAAAGCGATAGACGGGATTCGAACCCGCGACCCCGACCTTGGCAAGGTCGTACTCTACCAACTGAGCCACTATCGCGTCTGTTTTCCTGTTCCTGTTTTAGTACCTCACCGGAACAATACTTACTATACTATATGATATTCAGATTGTCAACACTTTTTTTCAATTTTTTTATATTTTATGTATATTATATTTAATATACAATATCTCACTCAATTTGAACCAGCGTATCAATACCTCATCACTGTATGCAAGAGGCAGCCCCCTTATCTAAAAAGAATCTGCCTCTTGTATTTTTATAACCATTCCATCCCAGTGTACTGAGACACTAACTTTACTCTTCTGCGACCTTTTCCAGTCCCAGTTCTTCCAGCTGTTTATTATCCACCACACTCGGTGCTTCTGTCATCAGGCAGGATGCATCCTTTACCTTCGGGAATGCCATCACGTCACGGATACTGTCTTCTTTTGCCATCAGCATGACGAGACGGTCCAGACCATAGGCAAGCCCTGCGTGAGGCGGCACACCGTACTTAAATGCATCCAGAAGGAATCCGAACTGTTCGTAAGCCTGCTCTTTTGTGAATCCGAGCACCTCGAACATTTTCTCCTGTACCTCATTCTGGAAGATACGGACACTTCCTCCGCCGATTTCATTTCCATTGAGTACGATATCGTATGCCTTGGCGCGTACTTTTCCCGGGTCAGAATCGATATACGCAAGGTCTTCCTCCATCGGCATGGTAAACGGATGGTGCATTGCCAGGAAACGTCCCTGCTCATCGCTCCACTCAAGAAGCGGGAATTCCGTAACCCATACAAATTTATATTCGTCCTTGTTCAGGATTTCTGTCTGTCTCGCAATCTCCAGACGCAGGTTTCCTAATACATCCCAGACCACTTTATTCCTGTCTGCCGCAAACAGAAGCAGATCGCCCGGCTCTCCTGCCATTGCCTGGATCAGATTGCTCATCTGCTCTTCTGTCATGAATTTTGCAAAAGAAGATTTCACAGTCCCGTCTTCCTGCAGTGCTATATAAGCCAGTCCCTTTGCGCCGAAATCCTTTGCAAAATCAACCAGTTTGTCAATCTTCTTACGCGGCATGCCGCCCTGTCCCTTTGCGTTGATACCACGGACAGTTCCACCATTTTCAATGGCGCCCTTAAATACAACAAAGTCACAGTCTTTCACAACTTCTGTCACGTTCACAAGCTCCATGCCAAAACGGATATCCGGCTTATCGGAACCGAAACGGTCCATAGCCTCCTGCCAGGTCATTCTCGGAATCGGAAGTGTCACGTCCACATCCAGCACCTCTTTGAACAATCTTGCAAGCAGTCTTTCATTTACATCAATTACATCATCCACATCTACAAAAGAAAGCTCCATATCAATCTGGGTAAACTCCGGCTGTCTGTCCGCACGCAGGTCCTCATCACGGAAACATTTTGCAATCTGGAAGTAACGGTCATATCCGGAGCACATCAGAAGCTGCTTGAACAACTGTGGGGACTGCGGAAGTCCATAGAAGCTGCCCGGATGGATACGGCTCGGCACCAGATAATCCCTTGCGCCCTCCGGCGTACTCTTTCCAAGAATCGGGGTCTCGATCTCTAAAAATCCCTCATCAGATAAGAACTGGCGTGTCAGAGTCGCAACCCTGCTCCTCATCATCAGATTCCTCTGAAGGTCCGGTCTTCTTAAGTCCAGATAGCGGTATTTCAGACGGAGTTCTTCCTTCGTCTTGCTGTTTTCTTCAATCGGGAACGGCGGTGTCTCAGATTCAGAAAGGATTCTCAGTTCCTCTGCCCTGATCTCGATCTCTCCTGTTGCAAGATTCGGATTCACTGCCCCGCTTCTTGCTTCTACCTTTCCAACGATCGCAACCACAAACTCGCTGCGCAGCTTCGCAGCCTTTTCGATCAGCTCCGCTTTCTCTTCTCCTTCAAATACGATCTGCAGGATACCGGAACGGTCACGCAGGTCCACAAACACGATGCCGCCCTTATTCCTGTTCTTCTGAACCCATCCCATCACGGTAACAATTTCCCCGATGTTCGCGCTGG
The DNA here is from genome assembly GCA_902489075.1 of uncultured Faecalicatena sp. Lineage (GTDB taxonomy): Bacteria > Bacillota > Clostridia > Lachnospirales > Lachnospiraceae > Faecalicatena_A. The sequence continues at coordinate 32,060 of CABTYO010000001.1, read as the reverse complement.
ATAACTCCGCACAGCGGTGGGTTCTCTTCAATCCCTTCATTGTTTCAGCCATAACTTTTCATCCTCTCTTCTTTGCGGGAGACTGACGATTCTACATAGGGGTCTGACCCCTTTGCAAAAGGGTCAGACCCCTTTCACACATTTTTCACAATTTACAGTTCATTCACAGAATCGCGGTAGCACTCTACGATATCCTCGTACCCCTGCTCTGCCAGCTGCTCTTTCTGGAATTTTTTGTTTTTCTTCATATTAACGATCATAACCTGTTTTCCTGCAGCGCGTTCTTCTCTTGCAAGAGTCAGGACTTTGAGCATGCCTTCCTGTGGCATATTCTTTTCAATCAGGAATGCTTTCTTTGCCTTGCTTGAAGGTACTTTGTATCCTCTCTCAAGCAGCAGCATGACGATTCTCTCGAAACCGATGGAAAATCCGACTGCCGGGGTATTCTGTCCGGTAAACTTACCGATCATCTCGTCATAACGGCCGCCGCCGCCCACACTTCCGCCGAACTCGTCCATGGAAATCTCGAAAATGGTTCCTGTGTAGTAGGACATTCCGCGCACCAGTGTCGGATCGAAGCTCATTTTGAATTCTGCTTCTTTGGCACTCTCTACACTTGTGATGATCATTTCCAGTGAAGCCGCCGCTTCATCCGGGAGAAAGCCTTCCAGCTTTTCCTTGCAGAAGCGCACGCCTTCCACGTCATTCGTAATCTCTTTGAAAAGCTGAAGATATTTGTCCACCGATTCTTTCGCATAACCGCACTCCTCTAATTCAGATGCCACTCCATCCATGCCGATTTTGTCCATCTTATCCAGGATAATAAATACGTTCTCGTAATCTTCTTCTTTAAATCCGCTGTAAGCCGCCATTGCCTTTAAGAAACGGCGGTCATTGATACGGATGGTAAAGTTCTTAAAATCCAGCTTTCCAAGCAGTGTAGAGGTAGCAAGGATCAGCTCGATCTCTGCCAGATTGCTCGGTTCGCCCAGAATATCGATATCACACTGCATGAACTGGCGGAAACGTCCTCTCTGTGGTCTGTCCGCACGCCATACATTGCCCATCTGCAGAGCTTTAAATGGAGACGGCAGGTCATTCGCATTATTGGAATAATAACGGGACAGCGGTACCGTCAGATCGTAGCGCAGTCCCCCGTCAACCAGGTCGCTTTCTGTCTGTGCGGTGTCGATTTTCAGCTTCTCGCCTCTCTTTAAAATCTTAAAGATCAGCTTCTCGTTGTCACCGCCCTGCTTGCTGCACAGGTTCTCAATGTGTTCCACGCACGGAGTCTCTATGGAAGAGAATCCAAACGCCTTATAAGTTTCTTTGATCAGCCCGATCACATAATCTCTGATTTCCATCTCGGCGGGCATCATGTCTTTCATTCCGGTAACCGGTTTCTTCTTTAACGCCATAACCATTCTCCTTTTCGCTCTATCATTTCGTCAATACGGCTTACATATTCCGTAATGTCCTTTACATTCTCAATCCTGACCAGATTTGACTTCTTCCCATTCCCCATCTGGATCTTCTCCGGGAGGACGATCTTAGTAGAAGCACCTGCACCTGCTGCGAGGATTGTCTGCTTTTCTTCCATAATAAGTATATTGTATATTCCGGCTTTGTCAACCTTTGCATAGCCAACATTCTCAAAATTTCCCGCAATATTCTTCTGCCGGTACAGATAATAGGGCACAAGCCCCATCCGGGCCGCCGAATCTGCACTGTCTCTCACCATCTGTTCGATCTCCGAATGCAGGTCAATCTCCTTGCGCTCCTGCCCGAACTTCGCCGCCCTCTTAATGGCAAGTGCATGTACAGTCAGGCTGTCCGGAGCCAGCTCCTCAATCTGCCTTAAGGTATCCTGCATGTCCGCCGCATTCTCCCCGGGAAGTCCTGCAATCAGATCCATATTGATATTATCGAATCCAAGGCTTCTCGCAAGCCGAAAAACACCCTTCACATCCTGCACCGTATGCCGGCGCCCCACTGCATCCAGTGTCTTCTGCTGCATGGTCTGCGGATTGATGGAAATGCGGGTAACCGGATATCTGGAAATCACTTCCAGCTTCTCTTTTGTAATACTGTCCGGCCGTCCTGCCTCCACTGTAAACTCTTTTAAATGCTCATAAGAAAATACTGCATCAATCGTCCCCAGCAGACGTTCCAGCTGATGTGCCTCCAATGTAGTCGGGGTTCCGCCTCCGATATAAATGGTATTCAGCTTCTTTCCCGATGCCGCCTTCCCGATTGCAGTAATCTCCCTGCACAGTGCATCCAGGTAAGAATCCATGCGGTCCTTCCACTTCTCAAGCGGGGAAGAGCTGAAAGAACAGTAGGAACAGATACTTGGACAGAAGGGAATCCCCACATACAGGCTGTATCCCTCTACATAATCCAACTGTTCAAGCAGTGCTTTCTCCCTCTGTGCAATCTCCCATCCCAGAAGTGCCTTCTCATCTGAAACACCATATTCTTTACTTAGAAACTTTATTATTTCTTCTTGATTCATCCCGGCTTCTATCTTCTGCATGACAAGCTTTGTCGGCCTGACTCCGGTCAGCATCCCCCACGCAAGGGTCCTGCCCGTCTTCCGGGACAGCCAGTCATACACCTTCTTTGTCACAAAACGCTTCCCATCCTGGCGGTCAGTAAACTTTTTTATTTCTCCTTCTTCAATGGAAAAGCAAGAGCCTCCTTCCAACTTCAGTCTTACAAGAGGTTCTTGCCCTTCATCCACCTGCTGCCTGATCTCCTCATTCGGAAAAAAGGCTTTGGTGATATGATATAAATTATACATATATAATGTATCTTTACTGCTGATTTCAATCATAATTAATTCCACTTTCTGTTTTTCTAAAGAAATGGATTATTTGCCTTCTCAAAGGCAATCGTCGTCTCACTCATGTGCCCTGGATACACTTTCGTCTCATCCGGAAGGCACATCAGCTTCTCCTTAATGGAACGGATCAGCTGGCTGGTACTTCCTGTCGGGAAATCTGAACGCCCCACGGATGAATAGAACAGCGTATCCCCGGAAAACAGTACCCCTTCTTCCGCAACATAATAGCAGCACCCCCCGATCGTATGTCCAGGTGTATAGATCACTTCAAAATCCATCCCTGCCAGATGCAGCTTCTCCCCATCCTTCACATATTGAGCCCCGGAAAATGTATATCCCGGTCCATAGGTGGAGGAAGAGTTCAGAGATGCATCATTGAGCAGCTCCTTTTCTTCCTCATGGGCATAGACCGGAACCGGAAACGCTTCCAGAAATCCGTCGATCCCCATGATATGGTCAAAATGTCCATGTGTCAGCAGAATCGCCTTTAATGAAAGCCCCTGCTCCCTGATATGATCCACGATCTTCTGTTTACAGGTCGCCGGATCGATCAGAATACACTCCTTCGTCTCTTCATTCTGCACGAGATAGCAGTTCGTGCCGATAATTCCTATTACAAACTTTTCAATCTTCATCTCTTCTACCCTGCCGTTCGTTCAATATCCATCACGCCGTCCAACTGGCGCAGCTTCTCAATTACTTTCTGCAGTTCATCGCGCCCATGCACAATGAATCCCATGTCCAGTGTCGCGGTCCCCTTCTTGCTCGTCCGCACATTCATGGACTTCACATCCATCTTGGCCTCCGTAAAAATCTTGGAGATATCCATCAGAAGCCCCTGTCTGTCATGTGCAAAAATCTTTAATTCCGCCAGATACTGTCCGCCGCTCTCTGCCTCCGCAGTCTCTTCCCACTCGGCATCGATCAGGCGCTCACGCTCCTTCTCGGACAAATGCAGCATATTCACACAGTCTGTCCTGTGAATGGACATCCCGCGCCCTCTGGTCACGAATCCAACGATCTCATCGCCTGGCACCGGATTACAGCACTTCGAGAACCGGACTGCCATATCATCAATACCCTTTACCACAATTCCGCTCTTCGACTTGGCTATATGAACCTTCTGGCTGCTCGCCTCGGAGATCTTCTCCAGGATCGTCTCATCCGTGATCGCCTTCTTGTGTTCCTTCTCATACTCTTCTACAAGACGGTTGACCACCTGGCCTTCCTTTAAGCCGCCGTGCCCCAGCGCTGCCAGAACAGCATCCCAGTCGCGGAATCCATACTTCTTCTGCACGATCTGCTGGTACTTCGGCTTCATGATATTGGACAAATTAATTGACTTCGCCTTACAGTAAGCGGCAATCATCTCCTTGCCGCGGATAATATTATCTTCCTTAAATTCCTTCTTAAACCACTGGTTGATCTTGTTCTTCGCCTGTGTGCTCTTCACAATATTCAGCCAGTCACGGCTCGGCCCCTTGGAATTCTGAGAGGTCAGGATCTCGATCCTGTCGCCGTTCTGTATCTTATAGTCTATATTGACCAGCTTGCCGTTCACCCTGGCGCCGACCATCTTATTCCCCACCGCACTGTGGATCGCATATGCAAAATCTACAGGCGTCGAACCATTCGGCAGATTCTTCACATCCCCGTTCGGTGTAAAACAGTACACATCCTCTGCAAACAGATCCAGGTCGCCCTTTAACAGGCTTAAGAACTCCCGGTTATCAGACATGTCTCTCTGCCATTCCAGAATCTGACGCAGCCAGCTTAGCTTCTCTTCCTCCTGGGCTTTCACGCTCTTGGTGGAGTCGCCGCTCTCCTTATACTTCCAGTGTGCCGCGATACCGAACTCCGCCGTCTTATGCATCTCCTCTGTACGGATCTGAATCTCGAACGGCTGCCCGGACGGCCCCATCAGTGTCGTATGCAGCGACTGGTACATATTCGCCTTCGGCATGGCGATATAATCCTTAAAACGTCCCGGAATCGGCGTATACAGCTCATGGATCACACCCAGCGCCGCATAGCAGTCCTTCACGGAATCTACAATGATGCGCACTGCAAACAGGTCATACACCTGATCCAGAGTCTTATTCTGGTTCACCATCTTCTTATAAATACTGAAGAAATGCTTTACCCTTCCGTAAACTTTTGCGTTAATATGGGAATTCTTCATATGGGCAGATACTTCCGCAACGATCTGCTGTACGAATTCTTCCCGTTCTGTCTTCCGCTCATTCAGGTCCTTTACCAGATCAAAATACACATCCGGCTGATAATACTTCAAAGACAGGTCATCTAACTCCGTCTTGATCTTGGAAATACCGAGCCGCTGGGCAATCGGAGCGTAGATATCCATCGTCTCCCTTGCCTTTTCCTTCTGCTTCGCCTCTGTCATAAATTCCAGAGTACGCATATTGTGGAGACGGTCAGCCAGCTTAATAATAATGACACGGATATCCTTCGCCATCGCAAGGAACATCTTGCGCAGATTCTCTGCCTGTACCTCCAGCTTATCCTGGGAATAGGATAACTGTCCCAGCTTGGTAACGCCGTCCACAAGAAGCGCCACCTCTGCCCCGAACTCTCTTGTCACATCTTCCAGAGTCATATCCGTATCTTCCACGGCATCATGCAGCATCCCTGCCACAATGGTCTCCTTATCCATCTCCAGGTCTGCCAGAATAATGCCTACCCACAGCGGATGAATGATGTAAGGCTCGCCGGACTTACGCACCTGTCCCTTATGTGCTTCCGTCCCGATCTTGTACGCCTTCTCGATCATCGTAATGTCGGCCGACGGATGATACTTCCTTACCCTGGCGATCAAAGCCTGATATAATTGTTCAGGGTCTTGATAATCTTCGGGTGCTTTTACGGCATGCCCGTCCACAATCTCCAAATTCTTATTCATCATCTCATATTCCGGAGTTCCCGCCATATCAATTCCCCCTTTCCTCTACAGTAAAAATTCTCTCTTTCCTGATTTTCATACTCCTAAGTATACCATTATTTTTGTGATTTTCAAACTATTTCAAACAGAAAAATGGCGTAAAAGCGCCAAACCTGCGCTTTTTCGGAAGTTATTGGTAATTTACAACTGTGATCTGCAGCGTCCGGTTCCCCATATATTCGTTCACAGACGGATAAAAAGTAAAGGACATGGTCTGTTTTCCACGCATATATTCCATACAGGCAGCCGCATCTCCGAAATAAATCGCCTCCATCTGATTCCCCCGCTGATCCTGTACTTTGAACTTTAGCACATTCTGGTTCTTTCCGATAATCCTGGGGCTTATCACACGCAGATTCTTCTCCGCAAAAAGCGGCTTTGTATTTCCTTTTCCAAACGGCTCCAGAAGTTCCAGTTCCGATACCAGTTCCTCCGTCACATAAGGCAGAGGAAGCTGCATATCAATCGATACCTTAGGCTTCAAGTCCTCCTCCGACAGTTCTGCCAGCTCATTGATTACCTCCCGGAACCTTCCTACATTTTCCTCTTCCAGGGAAAGTCCCGCCGCCAGCTTGTGCCCCCCGAATTTAGTAAAAAGTGCCCGGCACTTGCACATTTCCTCAAACATATTGTAAGCCTCGATGGAGCGCCCGGAGCCTTTTACACCTTCCTCCCCCGCAGTCAGCACAAAGGTCGGACGATAGTATCTCTCTTTAATTCTTCCCGCAATAATCCCGGCTATACTCTCGTGGCAGTCCGGCAGATACACAACCAGCACCTTATCCTCTTTCAAAGAGGTATTCTCAATCTGTTCTACTGCCTGCTCCACGCCCTTTTCCGTCATCTCCTTGCGGCTGTCATTCAGCGCTTTCAGATCCTCCGCCAGCATCACCGCTTCCCTGCGGTTCGGTGCATTCAGAAGTTCCAGCGCCCGCTTCGCCGTATCCAGACGCCCGCTTGCATTGATGCACGGTCCGATCACAAACCCGATATGATATGCGGACAGCCTGTCCATGGGCACTCCGGTACATTCCATCAACGCCCTCAGCCCATGGTTGCTGGTCCTTTTGAGCATCTCCAGCCCCTGCTTTACAAAAATCCGGTTCTCACCCACCAGGTCCATCACATCCCCGACCGTCGCAATCGCCACATTTTCCATCAGGTAATCCACATCGTCCACATCCCGCTGCATCACCTCATAAAGAGCCTCCACCAGCTTATAGGCCACCGCCGCACCGCAGAGCCCCTTAAACGGATATTCACAGTCCGGCCTGTGAGGATCAATCACCGCATCCGCCTGAGGCATCAGGTACTCCTTCTCTCCCCCTGCATCCAGATAAGGCACCTCATGATGGTCCGTCACAATCACAGTCAGCCCCATCTTCTTCCCATAGGCAATCTCATCCATAGCCGCGATCCCATTATCACACGTAATAATCGTATCGATCCCGTCATCCAGCGCCCGGTCAATCAGCATCCGGTTCAGCCCATACCCGTCCCTGATCCGGTCCGGAATATCCGTATCCACCTCGCCCCCCAGCCTGGAAATCCCCTCCTGAAGCACAAAAGTCGCATTCACCCCATCAATATCATAATCCCCGATCACCCGGATCGGCGCCCCCTCACGAATCTTCTCCGCCAGGATCTCCACCGCCCTATCCATATCCTTCATCAGCATCCCATCAAAAAGATCCGCAATCGTCCCATTCAAATAAAAACCAATCTCCTCATCCGAAACCAAATCCCTGTTCCGAATCAGCCTGGCCAGAATCGGAGAAACCCCATACCGCTTACCAATCCCATTAAAATCCGCCTTCTTCATAGAAACAAACCACTTCTCCACCTTTTATCCTCCTCCGTACACATATCATAATCATTTTTCCACATCCCCCTCCCCCTGTCAATCCCTTTTCCACATTCCCCTCCCCCCACACATCCCTTTCTCCCGTCAGCGTCCCCCTTAAGAAAATCCCCCTCCCCCCTTATCCTCTCACCTGAATCCCCTCCCAAATTCTCCAGCCCACATCCCCCCTCTCCCACAATCTTCTCCCGTCCGGATGCCCCCCCCAGCGTAGCGGAGTCCTGACCGGGACTGCCCTCCGGCACTGTGCATGTCATTTCAAAAGCCTTAAAGTGCGCGGCTAGAATTCCTTAAAGCAAAAATGGAAAAAACAGAGGTCAGAATTTGCTGTACAACAGCAAATTCTGCAGCCTACTTGCTGAGAAATCATCAGGATTTCTCAGCATATAGGCTTGGTGCCTCTGTTTTTTCCATTTTTACTTTTAGGAATTCTCCGCAAACGGTGCGGCTTTCGAAATGACATGCACAGTGCCGGAGGGCAGTCCCGGTCAGGACTCCGCGAAGCGCCCGCATAGCCATTTACCACATTTTATTTTTTCCCAATCTTCGCCTTCATCACATACCACAGTGCTCCTGTGATGCACACGGATGAGTATGCTCCGCAGATGATACCCACCATCAGCGGCAGTGCGAATTCTTTGATTGAGCTTACGCCCATGATGAACAATACTGCAACCATCACGAACGTTGTCAGTGAAGTATAGATACTACGTGTCAGTGTACGTGTGATACATCTGTTTACCAGTTCGTTCAGTTCCTCTCCACGTTTCTTCGTCTTGAGCTCCTCACGGATACGGTCGAAGATGACGATTGTCGCATTGATTGAGTAACCTACGATCGTCAGCATACATGCGATAAATGTATTACCAACAGACACTCTCGCAATGACATAGAATGCCAGTACGACCAGTACGTCATGAAGCAGTGCCAGTACGGCGCTTGTTGCAAACCGGATATCCTTGAAACGGAACCAGATATAAAGCAGCATACAGATCGTTGCAATGATGACAGCCACAATCGCATCCTGTCTCATCTCAGAGCTTACCGTAGAACTGATATTCTCTGTTGTGATCTCATCTTCTTTTACCTTGAAGTTATCCGTCATTGCCTTATTGAACGCTTCACGCTTATCCAGCTCCAGAGCCTGTGTCTTGAAGATCACCTGATTGGTTCCTTCTACCTTCTGGACCTGAACATTATTATCCCCTGTCGCTTCCTCGATCAGAGGTACAATATTCTTGTCGATCTCTTCCAGGCTGTAATCCTGGTCAAATGTCACATTCGTGGAAGTACCGCCCTTAAACTCCAGGCTGTAATTCAGTACGCCTTTCCCCTGGCTGCCATTGATTCCCATGAAAACAAAACCAACCAGAATCACTGCGATGGAAATCGCAAAGAATATCTTTTTCTTTCCGAGGAAATCGATAGGTTTTCTTTCCGGTTTCACACGTCCGTATACTTTTGGGTTGTGAATGCCTACTGCATAGAACGCATAGACAATCAAACGGGTGATGACCAGGGCTGTAAACATGGAAACAACAATACCAAGAGCAAGTGTCTGTGCAAAGCCCTTGACCGTACCGCTTCCCTTGAGCCACAGTACCGCTGCCGCAATCAGTGTCGTAATGTTACCATCCAGAATCGCTGACATTGCTTTATGGAAACCTGCATTTAAAGATGCTCTCACAGACTTTCCTGCGGTAAGTTCCTCGCGTACTCTGGCGAAAATGATAACGTTGGCATCCACCGCCATACCGATACCCAGGATAATACCTGCGATACCAGGCAGTGTCAGTGTAATATCAAATGCATTCAGCAGGACAAGAATCAGCCCTGTATAAATAATCAGTGCAATACTTGCTGCCAGACCAGGAAGCAGGTATACAAAGCACATAAAGATAAATACGATCGCAAGTCCGATCGCGCCTGCCTTTAAGCTGGTGCTGATCGCCTCTTCACCAAGCTGAGCCCCCACTACATTAGAACGAAGTTCTTCCAGCTCCAGGCTCAGACCACCGATACGGATTGTAGATGCAAGCTGGTCTGCCTCTTCGAAGCTCATGCTTCCTGAAATCTGTGCCTCACCATCTTTGATCTCATTCTCGACATTCGGCACGCTGACCAGGTCTCCATCATAATAAATGGCAATCGTTTCTTTGCCGGCAGCTGCTTTTGTGGCAGCTGCGAACTTCTCTGTTCCTTCTTTTGTGAATGACAGCTGAACAATATTTTTCTTATTCTTCAGATCATCCTGTGAAGTCGCTGCCTGTGCATTCTTGACATCCGTTCCTGTAAGAACAATGGATCCGTCCTCTTTGAGTTCATCAATTGTCTTATCCAGATGGTATTTTCCATCAGAACCTAAACTGTAGTTAGCCTTCCCGTCACTGTCTTTTTCCCTGATAAAATACAGAGAACCAGGCTGACCTAATTCATCCAGGATCTTATTGGCATCTTTCACACCCGGAATCTCAATACTGATACGGTCCTCGCCCTCCTGATAAACAGTGGCCTCCGTACTGTACTGCTCTACACGTCTCTGGAGCTTGTAGATCGTATCATCCATATCTTCCTGAGACGGCTTGTCCCCCTTAACCTGATAGGTAATGCTGACACCACCCTCAAGATCAAGACCAAGTTTAATGTTCTTAGCTGCGCCTGAACCTGTCTTTCCGAAACCGACCACGGTCGTAAATCCGAGAAGAGCGACCAGTACAATGGTCAGGATCAGGCTGATAATACCTTTACTTTTCTTCATAAATTTCTTTCCTTTCTTCATCTGCCAGTGCAGCCTTTATCATAATCGCACACTCCACACGCTTCCGCTCCATCTCACAGCTTACATCGTAAGTGTCATGGATGGTATTATGGAACTTGTAAGAATTCGCCATACAGCCTCCGCTGCAATAGAACCTTGCAAAACAATTCCTGCATTTCTCCTTGGAATAGACACTGCAGCTTCTGAATTCATCGGCGATCTCAGGCTTCGTAATCCCTTCCTCCACATTTCCCATCAGGAACTTCTCATCTCCTACAAACTGATGGCATGGGTACAGATCTCCCCATGGAGTCACAGCCAGGTATTCTGTGCCGGAACCACAGCCTGACAGACGCTTGGCCACACACGGCCCGCCTTCCAGATCCAGCATGAAGTGGAAGAATGTGAACCCTTCCCCTCTGCGTTCTCTTTCCACCATCGTCTTTGCAAGAATGTCATATTCCCGGAAAATCTGCGGCAGGTCACTCTCCCTGATCGCATAAGGGTCTGTATCTTCCCCGACAACCGGTTCTATCGAAATCTGCTTGAATCCCAACTCTGCAAAATGCATCACATCATTGGAAAAGTCGAGATTATCTCTTGTAAATGTTCCCCTGATATAATACTTCTCCTGATTCCGGCTCTCGGCCAGCTTCTGGAACTTCGGCACAATCAGGTCGTAGCTGCCCTTCCCATTCCTGAAGGGACGCATCTTATCGTTCACTTCTTTACGCCCGTCAAGGCTTAAGACCACATTGTCCATCTCTTTATTGACAAACTCCTGAACCTCATCGTTCAGCAGGACACCATTCGTCGTCAGTGTAAAACGGAAATGCTTGTCATAGAGCTTCTCCTGCTCCCTTCCGTATGCCACCAGATCCTTGACAACCTGCCAGTTCATCAGCGGCTCTCCTCCGAAGAAGTCCACTTCCAGGTTCCTTCTCTTTCCGGAATTCTGAATCAGGAAATCCAGTGCTTTCTTCCCGACTTCATAGGACATCAGGGCACGTCTTCCGTGGTATTCCCCTTCCTCCGCAAAGCAGTACTTACATGCCAGGTTGCAGTCATGTGCAATATGCAGACAAAGAGCCTTTACGACTGTCTTCCTCTGCTTTACTTCTCCTATATAATCTTCATAAATATCACGTGTAAAGAGCTGTCCCGCCTCTGTCAGTTCGATCACTGCCTCCAGGACTTCGCCGAGTTCTTCCTTATTATATGTACTTCCAAGCTTCTCACAGAGATCTTTAAAAGTCTCCTCACTGCGAAGTGTCTGCGGAGTATGGAAGGAATTCTCTGACTCCAGACAGCCGATCACATCATATGCAATCTTGTCCACCACATGAACAGAACCACTGTTCACATCAAGGACAATGTTATATCCATTATTCTGGTACTGATGTATCACAACAGATACCCCCACTTTCATCTTAATTCACCTGAGACCGTAAATATTGTAATTATTTCCGGTAACAAGCGTAAGGCAGCGGCCGAGGTCGCTGCCTTTCATTCGTTTTAACATATTGCGCTGTTCCTTACGTTTTCAGCTTATTTGCTATGTAGTCTGTTAGACATACAGCTTATTTCTTGTGTTCGCAAGTCTGGTTTCCTACTGTACAGGACGTCTTACATGCTGACTGACAGGATGTCTGGCATTCTCCGCAGCCGCCTTTTTTTACTGTATTGTTCAAAGTCTGTGTATTCAATGTTTTGATGTGTTTCATGCTTCTCTCCTCCTATTCTTGATGCTTGTGTTCACCTCGTAACATTATAGCACAGTGCCTTCAGTTTTTAAAGTGTTTTTTTCATGAACAAAGCGTGAACAAAACTGCCCTGTCTTCACGCGTAAAAACCTCCCAAAATGCCCCGTCAGGATACCATGCCGCCAAGCATTCCGCCCCCTGTGCACAAAAGAAATGTGGTCAGTACATTGGCACCGCTTCCCTGCACACTCCGGTAAACTCCAAGGGAAATTAAAAGCAGAAGACCAAAATACAGGATTCCGATCGTCAGCCCCCAGGCAAACTTACGGACCTTTGCCATCTTTCCTGCCGCAAAGCCGCCCACAAATGTGGATATCACATAGATTGCAACGATCCCGCCTGTCACTTTGCCTTCATCCAGATTCATTTTATAGAGCAGCAGAGTCAGCAGAAGCAGAAGGATTCCCGTTACCACGTAAGCACACAGAAGAGCCTTTAAGATCCAGATGGCTTTTCCTTCCGCTTCCCGCCCCTTATTTGTCTTTCTTTCCATTCACAACCTCCTCGTCCATCCATATACTAATACAGCATATGATTGTCCCCGGAGAAATATGCCTCTTTCTACTGCTCCATCTGCCTTCCCAAAAATCCTGCAGCACTCTGGGCCACCTTCTGTTCCAGCTCTCCCATCTTTTTCTTCTCATCTTTATTCAGGAAGACAACCGCACCGATCGCGTCGCCTTCACAGAGAATGGGGCAGACCACTTCTTCTTTGAATTCTTTCTCATCAGGTGTAATTGCTGCATACTTCGGGCTGTCTGACTTTGCAAGCACCTGCTCTCTGGACTGGATCAGTTTTTCCAGCTCTTTGCTGATATACTTATCCTGCAGGTCCTTTTTTCCGCTTCCGGATGCCGCAACCACCTGGTCCGTATCCGTAATGCATACCGTATATCCCATCGTCTGGGCCAGACTCTCGGAATACTGTTTTGCAAGAGTGCCCAGTTCGCCGATCGGGGAATATTTCTTAAGTATGACTTCGCCTTCCCTGTCTGTAAATATTTCCAGCGGATCTCCTTCGCGGATCCGCAGTGTTCTTCGTATCTCTTTCGGAATAACCACCCTTCCCAGGTCGTCGATCCGCCTTACGATTCCCGTAGCTTTCATAAAAATTTCCTCCATTTAACGTCATAGTAATCATTAGCACTGCTACTATTATCTGTTAAACAGAGGAAAATATTCGTAATCTTAACAGTTTTCCATTTCTACATATTGTTCGGCAATATTTTTCACATGGTCGCCCATTCTTTCAAAATCCGTCAGAATCTCGGTAAATACGATTCCGCTCTGTGGTTTGCATTTTCCTTTTTTCAACCGCTGCATCTGCTTTTTAAAATATTTGTCTCTTGTGTCGTCAATTTTCTGTTCCATAACAGATGCCTTTGCCAGCGTCATTTCCGCACTATCAGTTCTGGATGCCCTCACAAGAGCAAGCGCCTCAAGACACTGCGTTTTCATGATCTCAAGCTCTTCCTTTGCCGTCTCGGAAAATTCCACATCCCATCCTTTGAGATCCCGTGCATATTCCGCCAGGTTCAGCGCATGGTCACCGATCCGCTCCAGATTGCTGATGATCACGTAGTATCCATTGATCTGGCGTGAGTCAGCCATCGACATTTCACTCGCCATCAGTGACACAATATAGCCTGAGATCTCCTGATTCAGGTAGTCGATATAGGCTTCCCGCTCCCCGATCTTTTTCATTTCCTTCTCATTGAATGTAATCAGGATATCATAGGCACGGCTTAAGTTCTTCTCCACCATATCCCGCATTCTCTCAACTTCGTTCTTCACCTGAGAGATCGCTACCGCGCCATGTCCGATCGCATAAGAGGATTCAAACGGGGAAATATATTTCAGGCAGTACTCCTCATCCTCTTCCTTCTTACTGTCAGGAAGGATCCGCTCGGCCGCCGCTGCCATATACGTTCCGAACGGAAGCAGGATCAGCGTTGTTACAATATTAAAGACCGTATGTACATTCGCGATCTGTGACACCGGATTGCCCGGCGTCAGTGCTTCCATCCATGAGACAAACGGTGTAACAAGACAGATCACCGTGAACAGAACTGATCCGAAGATATTGAACATCAGATGGATCACTGTGGTCCGTTTTGCATTCACCTTCATCCCAATCGAAGCCAGGACCGCGGTGATACAGGTACCGATATTCTGTCCGAACAGGATGAACACAGCACTGGACAGCGGTATCATGCCCGTGGCTGCGAGTGCCTGGAGAATACCGACTGACGCGGAGGACGACTGGATAATCGCCGTAAACACCGCACCAATCAGGATTCCCACCAGTGGATTCTTAAACGTTGTCATAAACTGGATGAATGCCGCCGAATCCTGCAGAGGCTCCATCGCATTCCCCATCATATCCATTCCCATAAAAAGAATACCCAGTCCTGCAAAAATGCTGCTGATATGATGGACTTTTTCATTTTTAATAAACATAATCGCCGCCACGCCGGCAATTGCAAACACCGGAGCGACCGCCCCAATATCCAGTGCGATCAGCTGTCCTGTGATGGTCGTACCAATATTCGCCCCCATGATCACCCAGACAGCCTGCTTTAGAGTCATCAGCCCTGAATTTACAAATCCCACAACCATGACTGTCGTTGCAGAGGACGACTGAATCACCGCCGTAATCCCGGCACCCACCAGGACGCCTTTGACACGGTTTGCCGTCAGCTTTTCCAGAATCGCCTTCATCCGGTTTCCGGCGGCCGCTTCCAGCCCATTGCTCATCATCTGCATTCCATAAAGAAATAATGCCAGACCGCCCAACAGGGTCAGTATATCCCGAATTCCCATTATCATACTTCTCCTTCATCTTCCAAGTATATTCAGATCAGAAAGCCCGGACCTTCCCAAGAGGTCCGCACTTTGCCAGACAAGATTAGCATAAAAAAATTCAGACGGTCAATTCCCGCTTTGACTTCTTAGCATTATCTTAGCGCTTCCTGCCCGCCTTCTGAATTCGTTATTGAAAATCGCACTTTATTCTGCTAAAATTTAAGAGATGTTAAATACACGCAGGATGGAGCAATATTATGAGTCTGAAAATTCCAATTGAGACTTCCGCAAGGCATATTCATGTCTCCCAGGAAGATTTTGAACAACTGTTTGGTCCCGGCGCGCGCCTGAACTATACAAAGGAGCTCAGTCAGCCCGGTCAGTACGCCTGCAGGGAACGGCTTACGGTGATCGGTCCCAGAGGGCGCTTCGAGAAAGTCATTGTACTCGGTCCTTTCCGCAAGGCAACCCAGGTAGAAGTCTCCGTTACGGATACAAGAAAGCTGGGAATTCCCAGCGTGATCCGGCAGTCCGGTGATATCGCAGGCACCCCCGGATGCACCCTGGTCGGCCCTCATGGAAAGGTAGAATTAAAAGAAGGCGTAATCGTTGCCAAACGGCATATCCACATGACTCCACTTGATGCGGCCCGTGCCCACGTGAAAGACAATGACATTGTATTTGTAATTACTACAAGCTATGAACGCTCCCTTATCTTTTCCGATGTAGTCGTCCGGGTCAGTCCCGGTTTTTCACTTGCCATGCATGTGGACACAGATGAGGCGAACGCATTTGCCAATGAGGACAACCCCACCGGCGTGATTTTAAAATTATTTGACGGGCATACTTATAATCTGCAGACATGGGCAGATGAATTGCAGTCCGGAATTCACAGAGGGGTCTGACCCCTTTGCAAAAGGGTCAGACCCCTGCGCAATTTCCAAACTATTCTGACAACTAACTGAACGGAGGTATGATGAAATGAGTAAGATTGATGAAGTAAGAAGTGCAATGGTAGCCGCTATGAAGGCTGGAGACAAGGAAAGAAAAGCTGCCCTCTCTTTTCTGTTATCTGCATTGAAGAATAAGGCCATCGACAAGCGTGCCGACCTGACTGAAGAGGAAGAAAGCCAGGTGATCTTAAAAGAGATCAAGCAGACGAAAGAGACTCTGGAGATGACTCCCGAAGACCGCACCGACATTATCGATGAGTGCAAGAAACGCCTCGCTGTCCTGGAGGAATATGCACCGAAGATGATGGGTGAGGACGAGATCAAAGAGATCGTAAAAGGAGTTCTGTCCGAACTTGGCATTGAAGCTCCAACCCCGAAGGACAAAGGAAAGATCATGAAGGAACTGATGCCGAAAGTAAAAGGAAAGGCTGACGGCAGACTGGTCAGCGAAATTGTTGCATCTTTTATGGCATAAGCCTGTTTCCGAAACAAGAACCTGATTCCCAATACCGTCTGGCAGCCAGAAGGCTGCAGGCGGTATTATTACTGCCGCTATTTATGAGAGGATAAAACACCTGCTATGTTTCTATTAATTTTTAACCAGTTACTTAAAATGCTTATCATTATGGTATTGGCCTGCATCTGCTACAAGTTAAAGATCGTCAGCCAGGAAGGAAACAAATCCATCTCGAACCTCCTGCTGATGGTCGTCAATCCCTGCCTGATCATAACGGTCTACCAGACCGACTACGATGCCCGGCTTGTCAAAGGACTGCTGATCGCATTTGCTGCAGCCTGCATCTCACACCTGATCGGAATTTTTCTGGCAAGGGTGCTGATCTTTCAAAAAAATAATCCAGAATTCACCCTGGACCGTTTCGGAGCCGTTTACTCCAACTGCGGGTTCATCGGCATTCCACTGATCTACAGCGTCCTCGGAAATGAAGGGGTGTTTTACCTGACTGCATATATGACTGTATTTAACCTGTTCACCTGGACACACGGACTGAGTCTGATGGAAGGAAAGTTCTCGCTGAAACAGCTAAAGGAAGGACTGCTTTCCCCGATGATCATCGCGACCTGTATTGCCATGGTTTTGTTTTTTGCCCGGCTTCGAATTCCTGAGACAGTCCTGTCATCCATGAACTATGTTGCGGATATGAACACGCCGCTTGCCATGATGGTGGCCGGTTTTTCCGTTGCACAGGCAGATTTGAAACAGATCTTTGCCAATCTGCATATTTATAAGGTAAGCTTACTGAAACTGTTTCTTATGCCGCTGCTGACTACTTTGTGCCTCGCTGTGGCAGGAGTCAGCCACGAGATTGCCTATACCACTCTGATCGCAGCTGCATGCCCGACCGCAGCTACCATGACAATGATGGCAATCCGTTATAATAGAAACTATCGTTATGCTTCCGAAATTTTTTCGTTTACTACAATCCTGTCTATGGTCACAATTCCCGCTGTGACATTTCTGGCAGGTTTTCTGATTCAGTAAATTCAGATCTGGTTTTCTCATGGACCAGTAAAAAAGAAAGAGGTTCTTATGAAAGTATTAATTCTGTCATGCAATACAGGGGAGGGGCATAATTCTGCCGGGAAAGCACTTATGGAATGTATCCGCCTCCACGGCGATGAGGCAGATATGCTCGACATCATGCTTCTCGGCGGAAAACGTGTATCCCGCTATGTCGGCGGGGGCTATGTCGGGGTTGTAAAGCACGCCCCGCATTTCTTCCATTTTTTATATAAACTGGGAGGACTGATCAGTTCCTCTAAGCGTAAATCTCCTGTCTATTACGCCAATGCACTGCTGGCAAAGCCGCTTAAGCACTATCTTGATGAACATGATTATGACATCATTGTGACGCCCCATCTTTTTGCAGCCGAGACGCTGACTTATATGAAGCACAGGAACATGCTGGAGCAAAAGGTGGTCGCTATTGAGACGGATTACACCTGCATCCCTTTCTGGGAGGAGACTGACTGCGATTATTATATCATCCCCCACAAAGAGCTGAAGGCCGAATTTGCCGGCAGAGGAATTCCTGAGAAGAAGCTGAAAGCTTACGGCATCCCTGTCCGCCAGGCCTTTTCAGACCCAAGAGTACCAAAAGCAGCAAGACAGCTCTGCCAAATCCCGGAGGATGCTCATGTCTATCTGATCATGAGCGGCAGCATGGGATTTGGAAAGATCCAACTGTTCACCGCAGAGCTTCTCAGAAGGATACAGCCTGACGAATTTATCATTGTCATCTGCGGAAATAATAAAAAGCTTTATAAAATATTAAAAACAGAATTCAAGAGGTTTTCGAATGTCAGAATCCTTGGATATACAGAACATATTGCCGCTTATATGGATGCCAGCGATGTCCTCTTTACCAAACCGGGCGGACTGACAAGCACGGAGGCCGCTGTCAAAGGAATCCCGATTATCCATACCACCCCCATACCCGGATGCGAGACAAAGAATCTGGAATTTTTCACCAGCCGGGGGCTCTCTGCTACTTCCGGCAAATTTTATGGACAGATCCTGACCGGGCAGACCCTGCTTCGAAACACACGGCGGCAGGAAGCAATGCGCGCTGCCCAGTCAAAGACCATACCGGGGGATGCCGCATTCAGAACCTACAAACTGCTCAGACGGCTTTGCAGCAAAAGCACACCTGACGCATAACATGTAATAAGCCGATACATTTCCCGGGAGGAGATTATAATGGAAAAGTTTATGATAGAGGATCTGATGCGATACTGTTTCTTCATCCTGTCCGGCTACCTGTCAGGCAGCATCCTTTTTGCTGACCTGATTCCCAGGTATTTCTGCCATGTGGATACCACAGGCCTGAGCAGTGATGGAAATCCAGGTGCATTTAACGCATTCAAATATGCAGGGAAAAAAGCAGGAATACCCGTCATTATTCTGGAGCTTTTCAAAGGATTCCTGCCAGTTTACCTGGGAGTCCGAACATTGGATACACAGAACATCCTGTTCTCCCTTGTACTGGCTGCACCAGTGATCGGCCATGCTTTTCCCTTTTACCGTCCGAAAAAGGGAGGCAAAGCGATTGCAGTCTCTTTTGGGTGTCTGATCGGTCTGTTTCCGAATCTGTACCCGGCGCTTCTGCTGGCCGCCTTTTACCTGCTCTTTTCACTGGTGCTGGTAATCAGACCGCATCTGTTGAGAACAATCATCACATATGTCTGCTTCAGTATCAGCAGTATCCGGCACTTTCATACCGGCCCGGTCCTGCTGGGAGCACTGATCATCTCATTGATCGTCATCCTGAAACACATCATCAAATACGAAAAAGAACCAGTCAGTATCCGCCTTGGGCAGAGGAACCACTGACTGGTTCTTTTTCTTTTTTTCATTCTTTCTGGTTACTCACCAAGGCAGTTCTGACAGGGTGTGTATCCCTCTTTTTCCAGCTGGGTGAGCGTCTTTGAAGTCTTTTTTCTGTTCTTTTCTGCCATCTTTTTCACGCTGCTGCAGGATGACAGATGTATCTTCTTTGTATTCGTGTTCAGTATGTAAGAAGTCTCCTTTTTCGAGGTCTCCCGCGTCTTCCTGGATCTCGCCTGCACGGCTGGCTCTGCATCGGAATGCGTGCCCTTAGGCTCTCCTGCCTTCCAGCTTTCATCCGGAGACATGTTCCAGGTAATCTTCTTCCCATCTGACACCGCCACAACCGTTCCCTGCTCATCCGTGCGGAATACCTTCACCCCCTCCTTACGAAGAAGGTTCATGACTTCTGCATGTGGATGTCCATAGGAATTATCTTCTCCGCAGCTGATCACAGCGTACGCAGGATCGACCGCCTTTAAAAACTCCTCACTGGTCCCGGTCCTGCTTCCGTGATGACTCACTTTATATACATCCGCAGACAGCTTTTGTCCGCTTTCCAGCATCTCCTGCTCAGACTCTTCTTCCGCATCTCCGACAAACATGAAATGATTTTTCCCATGCTCCAGCCTGACTGCAATCGAATAATCGTTGGCGCTGTCGTACTTCTCACTGCCCGGAGCCACAACGGTGAATGAAGCCTTGCCCAGCTCATAGCGATCCCCCACTTTCGGGTGAACTTCCTGATAATTCTTCGCCTTTAATGTATCGATGACCTCTTCGTAAGTCTTCGTATCCTTGCTGAAATCCGGAAGGAGAACCTTCCCGCAGTCAAATTTATAAATCACCACATCAAGGCCTCCGATATGATCCGCATCCGGATGGGTCCCTATGACATAATCAAGCTTGGTAACTCCCTGCTTCTTAAGATAATTCTGAACCGCTGTCCCCTTGCTGTTGTTGCCTGCATCAATCAGCATTGCGTGCCCGTCTAAAAGAATCAGTGTGGCATCCCCCTGACCCACGTCTAAAAAATGTACCTCCAGGTTTCCGCTTTTCGTACTGTCCTTTTGTGCCGCATTCACTTCCCAGCTCTGGCAGTCCGCTCCCCAGACTGTGGCAAACATCAGAACCGCCAGAAACAGGGCAAGAATTCGATTGCCGATTCCTTTTCTTCCCATATGATCCATACTCCTCTTAACTAAAAATTCTCCTCGAATAAACTCCTGTAAAATAGAGAGGGATCCTGATCATTATCTCTCAGAATCCCCGCTTATTATCTTCGAATATCATCGTGCCGGTATCTCCGGCGCCTTACCTGTCCGCCTAGTCTACGAACTTCACTGCTGTCCCGTAAGCCATGACCTCTGCTGCTCCTGCCATCACTGCCGCAGATGCATAGCGGATATTGATCACCGCGTCTGCGCCCATGCCTTGTGCTTCTTCTGTCATACGCTTTGTAGCCAGTGCCCTTGCTTCATTCATCATCTCATTATAGGCCTTTAACTCACCACCCACCAGAGTCTTAAAGCTCTGTGTAATGTCTTTGCCCACATTCTTGGACTGAATGGTGCTTCCCTTAACCAGTCCCAGCATCTCAAACTTCTTTCCTGTAATGTAATCAGTATTTACTAAGATCATCTTCTTCTCCACTCCTTATCTCTTTAATTCTCTGGATACATACTCCCAGGATCACTCCTGCAAATGCCAGTGGTATCACTGCGCCCAGGATACACACTATAACCGGAGGCCTCAACATCATAACTGCCACAACAAAACCCAAAAAGTACAACACCATGAGCAGTGTAATAATGACCGGCGCAACTATTTTCTTTCCATGTTTATTCATTTCTTTCTACCTTCCCATGTCTTGTAAATTGCTTCCAGGGCATCCACAGCACCCTCGATTCCCATGAGACTTACGTTTATCATCAGCTCATGTGATTCGATATGTCCCCACTCACGCCCTGTCCGTGCTTCATAGTACAGCCTGCGTTCTTTATCCGTCTTCTTTATCTTATCCCAGGCCTGCTTCTCTGTCAACTTATAAATATTCATAATCCGGCGGACACGGTCCTCCTTATAGGCATAGATAAACGCATTGATACAGTTCGAATAATCACCCAGCACAAAATCCGCACATCTTCCTACAAAAATGCAGGAACTTCTCCCCGCCAGCTTTTTAATAATCTCCGTCTGCGTCTCATACATCCGGTCACTTAAAGGGGTGCCATACATGTCCGTCCCCACAAATGCAGTATAGTCACCGGTTCCCACAACATATGCCGATAAAAACTTCCCCAGGATCGTCTCATCTACCCGGGAAGCCTCCTCGTCAGTCACGTTGAGCTCCTTGGCTGCCATCCTGATCAGATTATGATCATATAAGGGGATGTCCAGGCGCTCTGCAAGGCGGTTTCCTATTTCATGCCCGCCGCTGCCGAATTGTCTGCCGATCGTTATAATCGTGTGATCTGTCATAATATCACTCCTTTTCCTGACAAAAGAAATACCGCCTTTTAGTTAGTTCTATTATAACTCATTTTGACAGAAAAAAGGAGAACTTTACATATAATACTTATCAAATATCTCCTCCGGAAGCGGCTTGCTGTAGAAATATCCCTGGATGCGGTCAGCTCCCAGCTCCTTTAACAGTTCCGCCTGGGCCTCATCCTCAATTCCCTCGACAACCACCTTTCCCCCCATACTGTGGAACAGCTCAATGAGCGTCTTCACAAGCATCTCTGAATCCGGATTCCCGGGAAAACCGATGAGCAGGCTGCGGTCCAGCTTTACGCACTCAAAAGGAAACTCCAGGACACTGGACAGATTGGAGTAGCCCGTCCCGAAATCATCCAGATAAAATCCGATTCCCGCACGTTTCATGTTGTACATTACATTTTTCATATATGCCATATCCTGCAATAGAACTCTCTCCGTCACCTCGATCTTCAGCCGCTCCGGCTTAAGATGGTGGCGCTCCAGGCAGTCCAGGATTCTTCTTTCCAGCCCGGTATCGGCAAACTGCTGCATGGAAAGATTAATGGAAATGCTCCTGATCTGGCTTTCCGGGTTCTTCTCCAGAAGTTCACATACTTCCTCCAGCACGATCCAGCTCAGGTCATCGATCATGCCGGACTCCTCGGCAATCGGAATGAACCTGGACGGCGGCACCGGATTTCCTTCATAATCATCCAGGCGAAGCAGGGCCTCCGCGGAATGAAAGCCGCTCCCCACATGGGAAATCGGCTGATACCACACCCGGAAACGCCGCTGTTCTACAGACCTCTGCATGATCTCAAGAATCTTTTTCTCATCCTCATAATCTTTTCTCACAGATTCTGTGAAATGGACATCATGATTCGGACTGTCCTTCGCCAGCTGTATTCCATACTCAATATAATCCATCAGCTGAGAGGGTGTACAATGCTGCCCCAGATAGTCCAGATACATAAACACCGTCCGGATATGCGTATGAATCCCTTCTACGGTCCAGCCATCCCGGCATCTCGTCTTCACCTTCTCATAAGTTTCTGCCGACTTCTCTTCTGACTCCCAGGGTATAATCAGGCCAAATTCCACATTGCCAAATCGAAATACCTCCGCTTTCGGCAGAAGCCTTCGCAGTTCCGCCGCAATGGTATAAAGAAATTCATCCCCCTTCTTATGCCCATAATTCTTATTAATAATATCAAACTTCCTTAATGCAAGAAGAACAATCTGGAAACACTGTCCTCCAGCAAGTCTCAGGGATATATTCTCGTAAAAGCTCTCCCTGTTCCCTGCCATCGTCAAATGATCCCTCTTAAGTTCCCTGCTCTGGAAACTGATGAACAGAATCAGGTTGGCAATTGCCATCCCCGTTCCGTTCATTATCATCTCCTGGTAGGCAAACTGAAACAGGCACAGCAGCACCATAATCGGGGGCAGAGTGGTGATGATCTTGACGATAGACTGGCTGACACTGGGACGGTTTTTCCAGAAACAAAGATAAATCATCCCAATCTCTACTGCCATAGCTCCATACCCGAGGATGTTAAATGTCCCTCTCTGGTAATGCCCGGCCTGATCAAAATAAAAGATAATCCCTGACTTCACGTTATATATAATCGCTGACAGATACAGCGCATTAACCACCGACAGCCCTATGAACGCTCTTCTTAAACAGCTTTTATCATAGACGTGTTCCAGCATCTTAATAAACGCATACGCGGCAATCAGTGAACATACAGCCACGGTCATCACAAAATAAAGACTGTTCAGCAGCATATTCAGCCAGTAAGGCACCTTGTCGGAGTGCTTGATCAAAGCCACACATACTGCATCCAGCACGATCGAAAACATGGAAAACCTTAGACAGGCCCTGTATAATCTTACCTTGGCATTCACAACAGTACCTTTTTCATGAAAATACAGCATTAGAACAAAAATGACTATAAGAGACATATATTCTCCTGCAAGCGACCAGCTAATCATAAAAACTCCCCCAATTTATCAACATCAATTGACTTATTATATCATATTTTGCTGTTATACAGAGAAAACTTTTCCATTTTTTCTGTTGCTCTTCCACTTTTCTGCTTTATATTTACAAAACAAAAAGCTGCACCTTTGCCGGCACAGCCTTTTACTTTCTTGATTCTTTTTACAGATTTTCCTCGAAAAACGCCTTGATTCCTTCATAAGCTGTTTCTTCATCTTCTCCGGCAATCTCAACCGTGATCTCCTCTCCGCATTTCACGCCAAGTCCCATCACTGACATCAGCCTTGTTGCATCCGCACTCATATCCCCTTTTACCAGCTCTACTTTACTCTGATACTTCTTAGCCTCTTTTACCAGCATCCCGGCTGGTCTTGCATGAATTCCTACTTCATCCTTAATCACATAGTTAAATTTTCTCATCTTTCTATTCCTCCTGATATTCTGATTTTATAACTCTTCTCCATTTGTCTGGATTACACGCTGATACCAGTAAAACGATTTTTTCCTGATCCTTCTTCTCGTACCGCTTCCATCGTCCTGCTTATCCACATAGATAAATCCGTACCGCTTGCGCATCTCACCACTTCCGGCACTGACCAGGTCGACTGGAGCCCAGGTCGTGTACCCCATCAGTTCCACTCCATCTTCTTCCACAGCATCCCTCATCGCACGGATATGCTCCCGCAGATAGTCGATCCGGTAATCATCCTCTATCTCCCCCCTTTCATTCGGAGTGTCTGCCGCTCCCAGACCATTTTCTACAATAAATAGAGGCTTCTGGTATCGGTCATACACCTGGTTCAGGGTGATCCGAAGCCCCAGAGGATCGATGGGCCACCCCCATTCACTGAATTTCAAATACGGGTTCTTTGCCGATTTAAAAAGATTGCCCTCCGCCTCTTCCTGCACATTCCCAGGCGCCGCAATACATCTGCTGTTATAATAAGAAAACGAAATAAAATCGACCGGATGTCTTCGCAGAATCTCTTCATCTCCCGGCTCCATTTCAGGAAATACCCCCTTTTTTTGAAGCCTCTTCACCGCATAGGCAGGATAATATCCACGCGCCTGCACATCTGTGAAAAAGAAATTCTCCTGATCCACAAGCATTGCCTCCCACACATCCTCCGGCTTACAGGTATAAGGGTAGGCACTGCCTGCTGCGAACATACATCCCACCTTGTTAGCCGGATTGATCTCGTGGGCCATCCTGACTGCAAGTGCGCTTGCAACAAGTTCATGGTGGGCCGCCTGGTACTTGATCTGCTCCTCATTCTCTCCTTCTTCAAAGTAAATCCCTGCCCCCATAAACGGCGCGTGGAGAATCATATTGATCTCATTAAACGTCAGCCAGAGGTTCACATACTCTTTAAACCTGGTAAAGAGCACCTCACAAAGATGGAGATAGAAATCAATCATCTCCCGGCTTCTCCACCCTCCATACTTCCTGATCAGATGAATCGGGCAGTCAAAATGAGAAATCGTAACTAGGGGCTGAATCTGGTACTTTTGACACTCCCTGAATACTTCCTCGTAAAACTTAAGCCCCTCTTCATTGGGTTCCTCTTCATCTCCATTCGGGAAAATCCGGGTCCATGCAATGCTCATCCGGTATACGCGAAATCCCATCTCCGCAAACAGCCGGATATCCTCCCTGAAATGATGGTAGAAATCAACCGCCTCCACGGCAGGATACACATGCTCCTTATCCATCTCAAGCATCTTCTTATGCCCTGTGATCACGGCATTCCTGTCCTTTCCTGCCGGACAGACATCTACATTTGCAAGACCTCTTCCATCCTCAAAAATGCTGCCTTCGCACTGGTTTGCCGCCGTCGCGCCGCCCCATAAAAAGTCCTTCTGAAATCCCATAGAGACACCTCCTATCGCAAAATTTTCAGCAGGCTCTCACCCGGATGAATCTGTTCTTTTCCAACTTCAACAACATCCAGGAAATCATCCGTATTGGTAATAATCACCGGCGTCTCCATACAATAGCCCCTGCTTTCAATCAATTCCTGATCAAACTTCACAAGAAGCTGTCCTTTTTTCACACGTTCTCCCTGCTTTACTGCCGCTTCAAAGCCTTCCCCTTCCAGCTGAACTGTATCGAGTCCTATATGAATCAGAATCTCGACCCCGTCATCCGTTTCCAGTCCAAGCGCATGCAGCGTCGGGAACAGGGTGGAAACCACACCGTCCGCCGGGGCATATACGTTCCCCTCCTCCGGGAGGACTGCCGCGCCTTTTCCCAGGACACCGGATGCAAACGCAGCATCCTGGATTGATTCCAGTTTCAACACTTTTCCTTTGAGCGGACTTGCAATCTCGATCTTCTCAAGCAGTTTTCCATTGCGGGATTCTGCCGCCTCATTCTGGCCGGCATCATTTTTCGTATCTGTCTGTTCCACATTATTCTCTTTTCCAACAGTGCTTTTCATGGATGAGTTTTCCACAACCGCATTTTCTATAGCTGTGTTTTCCACACCCTGCACCACGTCTGTATTATTTTTTCCACATTCCTGTACAGTTGTCTCCACATTTCCTTCCTTATATAAGAACATCGTGGCTGCGAAAGCAATGATCATCGTCAGCACAGCACCTGAAACGGCCACCAGCAGATTTCCCATGCCTCCGTCCGGTTCGATCATGGCCGGAAATTCAAAGATCCCCATGCCGCCCATCATAAACTTCCGGAAATTAAATGCGCCGTAAAATCCGCCGCCGATTCCTCCTGCAATACAGCTGATGATAAAAGGCTTTTTCAGAGGTAACAGAATACCATAAATCGCCGGTTCCGTCACTCCAAAGATTCCGGAAATACAGTTCGGCAGAGCCATCTCCTTAATCTGTCTATTCTTTGTCTTAAAGAAAATTGCCAGCACAACCGCGGAGGTTGCGAATGTACATGCGAAAAACGGCATCATTACGTTGTCAAAACCATGAGTCATAATGTTATTGATATAGACGGGAATGAATCCCCAGTGCAGCCCGAAAATCACAAGGATCTGCCAGGTCAGCCCCACGATCGCGCCTGCCAGCATAGGGCTGACATTCCGCACTGCCATGACTCCCTCTGCAATCAGCGTTGATGCAAATGTTGCCAGAGGCCCGATCAGCAGAAGCCCCACCGGAATTGCCACAAGCAGTGTCAGCATCGGTACAAAGAAAAACTTTACCAGGTCCGGTATGATTTTGTTGAAAAACTTCTCACACCTGGATGCAAAATATACTACAAAAATCACGGGGATCACCGTTCCCGTATAATTCATGGCGATCATTGGAATCCCGAAGAAATCCGTGTAAACACTGGATTCAAACATCGTTCCTGTAAACAGAGTGTACAGCACATCTCCCCCTGCTGACAGTGCACTTGCCTGGATTGTTGGATAGCACATGATCGCACCGATCACCAGCCCAAGCATCGGTTTCAGATTGAATTTCTTTGCCGCCGTGTAGCCAAGGAACAGCGGAAGGAAATTGAACAGCCCGTCTCCGATCGCATTCAGCACCAGATATCCTCCACAGGTATCTGAATACAGATGCAGCGCCACAAACAGGGCATTCAGTCCCTTAACCATACCGCAGGCCGCCATGATTCCAAGAATCGGCTGGAAAATGCCGGAAATGATATCGATAAAACGATTGAAAATATTTCCGGACGGCTTCTCATCCTCTATCTTAGCTGCCCCTTCATCCAGACCGATCAGCGGCATTACATCCGCATAGACATCAGGCACGTGATTCCCGATAACCACCTGATACTGACCGCCGCTCTTCATGACCGTCACCACACCATCCATCGATTTCAGGACATCATCGTTCGCTTTGCTTTCATCTTTCAGTTTAAAGCGAAGCCTTGTGATACAGTGTGTCAAACTGATGACGTTTTCTTTTCCGCCAACATTTTTGACAATTTCTTTTGCCAGAGTTTCATACTTACCCATTTTCTTTCCTCCATTAAAAAAATATATTTATGAAGGTTTGGCCAACTAAATGTCACCATCCTGGCATACGGATTATTTCCTCATCTTATTGGTCACACGTTCAACGTGGATCGTAAGATAAAGCTGCTCTTCCCTGGATAACTCGTATTCATATTTCTTGTTCACAAACTGTGTAATCTTCTCGACACACCTGAAAGCCTCCGGATATTTTCCCCGTATCACTTCCCACAGGTCATCATTGTCGTCTTCTTCATATATCTTGTGCTCAGTCAGACGCTTTGCAAAAAATTTTAAATGTGTAATAAAGCGATAATAGTAAACATTATCTTCATCGAACTCCATGTGAAAAAAATATTTGACGATATTCACAACTTCCTGCATAATCCTCGTAATTTCATACATATTATGCATTTTTTCTTCATTCATCTGTGCGTTTGCCAGATGCAGGGCAATGAATCCCGCTTCATCCTCCGGCAGCCTGACACTGCACTTTTCTTCGATCAGGTCCAGCGCCCATAATCCCACCTGAAATTCATCCTTATAAAATCTGCGGATGTCCCACAGCAGAACATTCTTCACAGTCACACCTTCCAGGAAACGGATAATCGATGTATGTACATGATCGATCAAAGAAATGTAGATCATCTCATTCAGCTTATTCCCCAGACGGACCTTCGCTTCGGTAATGATCTCTTCCCCGACTGCAATATGTTCCATCGGGATGTCCTTGATCAATACCTGAAACTTATTATTTGCCTCCGATTCTGACAGGAAAAAGGTCTTGTCGATCACGTCATCAGGAATATCATCTCCATTCTTTTTCTTAAAACAGATCCCTTTCCCCATTACAATTCTTTCCTGTCCCTTTTCATCCAGAACAACAGCAACATTGTTATTCAACGCCTTAAAAATCTTCATCTTCGCATTCCTCCTGTCGGATCGGATCCTTTTTCCCGCTCAAATAAAAAAACCTATATGCACAAATAAACCTGGAAAACCTCTGCTTCCAAATATATCTCTACATATAGGTTTAGCTTGCTAATGCAATCACCATCCCATTTACAAAGCGAGCATAACACAGCTTTTGACAGAAGTCAATTCTTCCGAAGACTTCCATATGACTTTCTACTTTTTGTCCAAAATTTGAAATCCATTTTTGGTAATTTTGCCTGACAGTGATTGTTCAGCATATTAAGCCGTAAAGCAGTAATACGAAGTAGAAACACCTTTTGCCTCTGACATCATAAAATATAGTAATCATAAAAGAAGGGTTTTTAATTATGCTTACTAATTATCTCATCATCGCAGCAGTAATTTTAGTGGTAGTCATCCTGCTCGTTCTCATCATATGGCGTTTACGAAGCCGGCGTTTCCATCCCGACAGTAATAAGCAGAATCAGCAGAATGAATTAAATGCTGATCTTGAGGAAACCGGATTTGCCTACGAACTGAATGGTGATTATTTCTATTCCCTCATGGACTGCTGGCAGAGGGAAGTCGGCTACTGTCGTCTCTATGACGAAGCTGCTCCACTTTTTAACATGATCATGGACTGCGAACCTGTTACGTTCTCCTACGGCGGCAAACGCTGGCTGATCGAGCTGTGGAAAGGTCAGTACGGTATTACGACAGGCGCAGAAATAGGGATCTATTATACCGAAAGAAACGACATAGACTCCCCGGAATTTAAAGGAACTTTCTATGAAAATATCAACGATAAGGATCGGATGAAAATGTCCTTTGTACTGCGCAGGAATGGGAAAGTAATCCTGCGGCGCAGTGCCGTCCACTGGTGGCTCACCGGCTTTAAGCTTGGAATGTTTTCCAATACCGGTCTGCTGACCATGGATGCAAAGATCACCTTCCCGGACCGGGGGATGCGGAATGCTTTTGTTGAAAGCCTGGTGGAAATCGGTTATCGCAGAAAAGAGTACTCGGTAACCAGAAACACCGTAACAATCCACTATACAACGCCCCACTCTCCGCAGACAGACTCACGCAATAAGGCGAGTGAAACACTTGTACAACAGACGAACCGCAATAACTGCAAACTATATGAATTTGCCACTGGAAAATACAGCGATACGCTTGATAAGCTGGAATATCTAAAGGCAATGGCACCGGAACTCTACCAGATTTTCATCGACTCCCTGTATGCGCGGGGTGTATATGAGGCATTTGACTGGATCAAAGACTTGCTGGTCGGGATTAGCCCGGATCCCGGTCCCGGACCGGAACCATGGCCGCCTGTGAATCCATGCCCACCTGTGCACCCGTGTCCGCCACCGGTTCATCCGTGCCCACCACCGGTTCATCCGTGTCCGCCACCGGTTCGTCCGTGCCCACCACAGGTTCACCCGTGCCCGGAGCCGCCGGAGAGGCACTGCCCTCCTGCGCATCACTGTCCAGATCCGCAATACCAGCCATGCTGCCCGGGCCATCAGTGTCAGCCACATCATAATCAGCCCTGCTCACCAGGATCGGACCGCATGGCATACAACCATAGACAATGTTCATCGCCTTACGAAAATGACTGCCAACAAAGGCAGACTAACAACTACAATATGAATTATCGTGATTCTATGCAAAATGAACCTTATAGGGAGAGTCCAGAAAACTGGAATTCCTGGGATGAAAACGAAATAGACCAAGAGCAGTCTAAGACAAACGATATGGAAGATTTCCTGTAGATATTGTCGACTGCTGAGTTCTCATTTCAAACTCCCGGAAATGGTGGAATTCATTTCCGGGAGTTCATTGGTTTTGTTAGGGAGGTTATGTTTTTAAGCTCCAATATTTAAGTTTGTATTATATCTAAAAGTACTAATCTCAGCTTACATATTTTGAAGCAACTCCATAATAATTTCCTGTTGTTTTTCATTTAAAGCAGACCAGCTGTCTAACATTTTCTGCTGTTCTGGCGTTAAGCCAATAAGGTCTTCCCCTTCTGCAAAAAATTGTGATAAGGTAATTCCTAAACCTTTGCACACTTTTTCTAAGGTGGGCAGCGTAGGAATCTGATTTTTACGATACCAGGTAGATATTGTAGATTGCGTCAAGCCAGAATGTTTTGCTAATTCATATTCGGTCCAGTTTCGTTCCAAACGGAGTTTTGTAATTTTGTTCAGGATATCTATCATTGGATTTCCACCTTTACTTTGTTAATGCGTACATTATACTTCGCAAAAAACTTGATTTTTAGTCGTTTTAAGCGTATAATTAGTACGTTTAAACACACTACTGATAAGGCGGATAAATCTATGTATTTTGAGAAAATGAATGGGCAAAAATCTATATTAAATAGTTTATTTAGTATAAGGATGGCGAATGCTATAGAACAAGCTCTGAAAAATGATAAAAAATATCAAGAAGTTAATGAAAAGGTAGGTATAAAAACAGAAGCAATAGAAAAGGCTAAATTTAATCCTGAACAATGTAGACTTGTAGATGATGCTTTATCTGCAAGCAATGAAATGAGTTTAGAATATGAACGCGTTGCCTATTATCAAGGATTTATCGATGCCATAAGTTTACTTGAAGAAATACATTCTTTATCTGCACCACCTATGGAAAAAGGCTGTAAATAAGACCCTTCTATAATAATTTCCAGTACAGTCGAAACTCTTTCCAAACGGAATTTTGTGATTTTGTTCAGGATGCCCATGTAGATCGCACACCATGGTTGGAATATACATCATCATTCAAATACATCTCATGTTTTTCTTTAACCCACGTGAATCACCCTCCTTCGTTTCTCCGTGGTACATTCAAATACATCTCATGTTTTTCTTTAACGCCATTTGGTTGAGCGTCTATAAAGAACCGTGACAGATTCAAATACATCTCATGTTTTTCTTTAACGGCATCGTGGTGAACGACATGGGTCTTTTCCACCCAATTCAAATACATCTCATGTTTTTCTTTAACATTTACGCTCAGCTTTATTTTTCTACAGTATGCCTATTCAAATACATCTCATGTTTTTCTTTAACAGAAAAGGAAACGAAACGTTTAGACAAAATCAGAAAATTCAAATACATCTCATGTTTTTCTTTAACGCCGTGTACATTTCGGTAATATCGCTTGTCTTTGATTCAAATACATCTCATGTTTTTCTTTAACTAAAAAAAATGAGTGTATATGGAAAGAAATATTAATTCAAATACATCTCATGTTTTTCTTTAACTCTTTCGAAGGATGGTCAGTCAGGTCTTTATATAGCATTCAAATACATCTCATGTTTTTCTTTAACCCATTCACTTTCTAAAAATTTATCTATTGCTTCCAATTCAAATACATCTCATGTTTTTCTTTAACAACTGTGCTCTGGCCGCTCTGTT